>CAWVUB010000006.1:0-39036 GCA_963933065.1 uncultured Acidimicrobiaceae bacterium | reverse complement strand
ACGAGGTTGCCCAGGTACTCGACGGGATGGCCATCGTCGTGACCGGAACACTGGCCGATCAGAGTCGAGACGAGGCCAAGGCGGCCATTGTCGCCCGAGGTGGCAAGTCTCCGGGCAGCGTGTCGGCCAAAACGACCGCCCTGGTGGCCGGCGAGGGTAGCGGAACGAAACTGGTGAAAGCCGAAGAGCTCGGTATCCCAGTCCTCGATGAGGCGGCGTTCAACCTGTTGTTGGCGTCCGGGCAACTCCCCGGCTGATCCACTGACCAGTTGGTGGGCCGAGTGGCTGGGGCCCGTCTACGGGTTAGCCGTCGACCCGGAAGCACCAGTCGATCGTGTCGGTGCGTTCAGGACTTCTAACTGGCCAGTAGCGGACCGTGGCACACACTTGTTGAGAGGGCAGGCGCTCCAGGGCAAGGCCAGCATCGGGGCGGAAGATCACCGAGTTCAGCGCTTGCTGCACGCGCTGCTGGTCTATCGGGATAACTATTCCACCAATATGGAGAATCTCGCCAGACCAGCCAGGACTAAGGACCACTCCTACGTTGGCTTGTGGAAGCACAGTGTTGCCGCGTGGCGGTAACAACTCGGACACCGCTGGGTTGGTGGAGACCGAAACATCCCCCAGGTTCTCGCTGGGTAGAAGTGCAGCTAGTAAAAGTACACCAAGACCTAGGCCCAGGAGCACGCTAATGATGAAGGCACGGCGTCGAGTCACGGGTGCAGGCTATCCATTGGGTCTGGACGGGTAGCCTCGTGGGGTGACCGACGGATTCTCCGACCGGACCTCTGCTGGCCCAGGAGGTGATATGCCCGCGCCCGGAAGGATGCTGGGTGGCCGTTATCGCCTTAATGGCGTGATCGGCACCGGTGGCTCGGGCACCGTGTACCTTGCCGAGGACCTTTCATTAGGTCGGCAGGTGGCCGTAAAGGTGCTGCATTCATCTCTTGTGGGCGACCAAGCATTCGTTGAACGTTTCCGGACGGAGGCCCGACTCGTGGCCTCGATGGCTGATCCGCACGTGGTGGCCATCTACGACTGGGGGGTCGATGGGCAGGCCTATCTGGTTACCGAATATTTAGGCGGAGGCAGCCTTCGGAGCATCCTTTCGTCAGGCCGTACGTTGACTCCGTCACAGATGCTGATGGTGGCTCTCGAGGCTTGTCGGGCGCTTGATCACGCTCATCGTCAAGGAATTGTCCACCGAGACGTGAAGCCTGCCAATCTCCTCTTTGGACAAGATGCCCGTTTACGTATTGCCGACTTTGGGCTCGCCGATGCTCTGACTGGTGCTGCTAGTCAGAAGATTTTCGGGGGTGGAGGGGTAATCGGAACAGCTCGTTACTCATCGCCTGAACAAGCTCAAGGTCACCCCCTGGACGGCCGATCCGATATCTATGCCCTAGCCCTTTGCATGGTTGAAGGTGTTACCGGCCACCTCCCGTTTGTGTCGGATACCATTGCCGAAACTTTGACCGCCCGGGTAGGGAAAGACGTCCCGATTCCTGAAATGCTTGGACCGTTAGTTCCGGTGGTGGCCAGCGCCGGCACGGCTGATGTTGAGAATCGCCCTACGGCTCGTGAGTTGGGTCGGTTGTTACTCGATGTGGCTGGGCGGATGTCCAGACCTGAACCGTTGCCTCTTGTTGGACCGGGCGAGGTCGGCGCCGATCCGATGCCCGGTGAAGCCGAGCACGGCGCCCAGTCGGTGTTCGCCAGTTCCAGTCCAGAAACGGTTGCGCATTCCCCGATTCGTTTGCAGGCGCCGGCTGTGGCGAGTTCAAATGCCCAACATATGGCGCGTCCTCGACGACGTCGCTGGCGAGGGGTGCTGTTTGCGGTTGCGCTTATCGTCGGGACTGTGGTGGGAGGCAGTGTTTTTCTGTCGGTGGGTCGCACAACAACTCGTGCCATTCCGTCGCTGGTTAATACATCAGGGGACAGTGCTCGGTCGCTCCTGATTGAATTGGGCTGGTTAGTCGAAGAGGTTAAGGACCGACGTGATGGATCAGTTGAGGGCCAGGTGCTCTCCATGGAGCCGGCTGGGGGCACTCGCTTGGATGCCGGTGAGACAGTGGTTCTGGTGGTGTCGCTGGGTCCAGCACGACTTCCGGTGCCCAATGATCTGATCGGGCTGAGTCTCGATGAGGCAAGCCGGCGACTTGTTGACGCTGGTCTGACATTGGGAACGGTGACCTCCGACAAAGATGAGCAGGTCACCGTTGGTTTGGTTCTCTCAGTGGCCACTGTCGATGCGACCGTGCCTGAAGGATCGGCAGTTGATTTGGTGGTTTCGGGTGGCCCGCTCCCACGGGTGGTACCCGAGGGTCTTGTGGGACTGATGCCAGCTGACGTGGTAGCCGAGTTGATCGCTCTCCGGCTGGCTCCGACCATGGGTGAGGAGTACGACGAGTGGGTGGCATCTGGACGGGTGTCGAGGGTGGAGCCGGGTGGGGGAACTCGCATCGAAGTAGGCGACGATGTTCGGGTGGTGGTGTCTCTAGGTGCTGAACCGCGAGATGTCCCATCTATCGAAGGTTTGTCGCTTCTCGCTGCAGAGAGCCGCCTCGCCGCTTCAGGGTTCCGTAGCGTGGCCGTTGAGGGTCTAGGCGATGTTGAAGATAGCGACCGCACGGCGTTCATCGTGATCTCTCAGACGCCAGCGGCTGGACGGAGAGAAATGCCGAGCACGACGCTTACTCTCGTGGTCCGCCCTGGTTGAGTCCCACCCCGACTGAGTCCCACCCCAACAAGGATCCCTTCATGACCGAACACACCGCTAGACAGCGAATAACTAGAACAGAGGTGGCCCATGTGGCCGATTTGGCCCGGTTGTCGTTGACCGAGCAGGAGCTAGATGATTTCACCAATCAGTTGGCCGCGGTGTTGGACCATGCTGCTGACCTTGAGGTCCTTGATCTCACTGAAGTAGAGCCCATGATCCACCCGTGGCCACTGCGCAACGTATTGCGCCCCGATGTGATCGGTGAAACCAGCGACCAGAACGAGGTCCTGTCTTCTGCTCCTTCGATTGAGAACAAACAATTCCGTGTCCCACCAGTGTTAGGGGAGGCCCCGTGAGCACTTCAAAAGAGACGACAGCCTGGAGCCTCGCCGCCGATATCCGCTCTGGAGTTAGATCGGCCCGCACCGTGCTGGAAGAGCATCTCAGTGTTATCGACGCTGGTGAAAAAGATATTCACGCCTTCAACCTGGTGCTGATTGAAGAGGCGCGTGCTGCTGCTGACGTCGTGGATGCCCGAGTGGCAGCCGGCGATGATCCCGGCCCACTAGCTGGTGTGCCGGTGGCGCTAAAAGACAATATTTGTACCCGCGGAGTGCCCACTACCTGCTCGTCGCGGATTCTTGAGGGGTGGCGACCGCCTTACAACGCCACAGTGGTGGATCGTTTGACTGCGGCAGGAGCGGTGGTCGTTGGTAAGACCAACCTTGACGAGTTCGGCATGGGTAGCTCCACGGAGAACTCGGCGTTCGGGGTTACTCGCAATCCGCTAGACCTCACGAAGGTTCCTGGTGGATCTTCGGGCGGATCGGCTGCGGCAGTAGCCGCCGGGTTCACCCCGTTGGCTTTAGGCAGTGACACTGGTGGTTCAATTCGACAACCGGCAGCGTTGTGTGGCGTGGTGGGCGTCAAGCCCACCTACGGAGTGGTGTCTCGGTATGGGTTGGTGGCCTTCGCCTCCAGCCTGGACCAGATTGGCCCTCTCTCCCGGACAGTGGCTGACTCGGCACTCATGCTCGAGGTAATTGGAGGTCACGACCGGCGCGACTCCACCTCAATCCCAGCGCCAGCCCCTGACCTGACATCAGTTTTGGATCATGGCGTTGAGGGCCTGCGTGTCGGAATCATTGAGGAACTCTCCGGTGACGGAATAGAGGGTGTCGCAGGAGACGTCCGAGACCGTCTAAGTGAGGCAGCCGCTTCGCTAGAGGCGGCTGGCGCCACCGTGGCAACCACTTCGGTGCCGTCGACCGTGTATGGCCTGTCGGCCTACTATGTGGTCGCTCCCGCCGAAGCCTCGTCGAATCTTGCTCGCTATGACGGTGTGCGGTTCGGCCTTCGGATTGAAGCGTCCAACGCAGGAGATATGAACATAGCGACACGGACAGCGGGCTTCGGCGACGAAGTAAAGCGTCGCATCATGCTCGGCACCTACGCTCTGTCGGCTGGTTACTACGACGCTTATTACGGCAAGTCCCAGAAGGTTCGGACACTCATTATGAATGACTTCGCTCGGGCCTACGAGGAGTTTGACATCCTTCTTAGCCCGACGGCACCCACTACGGCCTTTCCGATTGGCGAGAAGACTTCGGATCCCATGGCCATGTACCTCAACGACGTGTGCACTATCTCTTCAAACCTGGCTGGGCACCCTTCAATGTCGGTCCCTTTCGGACTGGGAAACGACGGTATGCCGATCGGCATCCAGGTATTGGCTCCAGCTACCGATGAACCCACGATGTTTCGAGTTGCCGCAGTGCTGGAGTCGGCTGCACCATCAGGGCACCCAGCGATGGGAGGTGTGGCATGAGCAAGAACGCCGCTACCGAGATTGTTCCCGGCTGGGAGACTGTGATCGGACTAGAAGTTCATGCCGAGTTGGCTACGGCAACGAAGTTGTTCAGTGGGGCCCCAAACCGCTTTGGCGGTGAGCCCAATACCAATATTGACCCAGTTTCGCTTGGTCTGCCCGGCTCGCTGCCCGTACTCAATGAGCAGGCTGTAGAACTGGCAATCCGAGTTGGCCTGGCGCTGAACTGCCAAGTGCAGCGATCGGTGTTCTCTCGAAAAAACTACTTCTATCCAGACATGCCTAAAGATTTTCAGATCTCGCAGTATGACCTACCGATCAATGGGGAAGGTTGGCTGGAACTGGCTGATGGCCGTCGGGTGGGTATTGAAAGGGCGCACCTAGAGGAGGACACTGGGAAGAGCACGCACGTGGGCGGTGGTGGCCGAATCCATGAGGCCGCTTATTCGTTGGTGGACTACAACCGGGCTGGTGTGCCACTCATCGAGATTGTTGGCGCCCCAGACCTGCGATCACCAGAGGACGCCCGGGCCTACGTCAGCGAACTTCGGTCGATTCTTGTGGCGATCGGAGCGTCAGATGGGAAGATGGAGGAGGGATCGATGAGAGTGGATTGCAACGTGTCGGTCCGCCCCATGGGTGAGGCCGAGTTGGGGACCCGTTGCGAGATCAAGAACATCAACTCACTTCGCTCCCTTGGACGGGCCATCGTCTACGAAGCTCGTCGGCAAGTCGACCTAGTGACTTCGGGAAGTCGAGTCGAACAGCAGACTCGACACTGGGATGAGGCTGAGGGCCGAACCCACAAACTCCGTTCCAAAGAGGAGGCATACGACTACCGGTATTTCCCTGAACCTGACCTAGTACCAGTAGAGCCATCTGATGAGTGGATCGATTCGATACGGATGGCACTCCCGAGACTGCCCCGCGAACGCCGTCGCCGTCTAGCTGATGAGGCCAAGATTGGGACGGCTGCCGCCGCACTGACGGTTGAACGGGGTATGGATGACTTGGCAATCGATGCCATTGGAGCGGGTGCCGACCCTGTTCGGGTGCTAGTCCATTTAGAAAACAACCTTGCCGACGGAATCGGGTCTCTCACCGCAGGATCTTTTGCCGCACTCATTGCCATGGAGGTGGATGGCAGCTTGACGGCCACTCAGACTAAGACTGTGTTGGCCGTTTTAGTTGCGGATGGTGGTAATCCAGCAGAGGTGGCGGCCAAGTTGGGATTCGAGGCCATGGAGGCTGAAGAACTGGAAGTCATTGTTGACAGTTTGATCGCCGAATACCCCGAGGACTGGTCGGCCTTTGCCTCAGGTGACGATAAGGAACGAAAGAAGAAGGCAGGCTTTTTTGTCGGACAGATTATGAAAGTCACCGGTGGCCAGGCTGATGGCAGGACAGTTAACGAACTATTGGCCCGCCGGGCCAACGCATAATTATTTCGTGTCAATATGACGTTCGGGGTTAAGGCTTAGCGCTCAGCACCGACGACTTGCCATCGTCCACCGGAAAAGCGCGCTCCCAGCAAGAGCGATCGAACGATCATCGAGAGCCAGATGGCCGCCCACAGCCAGCCGATCCCGAGATCGTTGAGGCGACCGAGAACCATGGCAACTATTGCTACAAAGGCAGAACAGGTCATAGCGCGAGCCATGAAGCGCTGGTCCCCAGCACCGATGAGAATTCCGTCCAGCGCAAAAGCTACGCCTCCGAGCGGTGCCATAAGGGCCACATGGATCAGCAAGAACCCAACAAGGGCAACTACTGCTGGGTCATCTGAGAAGATCGCGGCTAGCGGCATCCGGATTACCAATACAGCAATACCGAGAACTAGTCCCACGGCTACCGACCAAGCGATCACCCGTCGCCCAATAGACATAGCGCCTTCGGCGTCCCCAGACCCAAGCCGTTCACCTACCATGGCCTGCGCGGCGATAGCGACTGCATCCATGGCGAGTACAGCGACCGTCCACACTTGGAAGGCCACTTGATGAGCGGCCACATTGACTTGGCCGATTCTGGTGACAACTGCAGTGGCGGTCAGAAATGTTCCGGCAAGCGACAGATTCCGAATTAAGAGTTGGCCACTGACCGTGAGCAACCGTCCGATAGATCCCAGTTGCGGCCTCAGCGGCACTTGTCGCCAACCGACAGCACGACCAATCCAAAATAGATAGCAAGTAGCGCCCAGCCATTGGGCGACGACGGTGGCAGCTGCCGAGGCTCCGATTCCGTGGCCCATGCCAAGAATTAGGAACAACTCCAGCACTAAGTTCAAGCCTGCAGTGCCCACGGCCACCTGTAGAGGTTTAACTGTGTCCTTGAGTCCGTAGAGGTAACCAACCCCTGCCATCATCAAGAGCATCGCAGGCGCCCCCCACAGACTTACCCGCAAGTAGATGGCCGCTTGGTCGGCCACCTCGCCGGTAGCACCTAGTCCGGACACGATGGAATCAGTTGCCAGGTTTCCAACGACTGCTAGAACTATTCCGAGAGTCGCTGCCAGCCAGAGGCTCTGGATGGCTTGTTCTGCGGCTTGCCGGTGCTCACCGGCGCCGGTAAGTCGGGCTACGGCTGCCGTGGTCCCGTAGGCCAAGAAGATGCACAGCCCATATCCAAAAAGTAGTGCTCCCGATGCCACCCCGAGTCCAGCGAGTGGAGCGGTACCGAGGCGACCAACCACGGCAGTGTCGGCCAAAACGTATAACGGTTCAGCAATTAGTGCTCCAAGAGCTGGAACAGCCAAACTAAATAACTCTCTCCCGTCGGAGGACAGGGGTTTAGAGCTCACCGGCGAAGACTACGACATGGGTTGTTCGGGTCTAGCCTGACCTTCCATGACGGATGTGACCCACGGGGGGATGAAACCCCGCAGCCATGAAGTTACCGACGGTCCGAGCAGGGCGCCCGCCCGGGCCATGCTCCGGGCGGTCGGGATGACGGAGGATGACTTCACTAAGTCGCAGATTGGCGTGGCTTCATCCTGGAATGAGGTCACACCTTGCAATCTTCCGCTTGATTCTCTGGCTAAACGTTGCAAGGAGGGGGTGACTGAGGCCGGGGGTTTTCCCCTTGAGTTCAACACCATTGCAGTCTCTGATGGGATCTCCATGGGGCATGAAGGGATGCGCGCCAGTCTTGTGAGCCGTGAGATCATTGCTGACTCGGTTGAGGCGGTAATGCATGCAGAACGTCTAGATGCCTTCGTCAGTTTCGCTGGCTGTGACAAGTCGCTTCCGGGGATGCTCATGGCGGCGGCGCGCATCAACTTGCCGTCTGTATTCGTGTACGGCGGCTCGATCATGCCGGGCGAGCACACCGATGGGTCCAAACTGGACATTGTCAGTGTGTTTGAGGCTGTAGGTGCGCATGCTGTCGGGGACATCGATGACACCGAGTTGTTGGCCATAGAACGAGCGGCGTGCCCGACTATTGGCAGTTGTGCTGGGATGTTCACCGCTAACACGATGGCCTCGGTAGGTGAGGCTATTGGCATGTCGTTGCCGGGATCAGCCTCGGCCGCTGCAGTCGACAAGCGCCGTTCAGATGTGGCTTTCGCCAGTGGGCACGCAGTAATGAACCTGTTGCGTGAGGGGATCCTGCCTAGACAAATTATGACTAGGGGTGCATTCGAAAACGCCATTGCTGTAGTCATGGCTCTCGGCGGCTCGACCAACGCCGTGTTACACCTTATGGCTATCGCTTTTGAGGCCGGTGTGGAACTGGAACTGGAAGACTTCAATCGGGTCGCGGCCCGGGTGCCCCATCTGGCCGACACTAAGCCGCACGGCAAGTACCACATGGTTGATATCGATCGGATTGGTGGTGTCCCGGTGGTGATGCAGATGCTCCATGAAGAGGGCCTCTTGCACGGCGATGAGATCACGGTAACTGGAAAGACGGTTGCAGAGAATTTGGCCATGCTGGAGGTTCCGGCGCCAGACGGGGACGTCATCCATACTTTCGACAACCCAATCCACGCTCTGGGGGGCTTAGCCATTCTGCGTGGTTCACTAGCCCCGAAAGGGGCAGTGGTCAAGGTGGCGGGTATCGACTTCAATCGTTTTGACGGTCGGGCACGGGTATTTGACGGCGAGGACGCCGCTATGGCTGCGGTGCTGGACAATGAGATTGAGGCCGGGGACGTGGTGGTTATTCGCTACGAGGGCCCTAAGGGTGGCCCAGGGATGCGCGAGATGCTTGCCATCACCGGCGCCATGAAGGGAGCTGGGCGTGGTGGTGATGCCGCGTTGATTACTGATGGCCGATTCTCCGGTGGTACCCATGGTTTTTGCGTGGGGCATGTGGCACCTGAAGCAGTAGAAGGTGGTCCTATCGCTCTTGTGGAGGAAGGGGACCGCATAGTTATCGACGTGCTGGCCCACACCATCGACCTGATGGTTGACGATTCCACACTGGCCGATCGAAAGTTGAATCTGAAGCCATTTGAGCCTCGTTACACCTCGGGTTTCCTCGCCAAATACGCGGCGCTGGCTCAAGGGGCCGAGAAGGGCGCCGTCACACAAGCTTGATATGTCATCGTCTCTGCTCTGACCACAAGTTGGATCGCCGAGCTGCCGACAGAGACATCCACGTTGAGCCACCGACAGCCTGACTTGACGATTGTTGGGCCACCCAGGGCGGGACGGGCAACACCATGTCTGGCGGGACTTCCAAACCGTTCCGGGGTGCCACAGCACAAGTTGGTAAGCGATTGAGGGATTCAGTCATGGCCGCTTTCACCTCTTTGCTCTTGGTGTCCTCGCCATAGAAACGAGCCTCGTGGAGTTGATGCCATTTATCGGCTCCCATGACTACAACATCGTGACCCTGGGCCAAGTCAACTATGAGGCGGGCGTCAGTCACCTCCACAGTCAGCCACTGGTGAGTGGCAGCCACAGTTCGGAGCACTACGAGGCGATCTTCTATCGATGTGCGACCCCTGTTTTTGCCTAGTGGTCGACGAGATACCGACCAGATGATCTGGTCAAGTTGGTGGTATCGCAGCGCCGTATGAGCAATAACCAGATGGGCGAGAGTCGGGGGATCAAAGGATCCGGGCTGAATGCCGGTGCGCATCTTCTAATTGTCTCACGGACCGCCGTTGCTCGACAGGTTGTGGTCTGGTGCAGCTCCGGCGCATAATTGCAAATCTTGAAGATTATGTTGACCTCCGTTATCCCCAAGGGCTCCCCCCTGGAGGTAGGCGTACTGTTGTAGGCACGCGTCCTGCCGACACGCGGTGGGTCACAGACGGTTGCCTGCTTCGACCTCCCACAACGGGAGGTCGTTTCCACTTTTCTCCCAAGTTCCCTGAAGATCAGAGTTCGACATGGCTACAGAAGCAATGGACGGCGGCAGAGCCCTCATCCGCGCTCTTGAAGTTGAGGGTGTAGAGGTGATGTTTGGCCTGCCCGGTGGTGCAATCCTGCCCGTCTACGACCCGATCATTGACTCGTCTATCCGCCACGTCCTAGTTCGTCATGAGCAAGGCGCGGGACACATGGCCGAGGGTTATGCGCATGCCACTGGGCGCCCCGGCGTGGCCATGGTGACTAGCGGTCCAGCGGCCACCAATATCGTCACCCCATTGTGCGATGCCTATCTGGATTCAGTTCCCATGGTCGTGGTCACCGGACAGGTCCCTTATCCAGCGATCGGCACTGATGCCTTCCAAGAATGCGACACAACAGGGATTACGCAGTCAATAACCAAGCATAATTTCTTGGTAACCGAAGCTCAGGACATCCCGCGAACCATCAAAGAAGCGTTTCATATAGCGACTACGGGTCGACCCGGCCCAGTCCTGGTCGACATTCCGAAAGACATTGTGGACCCAAACAGTCCTCGGTCAGCTATGACGTGGACCGATGACGTTGAGATGGATCTACCTGGCTATCACCCGGAGACTGAAGTCGACCTCGACGCGATCACAGCTGCCGTTGATCTGATTCGAACTGCTGAACGCCCTGTGCTCTACGTGGGTGGGGGCATCTTGAAATCCAGGGCTGCTGAGGCTCTGCGGACCTTGGCTGAACTGACCGGGATCGGAGTGGTCACGACGCTCATGGCTCGAGGCTCCTTTCCCGACAGTCACGAACTGTGTCTCGGTATGCCGGGGATGCATGGCAACTACACGGCGGTCACAGCCATGCAGGAGTCCGATCTACTGATAGCACTTGGTGCCCGTTTCGACGACCGTGTGACTGGCCGCCTGGACGGCTTCGCTCCTGAAGCCAAGATAATCCACGTCGATATTGACCCAGCCGAACTGGGTAAAGTCCGAAAGCCTGATGTCGCGATTCAGGGTGATGTTCGGGTGGCTATTGAGGCGATGGTTGCAGAATTGTCGGGCAACGGCGTTGGCAATTCAGACCGGGCGGCTTGGAAATCTCGGATTAGTGGATGGCAGGAGCGCTACCCGTTGGCATACGAGCCATGGGTGCCTGGCGAACCACTTAAGCCCCAGTTCGTCATCGAGCGATTACGCGACGCTAATCCAGCCGACACCATCGTTACTTCAGGTGTGGGTCAGCACCAGATGTGGGCGAGTCAGTACTGGACCTTCGACCATCCGTACACGTGGATCAACTCCGGTGGCCTCGGAACGATGGGTTTCTCTATTCCGGCGGCCATTGGTGCCAAGGTTGCCTTTCCGGACCGGTCGGTGTGGGCAATCGACGGAGACGGCTGTTTCCAGATGACGGCCCAAGAATTAGTCACCGCCACAGTGGAGAACATTCCGATCAAGGTGGCCTTACTCAACAACTCTTACCTTGGCATGGTCCGTCAGTGGCAGGAGATGTTCTACGAGGAACGGTATTCAGAGGTATTTCTTTCCCAAGATGTCCCTGACTACAAGATGTGGGCTGAGTCGATGGGTTGTGTGGGGATACGGGTCGATGACCCTGATGAAGTTGACGTGGCCATCGCCAAAGCCAACGAGGTCGATGACCGACCGGTAGTCATCGACTTTCGGGTAGCGGCTGCTGAAAAGGTTTTCCCCATGGTTCCGTCGGGTGCCACGAATTCGGAGTTAATAGTTCCGGAGTTTCAGCGAGGGCAATCCCGGTGAACGCCCACGAGCCAGAACGCCGTTACCACACGCTCGTGGTCACTGTTGAGAATAAGTCTGGTGTCCTAGCCCGAGTGGCTTCGCTCTTCGCCCGTCGGGCGTTCAATATCGAGTCGCTTGCAGTAGCCCCAACTGATGAAGATGAAATGAGTCGGATCACCGTGGTGGTCGATTTAGAGTCGGCTCCGTTGGACCAAATTATCAAGCAACTCAATAAGTTGATCAACGTGGTTGAAATCCGCGAGTTGGCCCCTGGGCACGCAGTGGAGCGCGAGTTGATGCTGGTCACAGTGACCGCTGAACCAGATCGTCGCGATGAGATCGTCGAGCACCTGGACCGGGCGGGTGGAAAGGTCCTCAGTCTGGGTACCGACCGTATGATGCTGTCCTTAGTTGGACCCCCGCGTCGGATTGATGAGTTCGAGGATCTACTTCGCCCGTATGGAATTCTAGAATTGCAACGTACGGGTCGAGTGGCCCTAGCCAGTCTCGACGACGCTCTCGACTGATTCGTTTCTGACCCACAAGACCGATCCGGCCTTCCGGCCGGCCGACACCAAGCCAGGAGAATCCAGTGGCCAACATCTACTACGAGAAGGACGTCGACCGTTCTGCAATAGCGGATCGGAAGGTGGCCATCCTCGGCTATGGCTCTCAAGGCCACGCGCACGCCCTCAATCTCAAGGAGTCAGGGATCGATGTGTGTGTCGGTCTACGTGACGGCTCATCTTCTGCTTCGAAGGCTGGTGAGGCTGGCCTGGCTGTGAAATCGCTCTCGGATGCCTCATCTTGGGCCGACGTAATCATGGTGCTACTGCCTGATACTGACCAAGCTGCTGTCTATGAGGAGCACATCGCCCCAAATCTGAATGCTGGTGATGCGCTGGCCTTCGCCCATGGTTTCAACATTCGGTTCGACCTAATTAACCCACCACTCGATGTGGACGTGATCATGATCGCTCCCAAGGGTCCCGGTCACCTAGTGCGCCGAACCTTCGAGGAAGGTGGCGGCGTGCCGTGTTTGATCGCCACAGAGCAGGATCCGTCGGGTGGCGCCAAGGCTCTAGCGTTGGCCTACGCCGATGGCATCGGCGGTGCGCGGGCCGGGGTTATTGAAACCACGTTCACCGAGGAGTGCGAAACCGACCTTTTCGGCGAGCAGGTTGTTTTGTGTGGTGGCATGACCGAGTTGGTGCGTAGCGCCTTTGACACTCTTGTTGATGCCGGCTATCAGCCCGAAATCGCCTACTTTGAGTGCCTCCACGAGTTAAAGCTGATCGTGGACCTCATGTACGAACAAGGCATTGGTGGCATGCGGTATTCGGTGTCGGATACCGCCGAGTACGGCGACTTGTCGCGTGGGCCTCGGGTTATCAACGACGACGTACGCGCCACCATGAAACGGATCCTTGATGAGATCCAGACCGGTGCTTTTGCCGAGGAGTGGGTTGCGGAGGCCCATGGTGGTCGTGAAAACTTCTACCGGCTCGAAGGGGAGGGTCGTGAGCACCGGATCGAGAAGGTCGGTGCAGAACTGAGGGCGATGATGCCGTGGATCAGTGCTGGCAAGGTCTCTGTTCAGGACGCCTCTGGAGGTCAGGGTTAGCTCGATGGAGCGATTGGATCAGCTGGCTGACGGCGTCACCTAGAGGTGTCCCCGGTTGGGCCAGTTCGAAGATGACGTCGAAGTGGTTCCGCCCAGCGATCTCTAGCAGGGAGACCGCAGTGCCGGCTGCCGCGAGATGGTTAGCGAATGCGTCAGACTGCGCCTTGAATTCTGAGGTCTCGTCGGAACCATAGGCGATGAGTGTGGATGGGAATTTCGGAACCTTGAACTTCAGGGGACTATTCCTTCGGGCTGCTTCCCGGTCAAGACCGAGTCGATTGTTTACCGTGGTGCCGATTAATGGTTCCAATTCGAAGATTCCCGACACCAGTACCAGGCCAGCAACGTCCGCACCGATTCCGTTCTGGTTGTTGGCCACCATGGCCGCTAGGTGTGCACCGGCTGAACTGCCAGTGAGAATCAGACGTGATGCATCGAATCCCAGTGCTTCGGCCTGACCCGCCAGTGTGGATACCGCCAGGCAGCATTCGTCGACGATCTGGTCGAGAGACGCCTCTGGTGCAAGGGTGTAGTCGATCGCCGCGAAGCCCCAGCCCTGTTCGAGACAGGTTTGCGAGGGAAAGAGTGAGTCTGAACTGGTGAGCTCCTGCCAGTATCCGCCATGGATAAATACGAGGAGAGGAGTTGGTTGGTCAGCGACCGGCACTGCGACGTCGATTGTTTGGGAGGCGGCGTCTCCGTAGGGAACCACGTGGATTGAAACTCCCGGCCGCTTGCCAAGTCGGCTCCAAGCCTCCTCGCTGGCTCGCCGGTACTTGGCCACGAATGGTTGATAGTTGCCGTCTTGAAGGCGCGAACCCGGCGAGTATTCCCGCTCCCGCTCGACATCGGTCATCGACGGCCAACGCAAGGTCATTTGGGTAAACCAGATCCTTGGGTAGGAGTGAAGAGGCCTAAGCGTTGACAATGCATTTATATGAATCTATTCTTTAATTGATGACACTGCACCATTCGCCCTTCTTGGGTCGTTATCTTCCCTACCTCCTTCGGAAGGCCGACCAGACGTTGTCGGCGCCGTTTTACGCCGTCCTCACTCGTTCGGGTGTCGCTCGATCTGATTGGCGGGTCCTTGCGGTCCTCCAAGAACTTGGCCAACTCCGAGTTGCTGAGTTGGCCACTGCAGCGCTGAGTCCCCAGCCGACGGTGACCCATGCTTTGCATCGGCTCGAGAAGCGGGGGCTGGTCTTAAGGACGGTCAGTACCGAGGACCGGCGCGAGCGGGTCGTCTCTCTCACACCTAATGGCTTATTACTGACGGCCACGCTGATCGACGAGGCCGTACGTCTCGAGGAAGAGGCGCTGGCAGGAGCGGGAGATCTCACCGAACTGGTCTCTTGGTTGCGGGAGATCACAGTGTTTCTTGAATCCGATGCCCCCACGGTGGTCGGTGACGAGGCCCGGGCCGGGTGAGTTGATCGCCATGGATGAGATTGATATGAACGATTATGACCCTGCCCCAAGGAAACGACGACCGTTCAACCTCGGGGCCTGGATTCAAGACCACCGCGAAGATCTAACCCCACCAGTCGCCAACCGACAAATTTGGCGGGAGGCCGACATGATCGTGATGATCGTCGGCGGCGGTAACGAACGCAACGATTTTCATGACGACCCGCGAGAGGAGTTCTTTTACCAGATCAAGGGTGATATGGATCTCATGATCTGGCTGGAAGAGGGCACACCACCATTCCGCATGCCTATTCGCGAAGGTGAGGTCTATCTGCTCCCTTCCGGTGTACGGCATTCTCCACAGCGCCCTGATCTCGATTCAATTGGCCTAGTCGTTGAGTACCAGCGTGATATCGGAGAGTTGGATGGCTTCGAGTGGGTCTGTTTCACATGCGCCCACCTAGTTAGACGGGTGGAAATCCAAGTTCAGTCCATCGATGCAGACCTTCCACCGCTCTTTGCTGCCTTCAATGCCGACGACAGAATGCGAACCTGCTCGAACTGCGGTGCCCTGCATCCTGGGACCGGGGCCCAATTATGAACCTCTCTTCGCTAGTGGGCTCTGTGGATCTTGACGCTGCCGAGATGGATGCTGCCGACCCATTGGCAAATTTTCGTGAAGAGTTTGATTTGCCCAACGGGACCTACCTCATCGGCAATTCGCTCGGTGCACTCCCAAGGGCTGCACGGGACTATGTGGGCGAGGAGTTCGATCGGTGGGCCACGCTCGGAGGTGAGGGCCACTTCGCTGGGGAGTTGGCGTGGGAGACCTATCACGGCTTACTCACTCAGCAGTTGGCCGACCTTACGGGAGCGCAGGCTGACGAGGTGGTGGCCATGAACTCGCTCACCGTCAACCTCCATCTGTTGTTGGTCAGTTTCTACCGACCGACTAATGATCGCCATAAAGTTCTCATCGAGGACCACGCCTTTCCATCCGACCACTTTGCGGTTGAGTCCCAAATCCGCCAACGTGGCTTTGACCCCAAGACCTCGTTGGTGAAAGTTGGAGCACGCCCCGGAGAGGAGACCCTAAGAACCGAAGACCTCCTTGAGGCCATCAGCGAGCACGGTGACCAGTTGGCGCTGGTGCTTCTGCCCGGAGTGCAGTACTACACCGGGCAGGTTCTGTCGATGGCCGAGATAACTGCGGCTGGCCATCAGGTAGGCGCATATGTTGGTTTCGATCTGGCCCATGCTGTTGGCAACATCGAGCTGAACCTCCATGATTGGCGTGTCGACTTCGCCGTCTGGTGCTCTTACAAGTACCTCAACAGTGGGCCGGGCGGGGTTGGTGGGGCATTCGTCCACCGCGACTTTGTTGACAATAGGAACCTCTCTAAGTTTCTCGGATGGTGGGGAACGGACCCGGCGACACGGTTCCAGATGAAGACTCAGTTCGAGCCCATTCCCACTGTCGAGTCGTGGCAGTTATCTAACGCCCCAATTCTCCCGATGGCGGCGCTACGGGCTTCACTTGATGTCATCAACCGGGCCGGTGGCATGGGCGCGTTACGGCAGAAGTCTGAGCGTCAGATCGAGTTCCTCGACCGACGCTTGGCTCAGACCTTCCATGATCGGATCGAGAACATTACACCGAAGGCCATTGGCCAACGCGGCTGCCAGCATGCACTTAAGATTGTTGACGGTGATGGCGCGCAAGTGTTCCGGGCCCTCAAGGAAGAACGGGTGTTCTGCGATTGGCGTGAGCCCGATGTAATCCGTGTCGCCCCCGTTCCGCTCTACAACTCCTTTGCCGACATCGACCGCTTCGTCAACGTGCTTGACGAGATCATGTGATGAATGGTCCTCTAGCGGTAGTTGGTGCTGGTCAAGCTGGCGCACTTCTGGCGATTTACCTTGCCCGCCAGGGCCATCAGGTAACCGTCTACGACAGTCGGCCAGACCTCCGCAGCACCGATATCGGTGCTGGCCGTTCGATTAATCTCGCATTGGCCACTCGGGGCATCGTTCCGCTTATCGATGTGGGTTTGATAGATCAGGTCGACGAAATCACGATCCCGATGCGTGGCCGCATGGTCCATGAGCGCGACAGTCTGGTACCGGTGCTGCACCCCTACGGCAGCCGGTCCCACGAGGTCATTCACTCCATCTCCCGCACCGATCTGAACGCAATTCTTCTCGATGCCGCGGAGGAAACGGGGCGCGTCAGAATGGAGTTTCGAGCCGAACTGGAGTCGGTCGACTTCGACAATTCTGTCCTCCGGTTCACTGACCACCGTGTTGAGCCCTTCGGCGTGGTGTTCGGCGCTGATGGTGCTGGCTCTCGGGTGCGGAGTTCGATTGCTGCTCAGGGGGCCTGTCGGTTTGAAACCGACTGGCTCGATCATGGATACAAAGAACTTACCCTGCCTCCAGCGTGCGATGGCACTCACCGGTTGGACCCCAACGCTCTGCATATCTGGCCCCGTGGCGAGTTCATGCTGATCGCGCTGGCAAATCCGGCAGGTGACTTCACTGTTACTTTGTTCGCTCCGACGGCCACGTTTGAGTTGCTTACGTCGATTGCCACCGTCTCAGAGTTCTTCACTTCGGAATTCGGAGACTTCGCTGACATGGTTCCAAATCTGGCGGATCAGTTTGTGGCCCATCCAACGGGTCCGTTGGGCACTATGAGGGCTACTGGCTGGAGCTATGAGGATCGAGCGGTGTTGGTTGGCGACGCAGCCCACGCAATTGTCCCATTCCATGGCCAAGGCATGAACCTAGCCATGGAGTCGGTCCGGGTGCTCGACCGGCATCTACGCGAGTCGCCCAGAGACGTCGCCGGCGCGTTTCAACGCTACGAGTGCGAGCGCAAGCCAGACGCAGATGCTATTGCTGAAATGGCGTTGGATAACTATTACGAGATGCGGGCTGGTGTGATTGACCCGGATCACGTGGCTAGGCGTTCACTGGCTCTCGAGCTGGAACGACGCCACCCCGACCAGCTAAGCCCCCGTTACAACATGGTGATGTTCACGACTATGCCGTATGCGGAGGCGTTGGATCGTGCGACTCGACAGGCTGACGTCATCAGTGCAGCTATTGGAGATCCGGAGATTGACGTTGATGCATTAGTTGCTGCCTTACCCCGACTCCCGGCACTCGATCCACTGGCCGACCCTGATGCCCTTTCGATCTCATGAGTATTCCCGCAGAAAATCACGATGGCTTTACCTACGGCAGTTACTTGATGGTGCCTGAGTTGCTGTCGCTCCAGCGTTGCGTGTCGCGTGACCCGGAGACTGGGAGGCCGGAACATGACGAGACCCTCTTCATCGTCATCCACCAGATCTATGAACTGTGGTTCAAGCAGCTGCTGCACGAACTCGACTACATCGTGACGTTGCTTGATGGAGAGAAGGTCAATGCTGCAAGGCACCGCCTTAAGCGAGTCCTGAAGATTCTCAAGACATTGGTCGGTCAGGTTGACGTTCTGGAGACGATGACTCCGGCTGAGTTTTCTAGCTTCCGCTCGTTCTTAGCTAATGCCAGCGGTTTCCAGTCGACCCAGTTTCGCGAACTCGAATTCCTTCTCGGCGTCAAGGATCGGATTCAACTTGGAGAGGTCGGTGGTCCCGAGGGCGATCGATTGAGGGTCCGCTACGAAGCTCCCACTCTCTGGGACGCGTTTCTCCACCTTCTAAATCGCACCGGCTATGACCTGCCGATCACTGCCCTCGAACGAGATGTCCGAGGGGCCATCGCAGAGGATGAAGATGTCCAGACTGCCATCGTTGAGTGCTACAACGACCCCGGCTTCGCTGGCTTATGTGAGACTCTCACCGATCTTGACGAGGGAGTCCAGGAGTGGCGCTATCGACACGTCATGATGGTCCGCCGGACCATTGGGACGAACATGGGTACTGGAGGCTCCGACGGCGCCGCTTATCTCGCTACGACGCTCTTTCGCCCGGCCTTCCCTGATTTGTGGGCCATTCGAGCCAGATTCTGATTAATAATCCGCCAAATTTGAGAGGCGATACGCCACCTATGACGACCTATCTGGAGCCTGGGCTTTATATCGACGGTGCCTGGAGGACAACTGGAGCGGACCTGCCAGTCGTCGATCCGGCGACTGAAGCCATTATTGGTCGGGTCCCGGTTGCCGGTCCCGTCGATCTTGACGATGCACTTGATGCAGCGGCATCCGGCTTCGAAGTGTGGCGTCGGACGCCCCCGCGGGACCGGGCTGACCTGATTTGTTCTGCTGCGGCTCTACTCCGCTCCCGACGAGACGAGATTGCCCACTCAATCACGCTTGAACATGGCAAGCCGTTCACCCAGGCGCAGGACGAAGTAATCAGGGGTGCTGAATTCTTCGAATGGGATGCTGGTGAGGCGATGCGGACCTACGGCCGAGTGATTCCCAGTGGTCCAGGGGTTAGGCATGTGGTCCATCACCAACCGATCGGCCCAGTAGCCGCATTCTCACCATGGAACTTTCCGCTGAGTCAGCCCGCTCGGAAGGTGGCCGGCGCACTTGCCTCTGGATGCTCAATTATCCTGAAGGCCTCTGAGGAGACCCCAGCAGGGGCCGTTCACATCGTTCAAGCATTCCACGATGCTGGGCTGCCGCCAGGTGTGTTGAACCTCATCTTCGGCATTCCGGCCGAGATCTCCGAGCACCTCATCGCCAGTGACGTAATCCGTCTGGTGGCCTTTACCGGCTCGACGTTGGTTGGGCGACATCTCACTGGCCTGGCGTCTGATCACATGACGCCGGTCTTGATGGAACTGGGCGGGCATGCACCAGTAATTGTTTGTGAGGACACCGACGTTGAGGCGGCGGCAACTAGTTCGGCGATCCGCGCCATGCGCAACGCCGGCCAAGTGTGCACATCACCGACCCGCTTCTTCGTCCACCAGGCTGTCTATGAGCAGTTTCTTGATGGGATTACGCGCGGAAGTGCAGCCACCGTGGTGGGTGCAGGCATGGAGCCCGGTGTCGAGATGGGACCGCTGGCCAACGACCGCCGACTGGCATCGGTGGCTGAGTTGGTAACCGACGCGTGTGACGCGGGGGGCACTTTGACTACCGGTGGACATCGGATTGGTGATGCAGGCTACTTCCACGAACCTACTGTTCTGGCCGACGTGGGTGACCATGCTCGGATTATGCGGGAGGAGCCCTTTGGACCTGTTGCGATAGTGAATCCGGTCGACTCACTCGACACTGCGATTGAACGCGCCAATGCAGTTCCATTTGGGCTCGCCGCTTTTGGTTTCACCAACCGAGCGGACTACGTGGATCGGATGATCGACCGGGTGGAGGCTGGGAACCTTTCGATCAACACCCTTGAAGCCTCCCTCCCCGAGACACCATTTGGTGGCATGAAGTCCAGCGGTTATGGGCGGGAGGGTGGGACGGAGGGCCTCCACCACTATCTCTCGGTGAAGAACGTCTCTCACAGCATTTCCATTGTCTGAAAAGGGCTGGAGCATTAGTAATGGATTACAACAGGAGTGGGGCCAAGGCTTACGCCCGCGAGCACATGAAGGGGATTTGGGCCGCCGCCCTGATGCCGTTCACCGAGGACCTACGGATGGACGAGGACGGCTTTCACGAGAACGTCAAACATTGGACTGAGGACCTCGGGATCGAGGGTGTCTTCGTTGCTGGCAAGCAGGGCGAGTTCTTTTCTATGACGGTCGATGAACGCAAGCGGTCGTTTGAGCTGGCTGTCCAGGCGACCAAGGGGCGGGGGCACACGATTATGTCCTGTTCGGATCAGAATATGGACGTGGTCCTCGAACTGGCCCGCCATGCTGTCGACGTTGGAGCTGATTACATCGTCGTTCACGCGCCGACGCTGCACTTCCAGTCCGCTCAGGACGAGACGCTATTGGGGTACTACCGGACAATCGCGGAGCACGTTGACATTGGCATTGCCCTGTGGAGCCACCCCGACAGCGGATATCTCATGTCGCCGACACTATGCAACCGCCTTGCTGACATCGAGACCGTGGTAGCCATCAAGTACAGCGTGCCCCGTCCGATGTACTCGGAGTTGTCTGCTTTGGCGTCGGACCGTATTCACGTGAGCACAGCGTCCGAGGAGGAGTGGCTTGAGAATATCCTCAACTTGGAGTGGCAACTCTATCTGTGCTCCTCTCCTCCGTTTCTCCTGCAGACGGCCACTGATCGGCGGATGCACGATTACACCCAAGCGGCGTTCGAGGGCCGGGTTGAAGAATCTCGTTCTATTAGTGCCAGCCTCGAGCCGGTAAGGGCCGCGCTTAGGGATACCCGACCACTGGAGAAGCCCCACGCTCACCAGAAGTACTGGCAGGAATTGCTTGGTCAGGTCGGAGGTCGCGTGCGAGCACCGCTTCTTGAGTTGACTGAGGGCGAGAAACGGCTCACTCGGGAGGCGTTTGAGCAGTGTGGATTGAGGGTTTGAGGCGAGCGACGGTTTCGACGGGTGTAGCCCTTCGCGTGGCTTTCGTGGGCTGGGGTGCGATGGCCCAGGAGGCATTTCGGCTACTCGGTGATGCTCCGATCGAGGTCGTGGCTGTCGCCGTCAGGCCTGATTCGGAGCGGCCCCGAGGCTTGCCGCCAGAGGCCTCTGTGATCACCAGAACGGATGAGCTTGCATTGACGATGCCAGATGTCGTCGCCGAGGCAGCGGGCTATGAGAGCGTTGGTCCTTGGGGGCGCGCCACCCTAGGTGTGGGCGCTGATTTTGTCGTGTCGTCTGTGGCTGCCTTTGCCGATGGTGCACTACTTGAGGAGTTGCAGGCCATGGCTGTTGACCATGGGGCCCAAATCCAGATCCAGCCTGGGGCGTTGGGCGGCGTCGAGGCACTCGCCGCAGCGAGCGCTATGGGTATTGAGACAGTCGAACACCGAATCACCAAGCCACCCAGTGCGTGGCGAGGCACCCCGGCCGAAGAGCGGTGCGACTTGGAGGACCTTGATGAGCCGGAGGCCTTCTTCATAGGGACCGCCGCTGACGCCGCTTCACGCTTTCCAAAAAACGCCAACGTGGCAATGACTACCGCCTTGGCTGGAATCGGTCCGGAACGCACCCAGATCAAGCTCATCGCCGATCCGATGGCCACCGAAAACCGACATGAGATCACGGCCGTAGGAGCCTTCGGGAAACTTGACTTCTCAGTCAGCAGTTACCCGCTGTCAGACAACCCGAAGACCTCAGCCATGGCAGCGCTCAACCTCGCCCGTTGTCTCCTTAACCGAGTGAAGCCGCTAATCGTGTGACAGCGACGGTCTGTGATTTAGTTGAGGCGCTGAACGACCATGGCCATTCCCTGGCCGCCACCAACACACATGGACTCGACGCCGAACTCTTTGTCAGCGTCTTCGAGGCTATTAAGCATTGTGGTCATGATGCGGGCGCCGGTCATGCCGAACGGGTGGCCTAGGGCGATTGCTCCGCCGTTTACGTTCAGTTTGTCCAAGTCGATACCGACCTCGGCGGCGGATGGCAGCACCTGGGCAGCGAAAGCCTCGTTGATCTCGAATAGGTCGATGTCATCAGCAGACATGCTGGCGCGACCCAGAGCCTGGCGTATGGCTTCTATCGGGCCGAGTCCCATGATCTCAGGGCTCAGTGCCGATACGCCGGTCGACACAATACGGGCTAGCGGCTTGATGCCAAGTTCGGCAGCTCGGGTGTCGCTCATGACGACCACTGCTGCTGCACCATCGTTGAGTGGGCAGGCGTTACCAGCAGTCACAGTGCCGTCGGAACGGAAAACCGGCGACAATTGGGATACTTTTTCATAGGTGGTACCAGCACGGATCCCCTCGTCGGTGCTGAACACTGATCCGTCGGGCAGCGTGTAGGGCGTAATCTCACGTTCAAAGAATCCACGATTTTGAGCTGCTTCGGCACGGTTCTGGGAACGTACGGCCCATTCATCCTGAGCCTGACGGGACACACCCTTGTAGTCGGCCACGTTCTCGGCGGTTTGGCCCATAGCGATGTAGATGTCGGGAAGGCCCTCAGGCTCGCCCCAAGCGCTAGTACCCGTACCGCTGCGACCAGCGGTACGGGCCTCAGCGTCTGCAAAACGGGGGTTGTGGGGGCCGGTGTCGGCAGCGCCGAACTGGAAGCGGCTCACACATTCCACGCCACCAGAGACGAAGGCGTCGCCCTCGTCGGCCCGGATCGCATGGGCGGCCATCCGAATGGTCTGCAGGGACGAGGAGCAATACCGGTTGACGGTGGTTCCTGGGGCGTCGAGACCGGCAAGCAGACCGGCCACCCGACCTAGGTTGTAGCCCTGTTCGCCACCCGGCTGCGCGGTCCCCCAGATCACGTCCTCAATTTGGTTACGGGGGAGGTCAGGAACTTTACTGAGGACGTCGTCAATGATGAAGGCGGACAGGTCATCGGGGCGGGCCTCTACGAGACCGCCCTTTCCGGCTCGCCCAATAGCGGTTCGGCTAGTGGCAACAATGACGGCTTCGGCCATGGGGTGGACTCCTACTCAATGGGGATTGGGTTTCGGTGTATGCCGGGCAGCGACTCGATTCTACCCAGGAGCGTCCGACCGGCCTCTGTTCAACTCACCCACCTGAACCTCAGTGCAGACAGTGACTCAGATTGGGCGAACCAGTGTGAGGCCGTCGCCTATCGACAACATGACCACCTCGACGCGTTCGTCGGCGACGACCCGGTCATTGAGGGCCCGAAGTGCCATGGTGTCTTGGTCGTTAACTGTTGGGTCGAGTACTTTCCCACTCCAGAGAACGTTATCGATGGCTAACAGACCGTGGGGCGACAGGCGGGGGACCAACTCTTCATAGTAAGCAAGGTAGCCGGTCTTGTCGGCATCAATGAACGCAAAGTCGACTGCAGCGTCATCTGAGAGAGAACGCAGGGTATTGATGGCGGGACCAATGACGAGGTCTATGCGGTCATCTACGCCGGCATCTTTCCAGTGCTGCCGTGCTATGGCCGTCCACTCGTCTGACACGTCACAGCACAGCAAGCGACCACCAGTTGGTAGGGCCCGAGCGATGGCCAATGAAGACGATCCGGTGAATGTGCCAATCTCAATCGCTAGTTCAGGCCGTACGGCCGATACGAGCGCAGACAGCAAGGCCGCCTGATCGTCGGCCACTTGCATCCTGGCTAGCGGTCCGAGTGCCGCCGTGGCTCGAGTGAGTGACCGCCGGACTCGGTCGGCTGGAGTGGTGTGAGCACGCACGTATTCGTGGAGGTCTTCGTCGAGGAAGAAAGATCTGTGGTCGGGCATTGACCATGACGATAGTTAGGAATCGACCTCAGTCCCCATTCCGACTGCCAATGCGGAAGGTGATGGGGGCCGTCGATACGATCATGAAGGAAGAGAGTGGTCTGACGAAGTATCAGATCTTCTGTAAGCGGCACCGGAAGGCAATGATCTATGGGCGACGCCAGAGCTATTGACCCCCAGGAGGAATGGCGCCTCTTGATTGGTGGTGAGTGGACGACCCCCGCATCGACCTACGAGATCATTGATCCCAACAGCACCGCCGTAGTCGGTTACGCCCCCAACGCCACGGTGGTCGATGCCGAGGCGGCTATCGCAGCAGCAAAGGCGGCTCTTCCTCTGTGGGCGGCAACCTCGCCAACTGAGCGAGGAGCGATGCTCCAGCGTCTCGCTGACGTTTTGCGGCAACGGGCTCCAACTTGGTCAACGCTGGTCCAAGCTGAAACCGGGGCCACGATTAACGTGGCGGAGACCATACAAGTGGGCGCAAACTTGGCTGATCGATATGCCCAGTACGCCATCCCCCGAAACTTAGATCGGGCTGAAATGCCTGTTGCTCAGGCTGCCTCGGCTCTTGGCCCAGCGGGACTAGTTGGTGCTGCGGTCTATCGACGCCCAGTCGGTGTGGTGGCCTGCATCACCTCGTATAACTTCCCATTGGTCAACGTGGCTGGCAAGTTGGCACCCGCTCTGGCCATGGGGAACACCTGCATCATCAAGCCGGCCCCTCAGGACCCCTTAGCTGTGTTGCGTCTTGGTGAGGCCGTCATGGAAGCTGGGTTCCCGCCAGGTGTGGTCAACATTTTGACATCGGCGGGTACCGAGGCTCCGGCGGCGCTCATCACCTCGCCTGACGTACACATGGTGAGCTTTACCGGTTCGTCCGCCGTGGGTGCGCGGATCATGGCTGACGGATCCCGTTCCATGACCCGGAGTCTGATGGAGTTGGGTGGCAAAGGAGCTCTCGTGATGACCGACGATGCGGATATAGGCAAAGCAGTGGGGGCAATTGCGAGCGTATGGGGCTTTCACAGTGGGCAGATCTGCACCGCACCAACACGGGTCATTTGTCACCGCAGTAAAGTTGATGAACTGGTTTCCACGCTGGATGCTGTGGCCGGAATGCTGAAAGTCGGTGATGCGACCGAGCGCGATACTCTCGTCGGCCCGCTGGTCAGTGAGGCGCAGCGTGACAGCGTTGAGGCGTTTATCCGGGGAGGAGTTGACGCCGGTGCCACATTGGTGTGTGGTGGAGAGCGTCCTGACCTGCCGGGCTACTTTGTGGCCCCCACTCTGCTGGCCGACTGCACGGCCGACATGCATGCAGTGCGGGAAGAGGCCTTCGGTCCGGTAGTGGTAGTACTGGCCCACGACGACGATGACGAGGCAGTGTCGCTGGCAAATGATTCTGACTATGGGCTTTACAGCTACGTATACAGCGGCGACAACGCTCGGGCCTTAGAGATAGCACAGCGGATCGAGACAGGTAATGTTGCTCTCAACAGTCTGGCCCCCCACCCTGATGCCCCATTTGGCGGCTTTAAGCGGTCGGGCATTGGTCGAGATCGCGGTATCGCCGGCCTTGAGGCCTATAGCGAGGTACAAGCCATCTCATGGATGGCCTGAGACCCCCAGGGGACTGAATCGTCAACTGACTTAGTCAACGTGCTAATGCCGCGATCGAGACCCATCGACGGTCCATAATCTCAAGTAGTTGTCAAAGGAGTACATATGCTCGAAACAGGAACAAAGGCACCTGATTTCTCGGTGCCTGATCAAGACGGTGAAGTAGTCACGCTAGACAGCCTTCGCGGACACTGGGTGGCCTTGTGGTGGTATCCGATGGCTTCTACCCCCGGTTGAACGATTGAGGGTGGGGGGTTCCGTGATCGAACCCCCGAGTACAACGAGGCTGGAGCCATCATTTTGGGAGCCAGTTTTGACACTGTGGAGGCACAAAAGCATTTTGCTGACGACCAAGGTTTCCCGTATCGGCTGCTAGCCGATACGGAAAAGGCGATGGGAGAGGCCTACGACGTGGTGATGCCTGAGCATGGCCTACCTGAGCGGGTCACTTATCTAATTGATCCTGATGGGATCATCGTGCGCTCCTATGACCTGACTGGTCAAGATAAAGAGGCTCATGCCGAGGCGGTGCTGGACGACATCCGGTTGCTCTCCTGATAGCGGGGGATCGATGACAGATCCGGCCCCGTCGGTGGCGAGGCCGCTCTCTGGTCTGCGGGTCATCGAGGGAACAGCCTTTGTGGCAGCTCCCTCGGGCGGTATGGCACTAGCTCAACTAGGCGCTGACGTGATCCGGTTCGATCAGATCGGGGGCGGCATTGACTACAGGCGCTGGCCTCTGACCAGAGAGGGCGTCAGCCTCTACTGGAACGGTCTGAATAAGGGGAAACGGTCCTTAGCTGTAGACCTTCGGGACCAAGAGGTAGTCGAGTTGCTCACCGCATTGATTGCTGGAGCGGGCAACTTCCTGACCAACTTCCCGGCTCGGGGTTGGATGGATCCCAATCACTTAAGGAACCGGTGCCGAGAGCTCGGTCAGCAGGACTTGGTGATGGTGGTGGTGACGGGAAGCCATGATGGGACAACTGCTCTCGACTACACAGTGAACTGCGCGGTCGGGTACCCGGCGATTACCGGCCACATCGATGACCCTCGTCCAGTCAATAATGTGGTCCCGGCCTGGGATCTGTTGTGCGGTCAGATGGCGGCTATGGGGCTTCTGGCCGCTGATCGGCGGCGCCTAATGGGTGGAGGGGGCGATTTGGTCACTATCGCACTGTCTGACGTAGCAATATCTACTATTGGTGCTCTTGGCAATCTTGCTGAGGTGCAGGTAAATGGGGACGAACGTGGCCGAGTGGGTAATGCCATCTATGGCGCCTTCGGACGAGACTTTGCAACAAGTGACAGTCGCCGAGTCATGGTTGTAGCCATTACTGACAAGCAGTGGATGTCGCTACAAACCGCCACCGGATTGACTGCAGTGGTGGCAGAAGTAGCCGAGGATTTAGGTGTTGACCTAGCCGATGAGGGCGAGCGCTATCTGGCCACTGACCGTCTGTGTGCTCTGTTCGAGCCGTGGTTTTCCACCCGAACCTTAGATGAGGTGTCTGTGGCACTCAACGAGCACGGAGTCTGTTGGGGTCCGTATCGGACGGTCGCCCAACTCGTGGCTGAGGATCCGCGCGCATCGACAGCCAACCCGCTCTTTGCCGAGTTGGACCAGTTCGGCGTAGGGACCCATTTGGTCCCCGGCTCCCCGCTGGCCTTCGGGGGACAGGGTGCATTGGATCGTGGCGCGATGGTTGCGCCTCAACTTGGCCAGCACACCGAGGAGATCCTGACCGGTGAACTCGGGCTGACTAATGGCGAACTGGGTGTCCTTGTGGATCGGGGCGCAGTAGCCCTGATTTGAGTTCAGTGACAATCTAGTTCTGCAACTCACGCCCCCCAGGTGACGACGCGCAGGTCCAAGACTTGCTCCGTCACTTGGTTGACCCGTTCAGCATCCACCTCCACTTGAATGGCCCGGAGTCGACCGCCGGAGGATGAATACTCGCCCAGCAGCGTGTGCTGGAAGGAAAGAACGTCATTTTCGAATACTGGTGCTGGGTGACTGCACGACTGCCATCCGAGAACAGTGGCGGTGTCTGGTAGCAGTCGGGCCACCGATGCCTGAGCTAGTCCGATGGTATGGCCTCCGTAGACCAATCGTCGCCCCTCGAGTCCGAGTAGTGGGTCTCGATGAACCGGAGCCAGGTTTTGGGTGAGTCGGGCCAACTCAGGTGCGCTTGTGACTGTGTCTCGTAGGGGATCAGTTATTTGGGCGCCCACTTTCCAGTCGGGCAGTATCGTCGCCGCCGTTCGGAGGGGCCGGAGATCCCAGTCGGTGGGGATGAATTTAGTCCAATCGGTCAAGTCGGTATTGGTGACAGCCTGACCGAGGTCATCATTGTGGCCAGTGGAGCAGTCTGGATTGCGGAATCGAAGCATGGCGCACCGTTCGTAGTCGACCACAATGCTGTCATCGTCCACGCAGTCGGTCCTTATGCCGAGCAGGGCCAAGCCGCGCGCTGGCCGGTCATCGCGTCGCGACAACTCTCGAAGCCCCAGGATAGTTACCGTGCTTCGGAGGGTCTCACCGATGCGGACCGGCCGATGTAGCGCCACTCCGCGATAGAAGAGATTGGCAATTACATTCCGAGTGGCCACTGTGCTTTGACCGATAGACACGTGGAGAACGAGCGCAGGGTTGACCAAGGCGCCTGCTCGCCCGGTGACGGCCTCAGCCAGTGGTTGGCTTAGAGAGGTAGCGAGTGGATCACCGCAGATGGACTGGTACACGGCGGCTTCGCCGGGTCCGATGGTGATGTCTGGCCCAGGGTCGATGATCTGGTTGACGGCTAAGTCATCGAAATACGGTCCGTCGTGGTGTCTGGTGTCGTCCTTTTGGGCAACCTGTTGCTTTTGCACCTGCCCACTCTGCCAGTCAGGTGACCGTTTCAGGAGGTCGGCTGTTACACCCCGGACTGAATATTCTCAGTTGCTACCCGACGGTCATCGTGAGAAGGTATCTCGATATGTGAAATCCATCTGTATTAAAGATAGATAGGTTCTCTAACAATCATCAAGAACTACTGGAGCGCGGCGGTTTCCGTTCCTACCATCGGGGGGCGGTTAGTTGAGGCGCCGTAGCACAGTCAGCAGTCAAATTTACCGAAATCTGTACGGGTGGCTTGGTCAGGAGGAGAGGCGATCGCCTCCATCCTCACACCGAGTCTTCGAGTGGATTTCAGAGGGAGCACACCATGTCAGATGCAGCGGCGAACCTGTACGTCGACTCGCTGGAGATGCGGTGGGTCAACGACGTTCTCTGTAGAGGTAAAAGCGATCTGTTCTTTGCTCCGTTCGCTGAGCGTCCGGAGGCCCGTGTCCGACGTGAAGCTCGGGCTTCTGATCTGTGTGCTGTTTGCCCGGTGGCAATTTCTTGCAAACAGCACGCCCGGGACCAGCGCGAGCTTGGTTTTTGGGGTGGCGAGTCTGAGGCTGAGCGGGCCACTGCCGGATTCGCCCCCACCACCCCGATAATTGGTCGCCGGCAGGTGGCAGCACGTAGAGCTGCTGCAGCATTGGCTGAGGCTGGCTGATTTATTTTATTGCTGATCATGCGATGAGCAGACGGTCTCGCAGTACTTGCCTTTGCTCTTCCGTCATAGGGGCTTTTGGCGGGGCGAGGCGAACTTAACTCTGTTCTCCTTGAATGAGGCCGTGAGTGTTCTGTGGGCTTCGGGTCCGAGTACGTCGCCAACGATCTTGAGGTAGGTCTGGCAGAATTGCCAGCCATGCCACGCAATTTCCTTGCGTGGAAACTCGTGGTGAACCACCAGATGGCAGAGTTCATGGATCATTACTGGCTCGTTGCGAGCCCACCGAGGCAGCGTGATAGCGAAGGGGCTGGATGCAAATGCATGACGGGCGCCTCTACCGGGACGGACCTCCAGACCACGACAGAGTGTGGGCGCTGCGCTCGGGAACCAACGCTGGAATGTCCTACGTTCCATGACCGACATTATGAATTTGTGACAGTCTGTGACGGTCTCGTACTGATTGCCGAGTGTGTGTGGGCCAAGGACGTGTTCGGCCTTGTAGATCTTCGACCGTTGGGTGTCACGCAGGTAGCCGTGCTGGGTGTGCTGGGTGGTCGCCATTAGTTGCCTTCCTCGATTGTGCCTTTGTGATCTGCTGCGGACTCTCGAGCAGGGGGTGACCTGCGAGACGTTCCTTGATATGGATTCCTCTGAGGGCGTTCTTCCTCAGAGTTCAAGTGCTGGATTCCACTTTTGGAGTGCCGTGGATCCCGTGGGCTATAGGCCTCGGAACCCTCCGCCATCGACGACTAGCGTCTGGCCGGTTACGTGTCGGGAGAGGTCAGACGCTAGGAACACGGCTACGGGGCCGATGTCGTCTGCTGGATCTCCGATCCGCCCTAGCGGTGTGCTGGCCTCCAGGCGCTTGATAAGAGAAGGATCGGCGGCGATGGCGGTGTTCAGGGCCGGTGTTAGGGCTAGAGGAGCCACGCTGTTGACCCGTATTCCATCGGGTCCCCATTCGGCGGCTAGCCCCTTGACCAAGGTTCGTTGGGCCGCTTTAACCACTCCGTATAGGGGTATTGCCGCACTGCCTTCCATGCCGGCCGCAGACGTTAGAAGGACTAGGGATCCCTTGGCCTTCTGAAGCTCCGCATGGCCAGCCCGGGCGCAGTCGAACGAGGCTCGGAGTGATGAAGCCACCAACATTTGCCAGCCGGCCAAAGAGGTCTCAGTGATTGGCCCTGCCCCCATAAAGGTCCCAGCCACTGCGTTGTGGATTAGGCAGTCAAGTCGTCCGAATTCCTCCACCGTGGTAGCTATAGCGGCAAATACGTCATCAGTCACGGTGACGTCGCACCGGACGCAGCGCACGTCTAGCCCAGCCTCCCGAAGAGTGGCTGCGGCTGGTTCGCCGGTTTCGGTCCGCAAGCAAGCCAATACCACCGATGCACCGTAACGGGCCATTGCTGTAGCCATACCCAGACCTATGCCGGAGGCTCCACCGGTTACTAGTGCAACTCGCCCTTCCAAAAGTGGTCCCCTCGGCAGGAGGGCGAAGTTGTTCGTCACAACGCCATCCAGGTGCCGCCATCTGCGACGATCGTCCCGCCTGTGGTGAAGGCTGCCCGTGGGTCGGCCAGCAGATCAAGCAATGGCGCTAGGTCGGACACTGGATCGCCCACCCTCCCCAGTGCTGCTAGTCCAGGGTCTCGCATCCCGTCGGCCCGGGGGGCTTCACAGCCAGCGAAGAAGACTCCGGGATCCACCACTAGTACCGATGTGGTGGCTCCGTCGGAACCCCACTGTTTGGCAGCGCCTTTGGCTAGGGCCCGGATTCCCTCGCATGCTGCCCCTGTTGCCACGAAGCCAGCACTGCCGCTAAGTGCGGTAGTAGGCAGCACCCACACAAGTCGGCCGCCGCCTGTGGGCGACCGGTCTACTAATAGTGGTTGGACGGCTCGGACTACTGCCAGGGCTTCATCCAGGGGTGCCTCGCAGGCGGCGATCCAGTCCTCGACCGCCTGGTTAATCACATCCGTTGGGCCCTCGGGGACTGCCGGTACATGAATGACTAGGTTGGGATAGCCCAATAGTCCTACGGCAGCGTCCAAACCAGTCGCTGGTGTGTCCAGATCGTATGAAGCCACATCCGCATTGGGTTTCCGCAAGGGCACAACGACGGCCACCGTATGGCCTTGGGCCTCAAGGCCCTCGTAAAGAGCGTCGACAAATGCCCCAGCTCCGACTAGCAGTGTGCGGATCATGGGAAAATGCCTCGCTGTTCGTAGACCACCTTCAGTCGGTGGAGGGCTACTGCGTAAGCGGCGTCCCGCCGGGAATTCACCTCAAGGTCCTTGCGGAGTTCGCCCACGGCGTCGCAGGCTCGCCACAACGTTTCCCGCAGTTTGTAATCAACGGTGTCGAGGTCCCACCGTTCGGCCGACCGATTCTGCAACCACTCGAAATACGAAACAATTAGGCCCCCGGCGTTTACGAGGATGTCGGGCAGCACTTCGATACCTCGCTCAGCAAGGATTTTCTCAGCCTCCAGCGTGGTGGGACCGTTGGCTGCCTCCACGATCACTCGTGCTTGAATTTGACCTGCGTTTTCTGCTGTGACCTGGTTCTCGAGGGCGGCTGGCACAACAATGTCGGCCGGGACCCGCCAGTAATCGTCTGGGTCGATCCACATTGCGCCCGGGAAGCCCGCCACCGTGCCGTGTTCCCGCACCCAGTCGGTGAGGTCGAAGGCATCGATCCCGTCCTCGTCGCTGATGGCGCCGCCGTGGTCGGCCACTGCTACTAGGCGCGCTCCGTGGACCTGAAGAATACGTCCAGTAGCGCCGCCAACATTGCCGAAACCCTGAATGCTTACCGAGGCACCGCTGAGGTTAAAGCCCACTTCGTCAGCCCAGTGTTGGAGGCAGAACACCACACCTTGACCAGTGGCTTTATCGCGTCCAGGGCTGCCGCCGGTCTCCAAGGTCTTGCCGGTCACGATGCGTTTGACGTTCTGACGTTCAGCGGCACCGGCTGAGTTGGCGTAGGTGTCCATCATCCAGACCATCGACTGGGCGTTGCTACCTAGGTCGGGTGCTGGGATGTCGTGGTCTGGGCCGATATTGGAACCCAGGGCGTGGGTGAAGCGGCGGACAACTCGCTCCAACTCGTCGGCCTCTAGGGCGCCGGGGTCGAACGAAATCCCACCCTTGGCGCCACCGAATGGGATGTCACACAGCGCCGACTTCCAGGTCATCCATGAGGCCAGTGCTTTGACCTCGTCGAGGTTGACCATGGGGTGGAAGCGCACCCCTCCCTTGTACGGACCCAGAAGGTTGGAGTGTTGGATTCGGTAGCCCCTGAAAACCTGATATTTTCCATTGTTCAGACGCACTGGGAAATTGACAATGATTTCATTTTTAGGCTGAGAAAGAATCGACCGTAGGTCGTCTGGCAGGTCGATGAGGTTGGCCCCTCGATGGAACTGGTCCAGTGCTGTGGCAAAGAGGCTTGTGCTTGGATCGGACATAGGGGACCCTCTTGGTCGGAAGGAGATCCTGTTAGAACCCTGTGAATACCGTTGACACTAGCGGCCCCGAATCCGAGTAATCCTCGGCACAGCGCCGATCAACAGGCTGCCGATGACCGTGCAAATCGCTGCGGAGACCCAGGCTGATCCTGGTGGAACCACCAGTTCGAAAGCGTCACGAACAAGTGGCCAGACCATCGCTATCGCGTAGAGGCCGCCCATGGCTCCAGCGAGACCGATCTTCCACGGACGAAGTGGCCGACTGATTCCAACGAGGATGGTTAGACCCACCCCAAGGAGGGTGAGGGTGGCTGCTGTTCGGGCTTCTGCCAACGAGGCATCTGAGCGCCTGACTATTTCGTAGCAGGCGAAGGTCGCTGCTGCTGCTGCCGTCCCGGCAGGCAGCGACCAGCGAAGAACCCGGGGAAGGAAGCCCGTCCGGACCAAGGAGTCGTCAGGGGCTAGAGCGAGGAAGAAGCCCGGCAGACCGATTGAAACTGTGCCGATCAGAGTGAGTTGCTTAGGCAGGAACGGGAAAGGCACCCCGAATAGGCCGACTAACGCCGTCAGGAGCAAGGCGTAGGTGGCCTTAGTCAGGAATAATTTGGCTACCCGCTCGATGTTGTTGATGACTTTTCGACCTTCGGCCAAGACTCGAGGCAGTGTCGAGAATCGGTCGTCGAGGAGCACCAACTGTGCAACGGCCCTCGATGCGGAACTTCCAGAACCCATGGCAATGCCCATGTCTGCGTCCTTGAGGGCGAGCACGTCGTTCACGCCGTCTCCGGTCATAGCGACCGTCCGCCCTGAGTCTTGAAGGGCTCGCACCATGGCTCGCTTCTGGTGGGGAGTGACCCGACCAAACACCGAATTGTCAGCCAACTCACCGCTGAGAACTTCAGCCAACTCCTTCGGATCATCAGGCAAAGTCCGGGCGTCGATTCCATTAGCTGCCCCAGGGATGCCTGCCCGGCGCGCCACGGATGCCACCGTGGCTGGATGGTCGCCGGAGATGACTTTGAGGTCCAGGCCTTGTTCAACGAACCAGGCTAAAACTTCTGGCGCCTCAGACTTAACGGTGTCCTCTAGTAGTACTAGGGACATTGGTAGTCGGGCTGGCGGGAGTTGGTCAGTGGGGGCGTCGGGATTATGCGCTGATCGGGTAAGGACAAGGATTCGTTGACCGTTGGTGGCTAATTCAGCTACGCGATCGCGGGCTACAGACCACTCACCGGTAGGTAGCAGTACATCGGGGGCCCCCAGGTGATAAACGATCCGATCGGTTACGTCTATGCCATTTGGAGCAAAGGTGGCAGCCGCCCATTTTCGGGCCGACGAGAACGGCACGGTGTCGACCACTGTCCAGTTCGGCGCAGGTAGAGCACCTGCCAAGGCTGACAACGTTGGGTTGGGTGATGGATCGGCTGCCGCCATAGCACCGACGGCAGCTCTGGCGTCGGTGTCGGTAGTCGCACCTATGACTTCAAGGTCAGCAAACGCGATCTCCCCGGTGGTGATAGTGCCTGTCTTGTCCAGGCAAAGAGTGTCGACCCGAGCCAAGAGCTCCACTGAGGCCAACTCGCGCGCTAGTGCCTGACGGCGGGCCAATGTTATGACGCCGACAATGAATGAAAGGCTGGTAAGCAGCACTAGACCATCGGGAACCATTGCTACTGCGGCGGCCACTGTGCCCCTCAGCGCTTCTTGCCATAGGTCCTCTGTGCTTAGAAGACGCAACAGTAATAGTGCGGCGGCCGGGGGAATGATCAAGGTCAACCAGCGGAGGACTTGGTTAACCCCGGAACGGAGTTCGCTGTCGACCAGGGTAAAGCGGCGGGCTTCCTCAGCCAGAGTCACTGCGTAAGAGCCGGCTCCGATTCGGGTCGCTCGGAAGTAGCCAGTGCCGGCAGATACGAAACTTCCAGAAAGCACCTCGTCCCCAGCGAACTTGTCGACCGGGTCAGCTTCACCGGTCAGGAGTGACTCGTCGACTTCTAGACCGGCGCCGTCTAGCACCGTGCCATCGACTACGACCTGATCACCTGGAATCAGTGCTAACAGGTCGTCGGCTACGACGTCGGAGACTTCAACCTCAATGGTGCTACCGCTGCGAACTACCCGAGCCTTCGGGGCGGAGAGGATGGCCAGTTGGGTAAGAGTGCGTCGGGCTCGAAGCTCCTGGATGGTGCCGATCACGCTGTTGGAGACGATGACCCCTGCGAAGAGGGCATCTCCAGGAAATCCAGCCACCAATATCAGGACGAGCAGAGCCCCCATAATCGCATTGACCGGAGTAAGGACGTTGGCACGGAGAATCTCGCCGGTGGTCCGGACTGGCGCCTTAGGTACATCATTTACCCGACCGTCGGCAACCCGCTCGGCAACCTCGGCATCAGTCAGACCTTCCATGATTCCTCCGGTGCTCATTGGTACGGACTCACTGCACGTGTATCACTGAACACGTAGCCGTCCTCAAAGAGGGTAAGCCGGTGGCGGGGTCCTACGGCGGAGGCATCGCTGAACTCGTAGCCGGCGTCGCCGGGCCACATGGCTACTGGTCCGTCGTCAGTGCGGGCCATGTGGGTTTCGTAGAAAATGGGTTCCTCAGCGCCAAGTATTAGTAGGGCTTCGGACACAGTCTCGAACGGCTTCAGCCGGTACAGCGTCATCCAAGTTGGTGGGGCCAGTTCAATTTCACCACCGTCGCGTCGGGCTATGGCATCTATGGGGCGCATCCACTCGTGTTCAGTTATCTCGCCATCGTCGATGGTGACGTCTGAGACGACTCCCTCGTAGCGGGCCGCAAAAAAGAAGGTGGAGAACCGTTTCGGCATAGTTGGAGGTGGCACCCAATGGGAGAACCAGACCATGGCATCCGGTTCTATGGCAATTGTGGCTTCCTCGATTGCTTCGCGAGCTGCTGCTGCAGCAGCTGTCGCCAACTCGTTAGTGCCACCGTCGTCGTCGGTCACAGCGTCGATGGCGTCGACCCTCCCACCGGGGAAGACCCACATTTCCCCAAACGCAATGGCGGAGTTTTTTCGAAGCATGAGAGTCTCGATACCCCTTTCACCATCACGGAGAACCACCACGGTGGCTGCTGGTATCACTTCGGATCCACCGTGTTCGTCGTGATGGCGGGCATAGGCGTCGTACCGTCGATGGTCTCGGTGCTCGGCTTTGCCACCCTGTTCTGGTGTGGGGTAGTTCAAGTTCAACGGATCACCTTTTTAGCCCGGAGCTCAGCAATTTTGGTACCACGGCCTATCTCGGCAATCACCTCATCAGAATGTTGTCCAAGTGTTGGCGCAGCGGGCTCACGGAACGAGGTTGGTGACCCATGGAAATGGGTTGGTACGCGGTGGTGCCGGATCCATCCGGCCACTGGATGTTGAAACTTGGCAAACAGATTGTTGGCCACTACCTGAGCGTCGCTGGCGATCTCCTCGACAGAACGGACAATTCCGAATGGGACCTGGTTGCTGTCCAAGCGGGCTTCGGCTTCAGCGATATCCATATGTAGAGCGTTGTCACGAACCTCACGGTGAACAGCCTTCGACTTTTTTGGGTTGGCCGTTCGGTCGTGCACTGTTGCCAGATCGGGATCTGAACTATCAACGTTTAGCGCTTGAGCCAGGCCGTGGAACTCGTCATCGGTCGGGACAGCGACGGCTGCGAATCCGCCGTCGAAGGCTAGTGGCGTGTTGTTAGCCGCGATCGCTTGGGGCCCTGAATGGTCCCCATCCAGGATGATCTCATGGTCTGCACCGTCAACGAAGAGGAAGGCAATACAGGCGTCCAACATCGATAGTTCGAGGTGTTGGCCGCCGCATCCTCGTTCGCGAGCAAAGAGAGCAGCGGTGATTGCTTGACAAGCCGTGTATGCGGTGACCTTGTCACAGATCAACTGTTTGAGGAATTTGGGCTGATTGTCATTTAACCCTGTCTGGCTGGCTGCCAGACCTGATTGGGCCTGAATCACCGTGTCATAGACCCGCCGATGGCTATAGGGGCCTTCGGGCCCAAAACCAGTCAGGTCAACGTAGATGATATTTGGATTGGTGGTCGCCACGTCTTCGTACGTGACGCCAATTCGTTCGGCGACTCCGGGCCTGAAATTTTGGACTAGAACGTCAGTCTCGGCGATCAAGTCTCGCAAGATGGCTAAACCTTCGTCTTGCTTGAGATCCAACACGACGGAACGTTTGCCTCGATTCGCTACCTGGAACATGGCGGAGATGCCGCCAACCGACGATCCGAGCCATCGAACAATGTCCCCGATTGGGGCCTGCTCTACTTTTATGCATTCAGCACCTTGATCGACGAGCATGCCGGCAGCCAAGGGGCCAGTGAGGGCCACCGATAGGTCGAGGATGCGGATTCCTTCCATCGGACCAGACATGGGGTGACGGTAGTCGCACTCCAAGTATCGGCAACGGTCGGACAAGCGCTAGTCAAGGTTTAGCCTCTACGGTCCCACAGGGACGGTAATCAGATGGAACGGGTGGTCGATGATCGCAGACTTGAACGAACGGGTGGCTGTGGTGACCGGCGGTGCCTCAGGGATTGGACTGGCAATAGCCGAGGCGTTTCTGGTCAATGGAATGTCGGTGGTGTTGTCTGACGTCGATGAAGTATCACTAGTCGCCCAGGTGGACCGCCTAGCGGTTGATGTAGGCGACCGCGTGTCTGGCGTTGTCTGTGATGTGGTTAACCCTGACGCTGTTGTCGCTCTGGCTGCTAAAGCAAGAGATCGCTATGGGGTGGTGCACGTGCTCTGCAACAACGCTGGGGTGGGTCCGGCGGGGGCGATGCTGACAACTACGGCTTCAGAGTGGCGTTGGACTTTTGATGTAAACGTGCTGGGGGTAGCGCATGGCGTTTTGGCCTTCGCCCCCCAGATGGTCGAGGCCGGGGTTGGCCATATTGTGAATGTGGCCTCACAGGCCGGTCTAATGACCAATGTTCTCCTGGGGATGTACTCAGCCAGCAAGCACGCTGTAGTGGGCTTGTCGGAGGCTCTCTACCGAGAATTGGAACCGACTCCGGTTGGGGTTTCCTGCTTGTGTCCTGAGTTGGTTTCCACAGAGATCTTTGACGTAGCCCGACTCCGACCAGAGTGGGTTAGAGCAAGCGAGACCAGTGATACAACACAGAAATTGTTGGCCGAGGTCCTGGCTGAACGCGGCGTGGACGCTGATCTAGTGGCCGCCAGGGTGGTTGAGGCAATCCAAACCGGACGCTTCTGGGTGTTCACCCACGATGTCACGGTGCCATTAGCGCTGCAGCGTTTCAGAGACTTGGAAGTTGGACAGAATCCCTCGGCCTTAACTTGATGAGCTGAGGCCGGTTTTTCCATTTAACTAACTACCCAACGCGTGTTCGAAGTGGTCGGTATGGGTGATAGCCGCAACTCAACCGGTAACCACTGATTCAAAAGATTGAAACTCTGTCTGCTAGAAGGGGGCGCGGTCGAACCAAGCGCTCTCCTCGCTGAGGCGACGACTAAGCCAACCCTCGGTCGTGCGGACCAACTCGTGATGGTACCAGCCGCCGGTAAACCAGGTCTCGCCGTCAACCAAGCGCAATGGGTTGTTAAACACGGCAGAGACTGTGGCTGAATCGCCGGCTACCTCCAAGTCGATATTGGTAATTGAGTGCTGGGTCATTTCAAAAATGGAAAGAGAGTTGGATAGGAACTCGATGACCTCTTCTAGGGTGCCAGAAATCCCACCGGCTGACGTGTAGTCAATCTCGGCATCGTGGGTGAAGATGCTGCGGTAGCGATCCCAGTCCCGACGGTCCACAGCGGTGGCGTATCGGGTGAGGAGATCCTCTACAGCAATCCGATCTGAAACTGCTTGTAGGTCCATGTCGGCAAACTAGGGCGAGGAATGGAAGTTGGCTGGATCGGGCTTCGCTCCGGACGGGTGCCTATGGTTTCGCTCATGAAGAATGTTTCGAGGTCTGAAGATCTGTATCCAAACTTGGAATTGTCGGGTGTTGACCCGTTCTGGTCCGGGCCAATGGAAGACCGTCTGGCTGGGTTTGCGGCGCTACGGCGTCACGACCCGATCCGATTTTTTGCCGAGGAGGATTCGGAATACCTTTCTGCAGGTCCGGGTTACTGGGCGGTCACGCGTCATGCCGACGTGGTTGAGGCGAGCCGTCGACCTGATTTGTTCTGCTCTGGAGAGGGAACCAACATCCCCGATCTTCCTTTGGAGTTTCGGGAGTTTTTTGGGTCGATGATCAACATGGATGACCCGCGACACGCCCGGTTTCGCAAGATTGTCTCGGCGGGCTTTACCCCTCGGATGATGCGTTCACTGGAAGATGGTGTGGAGCGCACCGCTGCCAATGTCGTGGACGAGATAGTTGGTCTCGGATCTTGTGACTTCGTGACAGAGGTAGCGGCTCGACTCCCGCTGGTGGTGATCTGCGAGATGATG
>CAWVUB010000005.1:0-39395 GCA_963933065.1 uncultured Acidimicrobiaceae bacterium | reverse complement strand
TTGAGTCTAGGAGATAGTCATGGGACGGGCCAGCGAAGGAAACCGTTACCGGCAATGACCGCTGTGCCGCTGCCCTCGCCTGACCTGACGGACACCTACCACTTTGCACTGAGAGGTTTTGCACGATGTGACCCCACGAGGTACATACGAGGAGCATTAGACAGGGCCCTGACGAGGCCCGGCCAGTTAGGTGTCTAATGAAGTTCAGTCGGAACACTCAACCAAGCAATTCGAACTGATCACCACTTGAACGGACTTACGAATCGTCTGCGCTTCCCAACCCCCATAGGGTTGGGACTTCAAAGCAGGACAGAACCCTTATTACCCGTTCATAATCCCCTTCGATCGTCGCGGAACCATCGTTGAGCGCTTCATGCACCGTGCGACGACCTGAAAGCACGTCAGCCAACACCTCGTGCCCGAGCGAAAGTTCAATTTCAGCCCCGGATCCATCAGTGGGTACCGCCACCTGATTCCGGATCTGGAGTCCACAGACCACCTCCTCATCTCCCCCAGTGACCCGCCACCTCAGGTGCTCGTCAAGCCTCTTGGCACGTTCGGGTTCGACCAAAACCCGGAGTCCAGCAATCGTGTCGGCCGGGTTCAACTTCAGGACCTGCCCCCTCCCAAAACGATGGGTGCGGTACCGATCTACATCAACTAATCCCTCCAACTCTCGAGCACGAGTCAGGCACCAGCCACGAACGTTGGCTGACGTGGTGCGCTGACCGACTGCCCGCAACACCGAGCCGAGGAGTTGTCGTTCGACATCGGTCCCCCCATCAGAGCGGACAGGCCAGGTAGCCAACTCAAGCGCCCATCGAAGATCGTTGTTGTCCCGCGCCTCTGCTGCATGGGAAGCCACCACGTCCCGGCCCCCAAACCCCTTGATGAGGCGGCGACAACGCTCCGCAGTTGGCAAGGGAAACAACGAGGCCTCAAACCCATCAAACCACCCCACCAAACCGTTATGGATCTGGCGGACATGGTGCTCAACTAAGCCGTAGTTCTGCTGGGTGAAGTAGGAATCCTCGAAACTCTCCGGCAACTGAACAAACTCGACCAACTCGCCATGTGTCAGACCCCGGTTGACGCCGCGGACTGTCTGGTCCCACAAAAACTGAATGGCATCGCGTGCAGTCGTGACTGCCTCTACCACTGCGGCACGACCACTCAGTGGTGGTCCGTGAGCACAAACTAGGTGCTCCGGTGAGACTTCAAGAATCCCATCCAAGCCAGCCAGCAGTACTTGCGGGTCCCGGAAGGGCTCGCCCCTAATAGGGAAGATATTAAAAAGTGCCGGCCAAGCAAGGTTATTGACGCACAGGTCTAGGTCTGGGAAGAACACGTTCAGGTTGTCGTCGGCGTCTGACGGCGCCGGCACCAACTCCACCTGAAGCCCGGCCAGGGTAGTGGTAATCGGACCTGACACTTTGTTGGATGGGGGAACGAAGCCATGAGTGAACGGAGCATGCTCAGCTCGGCGATACTCAAGCCCTAGCCCAACCTGAGTCCGCCCGTCAGGACCATCTTCAGGTAGCAACATCGAAAACTGTTGGATAAGACCCCGACCAGCCGTCGGTGCCATCTCAATTGAGCGGGACCGCAGGTTGGTCTCGACCCCCTCATGCGACCAGACAGGCACCGGCCCACCCGCTTCATCAAACACGGCCTGGGTTCCGTTGCAGTAGTGAAAGTGGGTATAGACCACCGCAACCGTTGGTGCTGAGGTGTGAGCCCGAACCTCTCTTAAGGCAGCCGTCATCTCCTCGACTGACTCACCTGTATCCACAACGACTAGGCCCTCAGGACCCTCCACGAAAGTCTGGTTGGAAAGACCGTTGCCAACCAAGCACCACACACCATCAGCCACTACGTGCAGGCGGCGCTCGAGTCGGTCTTGGTGCTCAAATTGTTGGTGATGTGCCCGTTGGCCGCGTAGACCGGTAGCCACAACCGCCTCGTCGGCACCGAAACTGGCTGGGACATGATGGTCAGCCACCGGTGGTCTCCTTCGAGCAGTGGGCTTGTTCGGTGGGCGAGATGCTTCGTTCCTAGCATTTAGAGCACACACATGGCACGCCGTGGAGTAGGCCCGGCTTGGATGCACCATGGCTACGTCAGGCTGTGGGGCACCAAACACATTTTGTGGTGATTGACTGGACGCATACCGAGATCGTGTCAACTGGATACCTAGGAGAAACACAATGGCTACCTACACCTGCGCATCGTGCGGCATGTCCGTCAACGCCACCTGCGGCGCCTGCGACGAGCCTCTCGTCGACGCTGCCTTGACAAAGGATGATGGATCAACCGTCCAAATCTCCGAATGCCCAAACAAGCACGGGAAAATCAAGTCACCGCTCTGCTGTGGTGCCGACATGTCCTGCGCCGTCTGACAAGAACTCCACCTACCAAACTTGACATCGAATCCCCGACCGATGGATATCTCTGACCTCGATATTGCTGATTCCGTCCTTGACCTGATCGGCAAAACTCCGATGGTCCGCCTTGCTCGACTCGGAGTTGACCTCCCCTGTCCGGTCGTCCTCAAACTCGAAACCACCAATCCAGGTGGAAGCATCAAGGACCGCCCAGCTCTTGCGATGATCGATGCCGCCGAGCGAGACGGCCTACTCAAACCTGGCGGGACGATCATTGAACCGACGTCTGGAAATACCGGGGTGGGGCTTGCCATAGTTGCTAATCAACGGGGCTACCGCTGCGTGTTCGTGATGACCGACAAGGTCAGTCCCGAGAAGGTCTCATTACTTCGTGCGTACGGGGCCGAGGTGATGGTTTGCCCCGGGGCTGTCCTCCCAGATGATCCTCTCTCCTACTACTCCACAGCCGAACGGCTCATGCAGGAGACCCCCGGTGCATTCCAGCCGAACCAGTATCACAACCCAACTAACCCCCAGTCCCACTACGAGACAACCGGACCGGAAATCTGGGATCAGACCAATGGGCGCATCACACACTTCGTCGCCGGTGCCGGTACTGGTGGGACAGTGAGTGGAGTAGGTCGATACCTCAAGGAACAGAACCCAAACGTGACCATCGTGGTCGGTGATCCAGAAGGATCGGTCTACTCAGGTGGGTCGGGGCGCCCCTACCTAGTCGAAGGGGTTGGGGAGGATTTTTGGCCGGGCACATACAACCCCGACATGGTGGATATGACCATCGCAGTAAGCGATGCCGAGTCATTTGCCATGGCCCACAGGGTGACCCGCAAAGAGGGTCTCTTGATAGGTGGGTCAGGTGGCACAGCTATCGCCGCCGCCCTTAAGGTGGCTGAGGGATTAACTCCCGACAATTTGGTAGTAGCACTGGTTCCGGACTCAGGGCGCGGTTACTTGAGCAAGGTGTTTGACGAGGGCTGGATGGCCACAATGGGTTTCCACCATGCAGAAGGAACAGTTATCGCAGACCTCCTAGCTAGCCGAAGCGACGACATCCCCGAGTTGATCTACGTAAGCCCTGAGGCCACCGTAAGCGAAGCTGCCCGCATCATGCGTAAGTACGGTGTTTCACAGATTGCGGTGGCAAAAGGAGAAATGCCGTTGTCCGCCGCCGAGGTAACCGGCTCGGTTTCTGAACTATGGCTAATGACCCAGACCTACCAATCCGACCAGGTCTTGGAAGCTCCGATTGACGACGTGGTCCAAGATCCTCTGCCAACTATCGGTGTCGGTGAACCCATTGACCGCGCTGCAAACCTTCTGGAACATGCACCAGCACTGCTGGTTCTCGACGGTGGTCGACCGTGCACGATCTTGTCCCGGACAGACCTTCTAAGTTTCCTGTCGCCGGGTGCAGGTGGAAGGAACTGAGTTGTCTGGACATGCCATGGGTGGTGACCCTCTGCTATCGGGCTTCGAAGACCCGGATGACTACGGCTTTGAAACGCGGGCCGTCCGTGCTGGTCAACCACATGACCCCCGAACCGGTGGAGTAGTGACTCCAATAGCTCTTTCAACCACCTTTGCCCAAGACGCTGTCGGACAGCCAAAGTTCGGCTACGAATACGCCCGAACTGGTAACCCGACTCGACATGCCTACGAGGAATGTCTAGCCAGCCTTGAGGGTGCTACGAGTGGCTTCGCGTTCGCTAGTGGCCTGGCCGCTGAAGATGCTCTCCTACGTCTTTTAGGGCCTGGTGAGAGAGTTCTCCTCGGTGACGATGCCTACGGTGGAACATTTCGCCTCATCTCCCAAATCCATGGTGCAGCCGGCGTGCATCACACAGCCATCGACCTAACCGACCCCGAATCCATTCGGACAGCATGGACACCAGAAACACGCATGGTCTGGTTGGAGACCCCTACTAACCCACTTCTTACGGTTCTTGATGTCGAACGCATCGTCGCAGTCACCCACGACCTGGGCGGCACGGTGGTAGTTGACAACACCTTCGCAACTCCCTACCTCCAACAGCCAATTTCCCTTGGGGCCAACGCTGTCGTTCATTCAGCCACCAAATACCTCGGCGGGCATAGCGACGTGGTTGGTGGTTTCGTGGCGACATCCGACGAACGGATTGCCGAACACCTCGGCTTTGTCCAAAATGCGGTAGGGGCTGTCCCTGGACCTTTTGACTGCTATCTAGTCCTCCGGGGCCTAAAAACCCTTGCCGTGAGAATGGAACGTCACTGTGCCAATGCCGCTGCTGTAGTGGAAGCCTTGGTAAACCATCCCCGGGTCGACCGAGTCCTCTATCCCGGGCTAGAAAACCACCCTGGACATCAGGTAGCAGAGCGACAAATGCGCAGTTTTGGGGGGATGGTGTCGTTCCGACTGACCGGAGGCCGAGAGGCTGCCGAGAAGGTCGCAGCCAGCACTGAGGTATTTACCCTCGCCGAGTCGCTGGGGGCCGTCGAATCACTTATCGAACATCCAGGAGTAATGACTCATGCATCTGTGGCGGGTTCAGCCCTTGAGGTGCCTGACGACCTGATCCGGATCTCGGTAGGAATCGAATCGATTGAGGACCTCCTAGCCGACTTAGATCGAGCACTGGCTACAGCCTGACCGATCCTCTCGGATCTTGATTCAATCGTTCCGGAGACCCGTTCTGAGACGGAAGACAACTACCGGAGACCGCTGTTCGATGTTGGGGCCCGCTCCGTACGTGGGGACACGGTTGATAGTCGGTTGTGTGATTTTCTCCGCAGCGACATCTTCGTCAAATCGTTCAGCAAAACCGTGGGCAATAAAGTGGTCGGGGTTAATCCCTACTGCGAATAACGCTCCCGGGCGAGCGATGCGATAGAGCTCATCGAAAGCACTAGGTCCGACGTGTCCATGGGTGAACGTTCCACAACTGGCGATACCTCCATAGACATCGTCCTCAATTGGAAGCAAGGTCGTCAGGTCAGCAAGGTAGAGGTCGGAGTAGACGACCTCGCCGTCGACTGTGCGCTTGGATCGCGCCTGTTCGATCATCTCCGGCGACAAATCAAGACCTCGAAGCGGCTCTGGGCACCGTAAATCAGCCCGAAGCGCCTCCCCTACTAGGCCGGTACCACAACCCACGTCCATCACTGGACCGTCGCCCGCTCTTGCGGCATCAAGGAACGCTCCGGCCACACCAACGTGGTACCTATAGGCGTTGTCTGTGATGAACCCCGACTCGTAGGTCTTGGCCCAGCGGGCATAAAGGTCCCGGTTGTCATCAGGAGTCTCGACCGCGTAGGCGTCTACCAGATCGATGCCGCCATCGTCCATCAGCCCATCCTCCGATCAAATCTGCAATCAGGCCCAGAAATATAAGGTTTATCTCCAGCCTCCAAACAGCGCAAGGCCTTAAACCACTTAGAGGCGCGAGGAAACAAATAGATCACGCTGGTTTCAATCTGCACTCCAGCGTGTCCTGTGCCGCGTTTGGTCAACCGCCAAGAACGATCATCCCACCGGGCAGAGCTAAGTGGTCCGAGAGCTCCTGTCCATCGGTAGCCATCCTCCAGTCCAACAGAGCAGCTGCGTACCTAGGTATCTCCAGATGATCGGTGTGGAGGTACTGCTCATTTGGGTCGTTGACTAAATCGAAGAAAACACTCGGCAACCCGGCAAAGTGGACGTACTTGCCTTGATGGTCGCGATGCACCGCGAGATTGCAAAGGTGTCCAGGCACTCCTCTCAACGATTCGGAACCAGCCCAGGCCCGAAAGTCAAACTCCCAGTGCACCGCTGCACGCCAGTTAACCGGTACATCGCCGTCACTGACTGAACCGTCCAGAAAGGGCCGCAACGACTTCCCTTGACACTGTCGAGGCACCTCTGACCCGATCAGGTCCAACACCGTGGGCATCACATCGACGTTTTCAGTAAAACCATCTACTACCCGTCCGGCAATCTTCTCACCGAGGAAACCCGGAGCCCGGATGATTAGGGGAATATGGAACGCCTCATCGTAAAAACCCAACTTTGACATAAGGCTGTGGTCCCCAAGCATCTCACCATGGTCTGAGGTGACCAACACCACCGTGTCGTCAGTGGCCCCAAAGTCGTCTAAGGCCCCAAGCAGCCGACCAACCTGAGCGTCAACCTCGCCCATCATCCCGTAGTAGGTGGCGCGTATCTGTCGCATATCCAATTCAGCGACAGGTGGTCGATATACCCCCATCGACCGAGCAGCATCCAGAAACGGGTGCCCACCAGTGTTATCCAAGATGGGTTGAGGAACTCTGGCCGGATCCACCACATCATGCCAAGGCGCCGGCACGGTGAACGGTGGGTGAGGCCGGTAAATCGACGCGTGGACGAACCACGGATTGCCTGCTCCCTCTAGGCGTCCAATTTCATCGATCGCTTCACCAACTAAAAAAGCTGTCTCGGTCTCGTCGGCGTCAAAGGGTGGCGGCGGCCACGATGCTCCCCGACCATCGGGAATGGCCATGTCGTCTCGTGGACGCAGGAAACGTTTTCGGTCGGACACATCGTGCCCCCGTGACTCCAACCACCGATACCAAGATTCACGATGCTCTGGGAGGTGGAGACCGACCCGAAACCCGGGCAGGGCACCTTCATAGGTCTCAAGCCGTGGATCGGCGGCCGGAACCGTCCGAGGGTCCACTGTGGTGTCGGTATGACCGAATAGCACCGGATCGTAGCCAGCGCTCCGTGCTTCAAGGGCAACGTTGGTGAAACGGGCATCTAGTGGAGTTCCATTCAGAACAGACCGATGCACATGTTGATACGTACCGGTTAGGAGACTGGCCCTACTAGGCCCACAAGGTGCAGTTTGGGCAAAGTGAGACGCGAATCGGACACCATCGGCAGCTAGACGATCTAGATGCGGAGTGGAGACTGACGAATGGCTCGCCGCTGATAAACAGTCACCGCGCCACTGGTCCAGTGTCACCAGTAAGACGTTGGGTTTTCGCATTGACTCTTATTCTGCCATCTGGAACGTCTGGCGCCGAGAATCGACACTGCAAGAATCGGACCAGCAGTAGGCCGCCGCTAGCGTCCACTAATGGCCCTGAACCTTTCCGCTCGGATCCCACGATCTGGGCGACAGCTAGGTCTGCTGCTGGCCTTCACCGGGATGTTTCTGGTCTCAACCGACTCTCTGCTAATTCGGGTAGCCGAACGAGACTCCGACATAGACGGCTGGACGATCGCCTTCATGGTCGGACTCTTCTCCTCGCCTGTGACCTGGAGTTTGGCTATCCGGTCTCTTGGTCGTGAGATTGGCCCACAAATAGTCCACTGGCGTCAACCCCTACTCATGACTGGAATCCTGGGTGCAATTGGCACTACCTCATTTCTGACTGCGGTGACCCTCACCGCAGCCTCCAACGTGGTGGCCATCATTGCTTCCGGCCCTATCTTTGCTGCCGTGCTGGCAAGGTTCGCCCTCCATGAGCACACATCGGCTCGGACTTGGCGGGCCATCGGTCTTACAGTCGTCGGCATAGTGATAATTGTCGGCGGCTCCATGGCCGGCAGCCAGGTCGCTGGGGATCTCGTGGCCCTTATGGCCATCATGGTGTTTTCTGTAAACTTGGTTATCTGGCGCAGGTATCGCGATCTTCCCCGCACCCTGATTGTCGCAGTCACCGCCACCTGCACGTGCTTAATGACTGCCATACCGGCTGATATATCCCTAGTGAACCAGCAAGCCCTGTTGGCCACTCTGGCCATGGGAGGCCTATTCGGACCCATTGCTCGACTGTGCATGTCGACTGCTACCCGCTATGCCCCTCCAGCAGAGGTAAGCCTATTCACACCGGTGGAGACGGTCGCCGCAACACTCTGGGTGTGGCTGTGGTTTGATGAAGTGCCCGCCACGTTGACGTTTATCGGTGGTGCGATTGTGGTGGTTTCAGTTTTCTATGGCTTGACTGGCCCCGCTCGTGAGGTCGATCCCGAGCCACCACGGCAGTTATGAACGACCCTGTCCTCGAACAATTACTGAACCTCGAAATTGAGTATGAGGTAATGGCATGTGACCCAACTTTGGCTGATACCGCCACCTTCTGCGCCGCCTATGACATTGATCACTCTGACTCAGCAAACGCCATCCTCGTTGCTGGAAAGACACGTAACAACGAACCAGCCCCCTTTGCCCTATGCCTCGTACTGGCAACCCATCGGCTCGACGTCAACGGAACGGTCCGTCGTCGGCTGGGCACACGCAAGGCATCGTTCGCCAGTGCAGATGAGACAACAGGGATTACCGGTATGCAGATCGGCGGCGTTACCCCATTCGGTCTACCCGCCAGCCGTAATATTCCCATCTGGATTGACGCTGCTGTAATGGTTCGGCGCCAAGTAGTAGTAGGAGGTGGGTCACGCGACCGAAAGTTACTCCTACCACCAGTTGGGTTACTCTCTCTTCCCCTTGCCGAAGCGGTAGAAGGGCTGGCCCAGCCCATCCCACAAACTGGGACCTGATACGGAGTCAGGAACGTGACAGATGCTCAGCCAACGCGTCGCGGGCTCCACCTGCAGGTGCCTCATTAATAAGGCGTTGCAACATTTCGCCTCGGCCAAACACGCCCAGCACGTCTACGGCCATTGTGTCAACAAGGCACAAAAGATCTAGACGAGTCCCCTCGGTAAGTGGGTCAGCGATTAGTCCGTCAAGGGCTGGCCCGACCGCCAGTTCAGCCCGTACCAACTTGACGGCCGCTGCCTCCAACTCATCGAGAGCATCTAGTGCCCGAAGCACCTGTGTGGCCTCGATGTCGGAGATCAGACCATTATCGGCTGGGCCGTCAGGAAGTGAACTGTTTGAGAGCACACAGTGAGTGTGGATCGAACACACGCGCGATAGGTGGATACCTGCAGAGCTAAACGGAGACCGATACCGTCCGCCTCATGGAACTCGCTGAGGTGCAGTCACTCATGGAAGACCTGTACGGGGATGTTGACCGTGCCCGAGGGATTCCGGCCACTGTGGCCTGGTTGTGCGAAGAGCTCGGCGAACTGGCCCAAGCCACCCGCAAGGGCACGTCTGATCAGCAACTTCACGAACTCGGCGACGTCCTGGCCTGGTTAGCAAGTTTAGCCAACCAACTGGACCTGTCTCTCGACGACGCAGTAGCCCGCTACGTGACCAACCCGCCCTGAGCACATAACCAATGGCTATTGGACTCCACCCTGCAACCTAGATCAACGTCGTCGGAGCAGTTCCTCAGCGATCTGAATCGTGTTGAGAGCCGCACCCTTGCGCAGATTGTCCCCCGACAGGAACAGCGACAGGCCATTGGTCCGAGTCTCGTCGGTACGGATACGACCGACCATGGTCGGATCGATCCCAGCAGCATCCAGCGGGGTTGGCACATTGGCCAGTACCACGCCCGGTGCCCCAACTAACAACTCGGTCGCCCGTTCAGGTGAGATGGGCCGATCAAACTCGGCGTGCACCGCCATGGAGTGTCCCGTGAATACTGGCACCCGCACGCACGTTCCAGAGACAGCTAGATCTGGGATGCCTAGGATCTTTCGACTCTCATCACGAAGCTTCTGCTCCTCGTCGGTCTCGCCGCGGCCATCATCAACAAACGACCCAGCGTGAGCAAGCACGTTGAAAGCAATAGTCCGAGCAAACGAAGAGGGCTCCGGAAAATTGACTGACCCACCGTCGTAAACCAGGTCCGACGCGCTGTCGATAACCGCGGCTACTTGCGAGGCCAACTCGTCGACACCTGCCAGCCCAGCGCCTGAGACTGCCTGATATGTAGCGATTGTCAACGACCGGAGCCCAGCCTCAGCGTGCAACGGACCCAAAACCGGCATGGCAGCCATGGTCGTACAATTTGGGTTGGCCACGATGCCCTTTGAGATGTCATCCAAGGCGTACGCATTGACCTCCGGTACCACTAGGGGAACCTTGGGATCCATCCGCCAGCCCGAAGAGTTATCGATAACTGTCACCCCGGCTGCGGCCATGTCTGGCGAATGTTGAAGCGACGCCGTCTTACCAGCGCTCACTAAGGCCACATCGATACCCGACCAGTCGGCAGTGGCCGTATCCTCCACGACCAACTCTCTATCTCGCCACGGAATAACGGAACCCGCCGAGCGGGCCGAAGCAAAAAATCGAAGGTTTCCCACAGGGAAAGCACGCTCGTCAAGAAGGGCGCGCATCACCCCTCCAACCTGACCGGTAGCACCGACGACCGCAATGTCCATTCTGCTTACACTACCGATGGTAAGGCAGGGCTCGCCGGCGATTCCCAGACAAGTGCCATGCATTCTCAGGGAATTCAGTCGTCCGGAAAGGTCTCATTGATCGGGGTGGGTTCAGGGCTGAATAAGTCATTCATGGCCTCCATGATCGGATAACCATGACCGCACGACTGGTCTACGAAGGCCCCAAGTCGTCGGGCAGAGAGGTCCAACTCATATGGATCCACAACTGGTGAGTCCAACACGTAAGTAAAAACGAGAGCCTGAAGCCTAGGCATGGTCACCATCCCGGGATCCAAGCGGTCCAGTTCAATTCCTAGGTCAGCGTAGACCCGGTTCAAAAGTCCAACGTCGGCCCGAAGCCCACTGGGGATTCGATTATTGGTCCAAGCCAACAGGTTCCTGGTAGCCAACAGCAGGGCACGTTGACTTAACGGGTCCAAAACACCATCGGCTGGGAGCACCCGCTCAACTTCAAGGATTAACCCACCGGATTTGACTGCCAACTCAGCACAGAAGCCTGCTTCTGCCTCTGGGATCGGTCCACCAGCCAACGTGGTGGACGGTGCAGCCACCGCAATAGTGGGCGGCACAGTCGACACAATGGTGGTCGGCACAAGCACAGTTGTTGTCGTGGACATAATGGTCGAAGGAGTCGTCGAAGCCTCCTCAATCAGCATTTCTGTTGGAACTGAGACGCGGTCGGACATAGTTGGCTTTTCGCCACAGGCCGCAAGTGTCAGAACCGGAACTATGACCAAAACAATGGCCAGAACTTTCCATCTATCCCCAGCTGGGCGATTTTCTGGCATCAGGCCCCGACACCGGCCAGCAAATCAAAAAGAATCGAAGAAGACTCGCCACACCGATCAACCGTCCAGTCCTCCAGACGCGCCGACGCAGCAACTACCTCATCCATTCCGACTTCCAACTCAACGCTAATCTGCGTAATTGCAGCAAGAAAAGTAACCATCGGGCCTTCGTTACCAACGCTTTGGTCTTCATCGGCTGGGGGGTCGTCCGCTGACTCTGAGAAGTCAGCAAAGGCCTCAACCAGCAAAGTATTAATTCGACCCGTCGTGTCCCGCACTAACACGGCATCATCTTGCAACCCAGCAGGAACCTGATCGGTCAACCAAGTAAATATCTGGTCAGTGATCCGGAATGCACCTTCCAAGGCGAACAGGTCAGGCTCACCGTCAGTGGTGATCTCCAGTTTCATCAAGAACGCAATCAGATCACCGAGCCGGTCGGCCAACTCGGCGCATACCGCTGGGGCATCTCCGTACACACCGGACTTTGCTCCGTTCGAACAACGAATGGCGTTGGCCAACATTGACGTTTCCGTCAACAGATCCATGGCTTCGTCGTCATTTAAGTCCACGGAGCCCGTCTCGAAGCGCGCGCGCAAATAGGGCACCAAATCATCGTCAGTCAACCCCTCAAGAAGGCATACGGGATCGACAGGCGGAGCGTCAGGATGGTCGGTAAGGGCCTCACCAATACCAAGGGTCACCACGTAGAGCACCAGATCGCAATCTCGCAGGGCAAACACAGCGAACTCCGCCTGGTCTGGTCGAGGGCCATTACGTGTCAGGGCCACGACTTCAGCCGGATCCATGTCGGCCAATAGGTGGTCGGCTACACAACCCAGATCATCCTCAGTCAGACCATCGAGAAGTGGCGTTGCAGCCACTGCATCAGATACAAAGCCGCTCCGGGCACTATCTGGCGTGACCGTGGTAACCATCACCTCAAATATTGTGGTCTCAACAGGGTCAGCAGTTGCTGTCGTAGCACGTTCTACTCCAGTGCTAGAAGAGCCACAGGCCGTTAGAACCAGTAACACTCCTAGGAACAGACCGAGTAGCACCGGTCTTGGAATTGTCATTATTGGAGCACCTTCAGAATCCTCTGTGAACCGGGAAAGTTGACCGCCTACAGAGCAAAGTGGATAGGGAAGCAGATCTCAGTCCTCGGCTAGGCCAAACGCGTCGTGCAACGCCCTCACCGCGTTCTCCACCTGATCCCCGTCGACAACGCAACTTACCCGGATCGCTGATGTTGAAATCATCTGGATATTCACCCCACAGTTGGCCAGCGTTTCAAACATGGTGGCGGCCACTCCCGGGTTGGAACGCATCCCGGCACCGATGACGCTTACTCGAGCGATCGTGTCGTCTGAGGTCACCCCACCAGCACCTACCTCCTCGGCCAGGAGATGGGTGTGCTCCATCGCCCGGGGCAGATCGTCGTGAGGAACAGTAAACGAGATATCGGTAACACCTTGAGTGGAGACATTCTGAACGATCATGTCCACGTTGACCTCTAGGTCAGCCAGTGCACGAAACACCGTTGCGGCAACCCCAGGCCGATCAGGCACACCCACCAACGTCATCTTGGCCTCCGCCATGTCGTGGGTGACCGCCGAAACAATGGCCTGTTCCATATCAGATACCTCCTCATCGACCCACGTTCCCTCCTGCCAAGTGAAGGCAGAACGGACGTGAAGACGCACTCCATGGGTACGTGCATATTCAACTGATCGCATCGCCGGCTTCGGACAGCCGGTAGCCGTCATCTCCAGCAACTCGTCAAACGAGACATTGTGCATACGTCGGGCTGTAGGCACTACCCGAGGATCAGTGGTGAACACTCCGGTCACGTCGGTATACAACTCACACGTGTCGGCACCGAGGGCATGGGCGATGGCCACTGCTGTGGTGTCAGAACCACCGCGACCCAAAAATGTCACGTCATTATCGGTAGATACTCCCTGAGATCCACCGATCACCGGGACTCGTCCCGCATCCAATGACGACTGGACCCGGCCGGGTCGGACGTCGACAATTTTGGCGTTCTGGTGATTGGTGTCAGTAAGAAAACCGGCTTGGCTCCCAGTGAACGATTCAGAGTCGATACCAATGTGATGCAGCGCCATACAAACCAAAGCCATGGCCTTGCGCTCACCTGCCGTAATCAACATGTCCATCTCGCGGCCAGGGTGAACCACCGACACCTCACCAGCCAGTCGAAGCAGCTCGTCGGTCTCCTTGCCCATCGCAGAGACCACGAGCACTACCTGATCGCCGCGCCGCACAGTGCGGGCTACGTGATGGGCTACCTCGCGCATGCGTTCCGCATCAGCGACGGAGGTACCTCCGAACTTTTGGACGACTAGTGACACAGAGGTCCACGCTAGCGGCGACCCACACAGTGACTGATGCAGGTTTACGTGAGACACGAATTACGGAATCGACGGACAACGTCACTCGGTAAGGTGCCGACCCATGGCCCACAAGTCTCAACGCCCCAAACAGCAACAATCAGTCAGCAGTAGATCTACCAACCGGGGTGGTCGCCCAATCATCCTCCGGGTGGTGGCGGGCTTGATAGCCCTGATGATGATTGGGAGTTTGGCCTTCGTGGTGGTGGGAACTGCCGGCTCAGATTCCAACCAAGTAGCCACGCCAACTCTGCCAATACCTGAAAGATGTCCGGCACCTGACAAGTCCGATGCCCCACGACTGGCCTTCACCATCCGTCCCACCTGGTGCTTGGAACCTGGCGTCAACTACACCGCGGTGTTCGACACCACCGAAGGCGAGATCCGGGTTGCCCTCGATAAAGCCCGCACCCCTGAAACGGTAAATAACTTTGTGGTGCTGTCCCGGTACGGGTACTACGACGCAACGATGCTGTTTCGATTCGACCCTTCGATTGACATCATCCAGGGCGGTGCACCAAACTCCAACGACTGGTCAGATCAGGGCCCCGGCTATAACATTCCCGACGAGGGTGGGGAGTTTTTGACCACGGCGTCGGGCCAGATCCTTGGCCCATTTACTTACCAACCGGGCGACTTGGTAATGGCACGTTCATCTGGGCCAAATAGTTCTGGCGCACAGTTCTTCTTCGCTGCCGGTGCTCAGACCTCACTACTGGACACCAACGGCTCGTACATCGTCTTTGGCCGGGCAGATGAAGTCGGAATTGAAGTTCTGCAGTCAATGATGAATTTGTACACAGTGGATCCAACTTCACAGTACGGCGGCGGCCCTAGCCGAGACGTTCTAGTCCAGTCCGTGACCATCGAAGTTGACTAACCGGTAGATAGGAACAAGTACGCCACCCATGCCTAGGGAGTATCGACCAGTCGAACCACCACCTAGTACTTGGGCGTTTCCTCAAGCCGACACAGCTGACGCCCATGGGGTCGTCGGTGTGGGTGCCGATATAAACCCCGGAACGCTCCTGGCCGCTTACAGGTCCGGACTATTTCCAATGCCTGTCGAATCGGGTGGACCGATGGCCTGGTGGTCACCCAACCCACGGGGGGTACTTGAGATTGACAACCTGAGGGTTTCACGATCGCTAAAGCGCTCGTTAGACCGGTACGAGATCCGGATCAACACTGCCTTTGCCGATGTGATGGTGGCTTGTGCTGATCCCACCCGTGAACACGGCTGGATTGACGAAAGCATGACCAGTGCTTACACCGAGTTGCACCAACTTGGCTGGGCCCACTCATTCGAAGCGTGGGATGACGATGGTTTGGCTGGTGGCCTCTACGGAGTAGCCATCGGTGGCCTGTTCGCTGGGGAATCGATGTTTCACCACCGGACTGATGCCTCGAAAGTAGCCCTGCACGCCCTCGTTGGGTTTATGGCCAATAGGACAGACGACTGTGCAGAAACCCAATACCTAGTCGACGTCCAGTGGTGCACACCACACCTGACTCGTCTGGGGGCCTACGAAATCTCGCGGGAGGACTACCTCAACAGACTCAGCAACCTCATAACTATGGTCGGCCCTGACTGGCTAGGTAGGCCAACCCAGAAACTGGGTATATAAGCCGGCCCTAAGAGCGGCGAATCGATAGGTCATCTGCGGACCACCACCGACCCGAGAACCGCCAGGCCCCTGGACTGGAAGGCGTACGAGCTTCGCTTCCAGGTTTCGGCCATAGGACCTCAACTGCCGCAAGGATGGCCGCCAGTTCCTGAGTCGTCGCACCCTCTGCGGTGATACTGATACCCGACTGCTCAGATTTCATAAACCGGTTCCTGTTGCCCAATGCCCTAGAGGGGAACGTTTCCGTGCTTGCGGCGGGGGAGATCTTCCTTTTTTGTCGCCAGCATCCGGAGGCCAGCCACCAACTTGATTCGGGTATCGGCTGGGTCGATCACATCATCGACATAGCCGCGCTCGGCTGCTACATATGGGTTGGCGAACTTTTCCGTGTACTCGTCGACCAATTCGGCTCGTCGAGAGTCTGGGTCAACGGCGTCTTGGAGTTCTCGACGGTGGACAACCTCAACTGCACCCTGCGGGCCCATTACAGCCAACTCGGCTGTCGGCCAAGCCAGCGAAAGATCAGAACCAACCGACTTGGAGTCCATAACCACATACGCCCCACCGTAGGCCTTACGGGTAATTACCTGTATCCGCGGGACGGTGGCCTCACAGTAGGCGTAGAGCAACTTGGCTCCGTGACGGATAATCCCGCCATATTCTTGGTCGACACCGGGCAGGAACCCAGGTACGTCTACAAAGGTAATGATTGGGATATTAAAGGCATCACACGTCCGAACGAATCGGGCTGCTTTCTCTGATGCCTCGATGTCGAGCACCCCGGCGAAGTGCATCGGCTGATTAGCCACCACACCGACGCTCTGACCGTCAATTCTCCCAAAGCCACAAACGATATTCCCTGCCCAGGCCGCGTGGTACTCGAGGAAGTCACTGTCGTCGAGCACCGTCTCGATAACAATTCGCATGTCGTAGGGAACGTTGGAACTATCTGGCATGAGATCATTTAGTTCGAGGCAGCGACGGTCAGCGGGGTCTTCGGTCTCGACAACTGGAGCATTCTCGAGATTGTTTGACGGGAGCTGGGCGAGCAAAGCTTTGACTTCGTCGAGAACCTCATGTTCGTCCTCGCACACAAAGGTGGCCACGCCTGATTTTGTTGAGTGGCTTCCAGCACCCCCAAGTTCTTCAAGTGTCACCTCCTCACCGGTCACTGTCTTTACAACATCGGGACCGGTAATGAACATGTGCGATTTCTCTCGGACCATAAAAATGAAGTCGGTCATAGCTGGGCTGTAAACAGCACCCCCAGCACATGGACCAAGAATGACACTGATCTGCGGAATCACCCCAGAGGCCTGGACATTTCGCCAGAAGATCCCGCCGTACCCATCGAGACCGACCACACCTTCTTGGATACGAGCTCCGGCTCCATCGTTTAGGCCAATCATTGGAGCACCAACGCTGAGTGCCAAATCCATTACCTTGTGAATCTTCTCAGCGAACACCTCGCCAAGGGCCCCACCGAACACTGTGAAGTCCTGAGAGAACAGAAAGACCTTCCGCCCATCAATAGCACCCCAACCGGTTACCACACCGTCGGTATAGGGCCGTTCCTCAACACCACTCTCATGAGCTCGATGTCTAGCCAGCATGTCAAGTTCGTGAAAGGAGCCTGGGTCGAGCAGGTAATCGATCCGTTCACGGGCGAGCATCTTTCCCTTCTCATGCTGACGTTTGACGGCCCGGTCGGGACCGGCATGCACCGCCTCCTCGCGACGCTCATTTAGGTCATCGAGACGTTCGGTCATCCTGCGGTCAGCCATGATGGGCCACAGGCTACCTAATGCAACCGTTTCAACTCACGGCAACCGGTTACGGTCCTGCTAATGACCGAACACGAAGGGTCCCTGAAGCCCGGCACAAAGAGCCTTGGCGTCTTTTGCGGATCACGAGCCGGCAATGACAGCTCAGTTCTTGCCCTTGCTGACGAATTGGGCGGCGCCATAGCCAATGCAGGGATCAACCTGGTCTATGGCGGATCAGGGATAGGAGTAATGGGTGCAGTGGCCGACGCAGCACTCGCTGCCGGAGGCCAGGTGATCGGTGTCATCCCGTCTCGTCTATTCAGCCACGAGGTACCTCACCGGAACCTCACCGAACTTATCGAGGTGACCGATATGCACGCCCGAAAGCGCATCATGTACACCCGTTCCGACGCGTTCTGTGCCCTCCCCGGTGGATACGGCACTCTGGATGAGTTGTTCGAGGCAGCCACTTGGACCCAACTGGAACTACACAGTAAACCCAAGCCGGTAGCCCTTCTTGATGGCGGTGCCCCCGGGTCACCAGGTTTTTGGTCTCACCTTGAGATTTTCTTGGATACCACAGTGGCCCAAGGGTTCATAAAATCTGAAAACCGATCTATTGTCAGCCGAGTAAGAACAGTGGCTGAGGTAGTTGCCATGCTCGACCGCACTTGACTTACTTAAAACTGGCTTAGGGAACTAGGTCCGATCTTCAGCCAAGCGACGAGCCCGATCCGCAGCCTGTGGAGCGTCTATATGAGCGCAAACCGCTTCGAGGTGATCTGACGGTCCAGCCCACCGCAGATCATCCACATCGGCCATAACCGGTGCATCTAAGTCCAAAGTAGCGAGGTGTCGATACAGCTCGACGTCTTCTCGATGCTCGACCAACGTCCTAGCGAGTTTGGCAGCGCTACGCACAGCAACATCCCAGTTGGTGGCGTCAGCAGGGATTGCCTCAAGGTGCCCATAGCGAGCCAGCACAATGGCCGATGACTTGGCACCCCACCCGGGCAACCCTGGGATGCCATCGGCAGCGTCACCCACCAGAGCCAGCCAATCAGGGATGGACTCTGGTTCAACCCCAAACTTGTCAACCACGCCCGCTCGGTCGTAAATAATCTCCCGACGTCGATCTACCTGGACGATGCCAGCCACATCGTCGACCACTTGGGCTAGATCTTTATCAGGGGTACAGACATGGACGGCATCAACTCGGGGATCAGCAGCAGCACGCACCGCCGCTGCTCCCATCGCGTCATCCGCCTCGTAAGCAACCATGGCGAACACTGTGAAGCCAGCCGCCTCCAATACTGCTTCCAGCAGAGGAAACTGGGCGAATAACTCGGGGGGCGTGCCTTCGCCGGTCTTGTAGCCATCGAATAAATTATTTCGAAACGACTCAACCACTCGGTCGGTTGCCACACCTACGTGAGTAGCACCGTCTGCCAGCAATCTGAGCATTGAACTGAGTACGCCGCGGGTGGCTGCTACCTCGACACCCTCATCCGTTAAGTGAGATGGAACCGCAAAGTGATGGCGAAACAGTTCATAGGTTCCATCGACTAAGTGAACGACCGGGATGCGGCCAGAACTGGTCACTCCCATTCCTCTTCTGGAAGCCGTTCTTCAACCAACTCGATGAGAGTGCCGAACGAACCCTTGGGATGAACGAAAGCCACCATCGTGTCGCGAGAACCAAGTCGCGGTTCAGAATCAATAGCTCGCCCACCAGCGGCCACAATGGAAGCCAGAGCCGCCGCACAATCGTCTACCCGATAGCCCACGTGGTGGATACCTTCCCCCCGCTTCTCAAGAAAGGTGGTGATAGCCGAATCGGCGCGGGTTCCAGTGGTCAACTGCAAATAGGACTCTCCGATCTTCAAAAGGGCCTCGTCGACACCATCTCGCTCGACCACCTCTCGGTGATGTACTTCAGCTCCAAACGCGCGACGGTAGTAGTCAATAGCCGCCTCAAGATCGTGAACGGCGATGGCAATGTGATCAATCTGGGTGAGTAACATGGGAGGCCTCGTAGTTCGTTTTATAGCTTTTTTGGACAGTTCAGAGCAGTTTGTCCACAACTAGAATCACAATGCTGTGGATATCTCTGTGGATGAGCACCCTGTTCGCCATAACCCTCAAATATTCCTACAATCCAGCTTATTTATGACAAATAAGGGAAAATCCTCACCTGAGTTGTAATGATCTTGTCAATGTTGTAATGTGATTGCAACAGTTGGGGACCACCCCTCCTCCCAACTCGGAAACGACCCCTCGGTCCGGCGAGAGCCCCGGGGGGCGTTTCCATTACAAAGCCCTAGACCTCGACCGGTCGTCCACTTAATGTCCACAGGGCACCAGATTAGCCACCATCTAATTGCCGGCGACCCTCTAACGCCCGGCCAAGCGTAAGTTCATCGGCATACTCTAAATCTCCCCCAACCGGCAAGCCACTCGCGATCTTCGTGACCGTGAGACCCAGCGGGCCCAACAGGCGGGCCAAATACATGGCCGTGGCTTCCCCCTCGATGTTCGGGTTGGTAGCCAAAATAACCTCAACTACTCCTTCTGGTTCCAGACGAGCCAAAAGTTCTCGGATGCGGAGTTGATCAGGCCCGATCCCCTCGATAGGACTAATTGCGCCGCCCAAAACGTGGTAACGCCCACCGAACTCGCCGGTGCGTTCCACCGCCACAATGTCCCGAGGATCCTCGACCACGCAGAGGATCGATCCGTCCCGACGTTCATCGAAACACACTGAACACCACTCGGCTTCAGCAATGTTGAAACAACGGTCACAGAACCGAACCCGAACTTTCATTTCGTCAATCGCTACCGTCAGCCTGCTTGTGTCCTCAACTGACAACTTCATCAAGTGGAAGGCGAGACGTTGCGCCGACTTGGGCCCAACCCCCGGCAAGCGACCCAACTCGTCAATAACCGCTTGGACAGCATCTACGTACACCTTGCCAACCTCCGTCCAGTCAGTCTGGGTCGACCAGAGCCGCACCAGGGAAAGCCTGCGTGAGCTGGTCCACAGCAGAACCCTCGGCGGCACCCGCATCCACCAGAGCCGAAAGATCAACTTGATCTTCAGTCTCAGGTTTACGGGTCTCAGCAACCTCAAGCGCTCCATCCAAAGGCGTCGATTTGCTAGAACCTTCATCAACTACTAGGCGTACCGGAACCTCTATTTGAAAATGAGCAGCCAGCAGGACCTCCAACTCGCCACGCAGTTCTTCACAGCGTTGGCGATGAGGTTCGTTAGGTAACGCCATTACTGCAGTGCCATCCTTTACCGAGATAAACCGGCCTGCCGAAAAGCGAGCCCGTCCCTTACGGCTCATCTGCTCCAACAGGCCGGCAGCCCATATCTCCGCCAGTACCTCAAACGAGAGGGTCTGGCCACCAACCAGACGAGCCGAAGCAGAGCTTGAAGCAGGTGCTGCCCCGACGTCGACTGCCGAAGAAACCAATTCAGTCGACTTGGTAATGAATTCTTTCGGTGGCACGACAGAAGGACTGTCACTAGAACGCTCACGACTGTCTTCGACCAACTCCTTTTCAAACGATTGAGCCAGAGGCACCGGTGGAGGTGGCAGTGCTCCTGCTCCTGGCGATGGCGATGGCGATGGCGATGGCGATGGCGATGGATTGCTCGACGAAGCCAACATCGCCTCGAGTCGTTCGATCCGGCGAGTCAGAGCGTCAATAGTTGCTACTCCATCCTTAACATTTGAACTCGTTTCCGAGGTGACACCGGGAACGGCACCCGAGCCAGCCGGGATCGCATCTGCAGTCAGGCGAACAAGAGCAACCTCTAAATCGATTCGAGGATCAGGGGAGCGTCGCATCCCCACTAGTGCCGACCCAAGAACTTCAAGTGACCGAGTAATAACCGCCGGTGTGACCTGTTCGACAAATGATTCAGCACGCACTCGATCAGCTTCAGCCAACTGAGTAGCCGGAACACCCATCGATACGAGGAAGGCCTCCCGAAGCGCTGTCAGAAGTTCCTCACCAATAACTCGAGGCTCACGACCCCGAGCCATCCCAGTACCTAAAGCTCCCAGAGCTGCTCCAGTATCGCCGTTAGCCAATGACGTAAGCAGAACCTCAATGCTGGTGTCGTCAGCGGTGACCCCCCCAGCCACCACCCGATCCAAAGCCGACAGGGTGTCACGCGCCGATCCACGTCCGGAACGCACCGCATGAGCGATCCCGACCTCGTCCACATCAAGTCCTGCATCAGTCACCACGTAACGAGTGAGGGCCTCAAGTTGCTCGACCGTCAAGAGGTTCAGTTCAAGATGCTGCGATCGACTCCGGATTGTCTCAACTACCTTGTGGGGCTCCGTAGTAGCCAGCACGAAAACTACGTGGTCAGGAGGTTCCTCTAGCGTTTTGAGTAACGCGTTCTCGGCCCCTGGAGTAAGCATGTGGACCTCATCTAGCAGATACACCTTGGTTCGTCCCGGTGTGCCGAGGGCCACTTTCCCCAGAAGGTCACGCATGTCGTCGACCTTGTTGTTTGACGCAGCGTCCAGCTCGTGAAGATCAAAGGATGTCCCGGCGTCAACGGCCTCACAAGATGGACAGACACAACATGGTTCACCGGCCTCTAACTGGGTGCAATTTAGTGATTTAGCCAGAATCCGGGCAGCTGTTGTCTTACCGGTGCCGCGAGGTCCACTCAACAGGTAGGCATGCAGTACCCGGTTCTCAAGCACTGCATTACGCAAGGCGGCCACTACATGTTCTTGGCCTCGCATTTCGGCAAACCTTCGGGGTCGGTACCGACGGTAGAGGGAGGTATAGGCCACACGACGACCCTACATCCGACCGCAGACAACGACCTCCGGTAGAGGGCCTTGTCTAGAGAAGGAACAAGTGGCGGAGGGAGTGGGATTCGAACCCACGGTGACCGTGAAGCCACACACGCGTTCCAGGCGTGCCGAATCGTCCGCTCTCGCATCCCTCCGGGACCCAGCCGTGGCCAGAACCCGGGCGCTAAGGGTATCGTTGCGAGAGGCCCGTTCTGGAGTGTGGCGGTCGGGTCCTGTGCGATTAGGACCCGTGAACCGAGTCAGGGCCGGAAGGCAGCAGCTCTCAGCGGAAATCCTAAAGTGCCGCAGATCGCCTGGCCGTCACGCTCGAGAACGGCGCAAATCGAAATGGGACCTATCTTCAATCCATGATCAGCGAAGTAGCCAATACTGACAACCGGTTGCACGAGTGGATGGGCCTCGCACTGCTCGAAGCTGAGGCTGCATCCACTGACGGTGAGGTGCCAGTCGGTGCTGTAGTGGTGGTGGAGGGTCTAGTAGTAGCCCAGCGCCACAATGAACGTGAGGCCACCGGGGATCCAACAGCTCATGCGGAGGTACTTGCGATACGAGACGCTGCAGCCGCTGTTGGCTCGTGGCGTCTCTCTGATGCCACGTTATTGGTGACCCTCGAACCGTGTCTGATGTGTGCGGGAGCGGCTTGGGCGGCTCGCGTAGGTCACGTTGTCTGGGGCACGGCCAATAATGACGCCGGTGCCATGGGTAGCCTCTACAACCTCTCCGCCGACCCTCGTCTGAACCACGAGTACCCGATCACTACCGGTATACGTGCTGAAGAATGTTCGGCGCTCCTGATTAACTTCTTCGCCAACCGACGCTAGGCCACTTCCTTCACTATCGAGTGTGTGAAACCGGTTGGTCGGTCGAGAGCGCCTCAGTACCATCGTCAATGGAAGGTTGCCAGAGCGGACGAATGGGGCGGCCTCGAAAGCCGTTGTGGCCTCCGGGTCACCGTGGGTTCGAATCCCACACCTTCCGCCATTTGCAAGTTGCCCAAATCTCCTGATTGTCTGGGAAACGCTCTGAGGAGAACGTTCAAATCAGCGGATGTTGATCGGGTCAGAAAGCGCAATCCAGACTGCATTTTCACGGTCCCACTCAGCTAAGGCAAGGGCATCACGAGCGTCAGCCTTGTCGGGACCAATTGAGTTAAACGGCTGGCCGGTGATCGAAAATGTTCCGATGGCTTCAGCCGCTGCCCGGAACGAATCGTTGGTGAGGTCAACGCCGGCCGCCGTGGCGACATAACGGAAAAGCTCAAACGACTGGCATACATCCATGGAGCCAGCCCAATAGTTCGTAGAACCTGGCTCGAGGAGATTTGGAGAAAGAACCTCAACACCTAGGGCTGGCTCAACAATCGACATGCACTCAGCTGTATTTGGATGCTCAGATGATTCAAAGGACAGGTTGGTTAGTACTTGACCAGCACTCTCGATCCCTTGAGGTGGGCTATCCATCCAACTGTTAGTGGAGTCCCCATTCAAGATCAGGACGGTGAACTCGTTCCCCAAGCCGAACAAGTAAGTCATTGCATATTCAGCTTCGCCAACAATAAAAACTGTGGATACAGACTCTGACCGCGCTCGCTCTAGAAGGACCTCGAGGAAAGCAACAGTGGCCATCTCATCACCCGTATTTGGGTTTGCGATACTGAGTGGTACCTCAAGACCCGACTCAACCAACGCAGCCTTAGTATCAGCCATGACCGGTTCGTACTCAACGTTGGCGCCATAGAGCATGACGGGTCCAAGGTCATCGAGGCGCCCGGTCTCTCGGAGAAGATTCACAAAAGCCCGACCCCGCCTGCCGAGGCTGATGTCATAGGAAATCCAAGGTGCCGTGGATTGTGCAAGTTGCTCAGATGTCGGCTTTCCGCCGATCAGGATTGTGTCGTAGGTGCCTGGAAAACAAAGGTTCACACTTTCAGCCCCTGGGCCGGCAAAACCGTTCAGAACGGCAAACACCTGGTGATCCTCGGCCAACTCGACACAACTTGCCTCGGCTGTGAGGGGGCCAACCGGCTGAAAATGGCTATGGACTAACTCAATCATTCGCCCATGGATACCCCCGGTCCCATTGATGTGCGCTACATAGGCGTCAACTATGTCGTCATAGTTCGCATACGGCAGGGAGATTCCGTAGGTCTCTGTGAACTTCTCGAAGTCAATAGAGGTAAACCCCAACTTGATTGTCTCAACAGTTACCCCCCGGAAAGAGTCAGTGAGTACGACCGGAGGCTCAGTCGTGGTGGGAGCCATGCTGGTAGTCGTCTCGGCCGGGGCATCGTCGGACTGCTGATCTATGGGTGTGGCCGTGGTAGTCGGCGCAACCGTGGTGGTCGGCACAACCGTGGTGGTCGGCGCAGCCAACGGTTTGTCCGGGGTCGACGTGGTTGTCGGACCAGCCGTTGAGGTGGTAGCGGTCGTGGTCGACGCTGGCTGCTTTGTTGATGTATCTGCTGGTTCTTTCCCGCCACAGGCTGCTGCCACAATGAGCACAACCAGGAAGACTCCAAGCCCCCTGAACCCAGACCGCAGTGTCATATTCCAAAATCGCCTGTTTCCTGAATCCACGTCATTTCCTCCCTTAGGTAAACGTTAGACGCAGCAGGGGATCACCGTCATGGCCAGGTGAAGATCTGATCACCGATCTCGCTAGTGGACCAAACTTCTCTGACAGCGGGAGTACCTAGTCTTTGTGAGCTATGAACAAAGATCCAGTCGGTCCAGAAGCGTGGCAACCACATGATCCACAGTGGTTAGGGGATTCGGCGCAAGGGTGAGTCGACCATTCTGGACGAGAGTGGTGAAGCCAACGATCAGAGATAACTGCAATCGGATCCAGTGAATTCGTTGTTCAGTATCCAAGCCGAGAGAGGTGAGCACACTCTGGAGAGGGTGCCCCGCCCGCTCTACTGCGATGGCGAGTTCGCGATCATTTCCTGGTGGATGGAGTGAGGCTTCAAACCGTCCAGGGTGTTTGATAGCAAACGCTAGGTTGGCCCTCAGGATCGCCTCAACAGCATCGCGACCCGAGCGACCAACGGCCGCACCCATGACAACCTGAGTCAACTCTTCGAGAGTCCAAAGAGCCAGCAATCGACGTAACCCTGCAACACCTTCTACATGGGCGTATAACGACTGGCTGCGAATACCCAGCCGCTTGGCCACAGCTCCAAGTCTGACGGCTTCAATCCGGTTCTCAGCATCGAGAACTGCAAGAGCGGCGTCCACCAACTGCTTCCTCGTCACCCCTCGTCTTGCTGCCATAACCAGTGATTCAAGCTGGCCTTGCTGTCTCAGTCAACATGAGTCAGACTGGAGTCTGATGACTGTAGACACGTGTTCAGATGATTCTCTCGTCGACTTCTCTGCTGACGGCGACCTCGTCGCCGAGATGGCTGATCGCGGCTGGGGTGACGGACTTCCACTGGTAGCACCCACTCCGGAAAGAGTGGACGCGATGCTGTCGGGCCTGAACGAACTCGACAGTCCAAGCCTGGACCCCGATGAAGTCATCAGTATTCTTCCTCCTCGCTTCGGTGAAGCCAGCCGGCGAATTCTGGCGGTCAATGCTGTGATGGCAGGCTGTCTCCCTGTTCATTTCCCAGTTCTGGTCGCTGCCGTTCGGGCTCTAGCCCGGCCAGAAGTTAACTTGCGAGGAATTAATGCCACCACCCACTGCGTGGCCCCCCTTTTGATTGTCCACGGTGAGATCGCCCGCACTGGTGGCTACAACGGAGGCCTCGGTGCCTTCGGTCCCGGCAACAGGGCCAATGCCACCACAGGCCGAGCCCTCAGGTTGGTCCTGCTCCATGTGGCTGGCGCCACGATTGGTGCCGGTGACGCTTCAACCCAAGGCGGCCCGGCCAAATACGGATTCTGCATAGCGGAGAATATGGATGCCTCCCCGTGGCCCACCTACCCGACCACAGTTGGCGTAAACGCCCCATCTGCGGTGACTATCTACTGCGGTGAAGCCCCCCATAACGTTCACGACATGGAGTCGGACAACCCGTCTCAGATCCTCAACAAGGTTGCCTCAGCCATGGCTACCACGGCGCAGAACAATGCCTGTATCAGCCAGGGCGAATACCTCGTGGCCCTGTGTCCGGAGCACGCTGCAACATGTGCCGAGGCCGGCTGGTCACGCCACGACGTAGCCTCTTACCTCTTTCAGAAGGCTCGTCTTCCAGCCGCTGAGTTAAAGGAGGCATTCTCTCTGCGAGCCTGGCCTCCGTGGATGAACTCCCTAAATGATGACGAACTAGCACCCATGACTGGGGACCAAAAAAATATTCGGATCCTCGTAGTGGGTGGACCCGGTAAGCACAGTTCAGTAGTCCCAAGCTGGGGCATGACCCGGAGCGTGACCGTTGCAGTGGACCAGCAGGTTTCATGCTGATCTACCGCCCTGACGGAGCCGTCGCCCAGGACCTTGACCGATCAGCCCCTGAACTAGCCCCCGCGCTACCCGTTCTGGCAGGTTGTCGTATCGGGATTCTCGATAATCGCAAGCCCAATGCTGATGTGTTGCTACACCGATTAGCCAATCGGCTCGTTGAACGCACGGGCGCCATCGTGGTACGTGCTGATACCAAAAACGCTGCCCTCCCATGCGAAGACCAGGTCTTGGGTCTACTGGCCGAACAGGTTGACTTGGTTCTTACTGGTACCGCTGATTGAGGTAGTTGTACGTCGTGGAGTGTCCACGACTCTGTGAAACTTGAGATAGCCGGCCGTCCAACGGTGTTGGTAGCCACCGAAGCAATGTCCAAGTTGGCAGATCAGACAGCGCGCGATCTCAGGCTTGCAGATCTCCGGATCGTCAGGGTCTCTCACCCAATTGGGGGTGTTGACCCTGACGAGATCCGAGTTCGAGCTGACGAGGTGGTCGATCAGGTGCTGGCTCTCCTAACCGGTACCGCAACTAGGGGGAACATTTAGTAATGGCAATCCAGATCGACCATACGGGTCGCCGAGCGCTGGTCACCGGTGCCGGTGCCGGGATTGGCCGAAAGATCGCCCACTGGCTTGCCCAAGCCGGTGCGTCTGTAGTCGTCAATGACCTGATCCCGGATCGGGCTGAAGCCATTGCATCCGAGATCAACACCAATCCAGATCGATGTGGCCGTGCCGTGGCTGTGGCCGCTGACTGCCGAGACGACGAAGCTATCGATGCGCTCGTTACTACTACCGTCGAACACCTAGGTGGCCTCGACTTGGCCGTCAACAACGTCGGGATGCTTCCACCAGGTCGTCGCCCTCAGCCCTTCGTAGCCAACCGGGGAGATGACTGGCGCGACATTATCGACCAGAACTTAGTGCTGGCCGCCCTCTGCGCCCGGGCTGAAGCTGAATCCATGCAAGCTGCAGGAGTCGGTGGTTCGATTCTGTTCGTAACGTCTGGTGAAACCACGAGACCAGCGCCGTATAACGCCGTCTACGCTGCGGCCAAGGCAGCCATCAACCACCTGGTGTCCACTATGGCCGTCGAATTAGGGCCCGACGGAATCCGGGTTAATGCCATGGCTCCAGGTACCACACTCACTGAAACTGTCGCCGCCGCATTCACCAAGGACCGGATTGCTGCTCTGGTGGCCTCCACTCCGTTGCGCACAATGGTCGAGGATGACGAATTGGCCCGTCTAGCCGTGTTCTTGACTAGTGACCTAGCCCGATGCATCACAGGACAGTTCATCTTGGCTGACGGTGGGGCGTTCCTGTCACGAAACCGTCCGGCAAACGACGAGGGCCTGATATCTCCCCTCAAAGGTTCCAATGCCAGTTAGGAAACCCGCCCAGCTAGAGCCAATGCCGCAAAATCGGTCTACAAACCCATCTGGTGGTGGGGAGGAAGTTCCAGCCGATCAATAGCGTCAGCCCTCCGGTGTAGCAAATCAATGGTGTCGTCCAGATCACGCCCTATTACGTACTGCCGATGAGCTGCACGATCTACCACCCATCGACCCATTTCGTTTAGATCGGCGACCTTCACGTTACGACCCGACTTCTCCAGCAGATCTTTCATCTGCTCGAAGGTCATAGATGTCCGACCCGTACCACCTCGGACTCGCTCCAATTCTGCTGGGCGATTGCGGTATGAGGTGAACAAACCAGTGTCCATCAATCCGCCTGACGGGTAGAAGACCGAGGCACCTACCAAATTAGAATCCTCAGCCAACTGATGGGCCAGCCCCTCAGTCAGGCAGCTGACAGCCGCCTTGGACGAGGCATACACCGCTGCATTGGGAACGGGAGCAAAGCCACCATCTCCTGACGAGGTGTTCACTACTTGGCCTGGCTGACCAGACTCGAGCATCCGCCCCACAAAGGACATGACACCATTGGCGACACCAAAGACGTTCACTGAATAGCACCACCGCCAGTCGTTGGGCTCGTGCGTCCACATGCGACCGCCACCACCGGAACCCACACCAGCGTTGTTGAACAGCAGGTTGCAGCAGCCATAGGTCGCATAGACATAATCAGCCAAAGCGTCGGTAGACGCGTCATCAGTCACATCGGTGAGCACACCATCAATACGTCCCGGGTGGCTTGACGACAGCATGGCCAGTGTGGTGTCCAGCACAGCCTGCTCGACGTCAGCCACCACGACGGTGGCGTCGGCCTCTAGCAGCGCCTGAACAATGCCACGGCCAATACCACTGGCTCCCCCGGTAACCACAGCAACTGATCCGGCAACCTCCAACGGCGCGAGCAGTGGAGTCTCAGACATCAGGCAGCCCCAGCTGGGACCGATTGAATCTGGTTCTGAGGCGCCATACCCGGACAGCCTTTGGCTGTCTCTGGAATATCGGCGTAGTCGATCCCCGAAGCCACGCGAGCCTTCGTCGGGCAGTGCTGGTTCGCCAACTCCTGCAATGCTGCCAGATCAAACTTGTAGATCTTTGCAGTGTTGGTGGTCAATATCTTCGTGGCCTCGTCTTCTGTCATCTCACCAAAAGTCAGCCGCAGATGCTCGTCCGTGTGAGGATGTGAGCCCTCAATATGTGGGTAGTCCGAACCCCACATAACCTTGTCAGCCCCAATTTGGTGAACCACCTCAGCCTCAATTGGACGTAAGAAACTGGCGCCCACATGACACTGGCGCTGCCAGTATTCCGAAGGAGTGAGCGACATACTGGCAACTGCTGCACCGCCGAATATGGCCTCTGAGCCGTACTTTGAGTACTTCATTCGGTCATAGAAAGAATCCAACTTCTGAAGGGTCTCCGGCACCCAAGCCGTCCCAGTCTCGGTGTTAACCCACTGCAAATCAGGGTGCCGTTCGAATACGCCAGAGAACATCAGATGCCACAAAGCCCTCTGGCTCCACCAGGTCACTTCCAACATAAACATGGCCAGTGAAGCTGGAAAGTGGTTTCCGAAGTTGGGTGTTGCCCCACCAGAGTGGTGGTTAAGTGGCATGTCACAGGCCTCCGCCGCCGCCCATATCGGCTCATAGGCCGCGGCATACAAGGGTTCAAACGGAGAATCTGGAGGGGTTCCGGGCACCAGTACCCCTCCGCGCAGGCCATTGGCAGCCGCCCACTCAATCTCAGCAACCGACCCCTCAATATCGCCCAAAAATATCTGGGCTATACCCGCTCGACGTTCTGGTGCCTCAGACACGAAATCCAGAAGCCACCGGTTATGAGCCCGAAGTCCCGCCCAGCGGTGACCCACATCGTCGTCATAAGCAGGAGCTTCAAACTGGCTGGCGGCCGTCGGTGCGAACGGAGGTTGAGTATTAGGAAACAAAACGGCAGCCACTACGCCATCGGCCTCTTGTTCACGCAACCGGCGATCGGAGTCGTAGTTACGGTTGCCGTCGACGGCGGGATCACCGTCGACGCCGACATTCAATGGTGAGCGCTCAGCTCCCTTGAACGCCTCAGCGGTCCGCCTCTCACCTTCCTCGATGCCACGTGCCCACACGTCAAAGTCATTGTGATACTTCGTTTCCAAATAATCCTTGTAATCCCAGAGGCCAGCACCGCAATGGGTGTCCGCTGAAATAACGATGTGATGCTCACTCATGATCTGCTCTCCCTCTCGCAGCGTCAAACTAATTCAGGCGTACTGCATCTGACAGCCGTACTCATCGAGCCACCACCGGGCCTTCCGCACCGCATCAGCCGGCGTACGCAGATCCCGCGCCTGGCCAAGTTGTTGGGGCGTGGGGCCAATCCGGTCAGCGACGGATCTCAGACCCACCTCATCTAGGCCGTAGCAATCCACCGCGTTGAGGCCAAGCAGTCGACGGGTGTCCTCAATGGAAGCATCTTGAAAGTCGTTCTCAAGGCGTTCCCGGGTATGGGGCCAAGAACCTTCTGGGTGGGGATAGTCCGTTCCCCACATGAGGGCATCAAGGCCATTGACATGCCGACGACGGATCTCTTCCTTGGACATGGTCGAGGCCCCGATGAAAACGTTAGTCCCAAAGTACTCCGACGGAAGCCGGGAAATGAGGCCCTTCATGCGCGACCCCATTTTTTTGACCTTAAAGCTGGCACCAAAGTTCACATCGGCCTTCCAAAGCAGGTCACCAATCCAAAACGACCCGCACTCCACCACGGCATAACGAAGATCCGGAAACTTGTCGAACTTGCCTGAAAAAAGCAACTGCCAGAGAATGCGGTGAGTCCAGAATGGGACCTCAGCTATGTACATAGCCACGTTGTCGTTGTACGCCTCGAAGTCAGCCTCACCTGAATGCGTGTGAATAACGAGCCCAGCGTCAGCACATGCAGCCCAGAAACGGTCGTAGTGGTCTGATCCGTAAGGTGGGTGACCGTGCCACATCGTGGGCACCATCACGCCTTTGATCCCGGGCTTGCCAGCCAGCGACTCGACTTCTTTGACAGCCTCATCAACATCGTGAACAACAGGGATGAGAGCCACACCCGCCCGACGAACTGGGTTGGTGGCACAGAACTCCTCTAACCAACGGTTATGCGCTCTAGCACCTCCAAAGGCTTGACGGGCATCGGTTATCTGCCCAGCGGCTAGTCCGGCACCAAAGGGTGGCGACTCCTGCCCTGTGACCGCATCCCCATCAGCGAAAATAATTTCCCCAGCTACACCGTCAGCGTCCAATACCGGATCACGCACATCAGGGTCGTAGGCACCCCGAAGGCCCCACTCGTTCTCACCTTCCCATTCCGCAATAAAGTCTGCGTTGAGTTCCTCAGCGATCTGCCGGTGCTGGTGGCGCTCCGCGACATAGGCATCAAACTCCTCATGCAGTGATGACTCGAGGTACGGCCGGTATTCCTCACACTGCAAGCCGGCATGGGTATCCGAGGAGACGACGATATAAGGCTCGTCTCCGGTGCTTACTTCCCGTTCCATCGTGTTCCCCCTCGGGTTCCAACTACGCAACCAGACGGTATCCGTCTTGGACAGCGTTACATGAATTCTTGTACACTGTTGCAGAAGAGTCGCCTGGTAGCAACCCGGACTAAGCGGGGATCCCATGAAGACAAGCCAAGAATCAGCATCTGCAGAAGTGGTGGTCAGTCATGGTCCGGGCCGTCGGGCAGGCCTAGATGCCAATGAGATCCTCGACCAAGCGATAGCTCTAGTGGAGTCCAAAGGTTCTACTGCCCTCACCATGCGCAGGCTGGCTGCTGAGCTCGGAGTGGCCACTACGTCGATCTACTGGCATGTCGGTAACCGCAGCGACCTAATTACCGCACTGGTAACCCGCCACGGAGAACGCCTAGCCCAGATGCCGATAGAGGGAACTACAGCCCGTGAGCGAATCCTGGCAGTAGCGCGCATGATCTGGAGCAGTGCTATCGACCACCGCGAAGTCACTCGCCTGGCAGCCGCGTACGGCGCCTCATCGCTACATGCTCGCCAGTTGGAACTGGCGATGGCCAGAGAACTTCAGGAAGCGGCGGTAGTCGGTACAGCAGCCCGTGACGCCATGCGTGCCATCACTGCCTGCGTCGGCGGATTTATCGTGGCCGTCCTTATCGACGACCTGACACCATCGTCACTTCGCCGAACATCTGTCCTAGGTGGCGCCGAGGCCAACGATCTCGACCCTTCCACCCTCACGGCTCTATCCGAGTCGGCTGACCTACCCACCCTGTTTGATACCACGCTGAGGGCTGTAGTTGCCTCAGTTGTTCCCGCGGACCTCTCAGCTAACGCTTACCTCTAGGTCCGACTCTTCCCACCGTCGCTAGTCGTCGTAGTGATATGCGGTGGCTTGAGGCTTGACTGGGCGAGCCATCCACAACGGACGCCGCAAATTTTCAGGCCCTGGGCCAGGTCGGGTCTTGGATAGCCACTCCTGGAATATTCGGTGGGAAGCAGCCGTGTCGACCACCACGTCGCCATAAGAATCCCCTGATTCTGCGGGACCAACTGTTACACGCTGCAACCAACAGTGCATCCCACTAACCGGATCAGGCTGCACTGGAAAGGTCAGATTCTGGTGTACGCCCGTGTCGCTCCACCAGATCAAACCAGTATCGGGCTCGTCGCTCTCGTAAGCTTCTGCTCCCTGCTCTCGGCGTAGTCGCCATCGGTCATCTTGATCACGTTCGATGGACGCCTTACCTGTCCCCCAAGATCGGGCGTCATTGTCCTCTAGGCGCCAACGCCCCATGTGGTGACTGGCCGCTACCACTCCGGGGCGTATGCCCTCGGTTCGCCATGCCTGGATCACGAAATGACCGATCTGTGTAGTGATGCGCACTAGGCCGTTCTCATCGATACCAAGTTGCTCGGCATCTGATGGGTGCAGCCACAGTGGGTGCCGGTGGCTGATTTCATTTAGCCACTGACTATTTGCCGACCGAGTGTGAATAAGTGTTGGGATTCGGAATGTCGGCACGAGAATACGCTCACCAGCCGTCATGTCTAGATCTTCCCAATGGACCTGGCTCCGAATGAACGTCGGCATTGAATACTCAGGCCAACCCCAATCTCGAATCGTCTCTGAGAAAAACTCCAACTTCTTGGACGGTGTCGGAAACCCGAACCTCGCCTGCCCTTCGATGTCGACGGCCGGCGACCCGTCACCGATAAATGGCATGTGGCCGACAATCTCCTCGAGTGAGTCATGCATGCCAGCAGTCCCGGGGCGACGCCACACCCCATCAGTGTCACGCACTGCGCCAACCAGATCTTCCTCAGGCACCTCCCGTTCATAGACCTGGGCCTGATCGCCAGGGAGGGCAAATGAACCTTTCCGGCGCATGTACTCCAATGGGGTCACCCCTTCAGCGGCCGCTGCCTCAGGCAGACCAGGGACCGAACCCTCGAACAACATCGTGTAGTACTCGTCAAGAGTGAGTGGGGTGCCCGGCTTTTCTAGACTCTCAAACTGCTGACGAATACCAAGCGATCCGTCAGGGTCAATGCGCCACGACAAATCAATCCAGAACTCCTGCTCTTCCCAGACTTCCCCCGGATTTGTCTCGTAGGTGCGCTCAAAGGTCTCGCCGTCGAGTTCTCGATGGCGGCGAGTAACCGGTTGGCGAAAGCCGATCCACCGGCTGTTGTGGGTCTCATAACTAGCAACGTCGTGGCGCTCGGACGCAACACCCATGGGCAGGACAAAGTCGGCGAACCACGCTGACTCGTTCCAAGTCGGGGTCAGTGCCACGTGGCAGCCAATCAACTCAGGATCGCGTAGCACTTCCATCCACGTGAACCCATCGGGATTGGTCCACAGAGGGTTGTAGACACGAGTGAAATAGGTGTCAATACGTCCCCGCCCAGCTTTAAGGAAGTGGGGCAAGAGGATCGATAGTTCATGGTGGCTAAGCGGGTACTCAATCGGCCATTGCATCTCATTCCACCGAGCTTGGGGCTCTGGGTGAATAGGTGTAACCGGGATGAACTTATTCCACCCGTTGGCGTTGGTTCCTCCCTTGGTACCCACGGAACCGGTCAGCACATTCAAGAACTGCAGGCACCGAGCGACCATCCACCCTCCCTCATTACCTGCTGACGCAGCGCGCCAGGTGTGCGAAGCAAACTTTCCTAAACCACTACCCACCAAACGAGCCACTTCAAGGATCTGTTCCTCGTCTAGGTCACAGACCCGGGCTGCCTCAGCCAGGGTGTATTCGCCGTAGTGATCCAGGAGCGCATTACGCACATTGGCGAAAGTGATCTCGAGATCGGGACGAGTTTCACGCAGGAAGGTTTCCCAGTTCACCCAGCGTTCGAAGAAAGCAGCGTCCCAGGTCTCATCCATCAGCAACTGACGGGCGATAGCTAACAACAGAAATGCCTCAGTACCCGGCCATGGGGATAGCCAATGATCAGCTTTAGCCGCGGTGTTGGATAACCGGGGGTCAACACACACAACCTTGGCGCCGTTTTTTTGCCCTTCCATGATCCGCTGGGCGTGTGGATTGAAATAGTGCCCTGCTTCGAGGTGCGACGAGATAAGAAAGATGACCTCGGCGTTGGCGAAATCTGCTGATGGTCTATCGAACCCCATCCATGAGGCGTAGCCCACCCGCGCGCCACTAGAGCAGATGTTCGTGTGACTGTTATGGCCGTCGATGCCCCAACTATGAAGTACTCGCTCCATGTAGCTGTCGTCGCCCATGCGACCCACGTGATACATCACCTCGTGGTGACGCTCTTCAAGGAAGGCCGTCCTGATTCTGGTGCCGATCTCATCGAGCGCTTGTTCCCAAGAAATGGCTTCCCAGAGTCCTTCTCCCCGGTCACCCACGCGTTTCATGGGGTGGAGGATCCGCTCGGGGTCATCGACTTGGTTGATAGTGGCTGGACCCTTGGCGCAGTTCCGCCCGCGGCTAGCCGGGTGCACCGGATTGCCTTCGAATTTGGTGATCTTCCCAGTGTCCTTGTCGACCCAGGCCAACAGACCGCAGTTCGCCTCACAGTTGAAACAGGTGGTGGGTACTAAGCGATGTGCGCGCCGTACCTTCGTCGGCCAGGCTGCCGGGTCGAGCGACTCGACATGGTCCCAAGTTTCCTCGGGTGGGTAGGCAGAAAGTTGGTCGGTCATCGTGGTCTCCGGATTATGTCTCTGAGACGGCATCTACGAAAGGGGAACCGACTGGCCGGCTCGTACATAGGCATCCTCGTAGGCGAATAGTCCGTAGAGCGCGGCTAAGGGGACAATCGGCTGGACAGGGCCGGTCCAGTCGAACATAAGTTCACCGAGCACAATGTCAAGCCCTAAGAACAGCAGAGAGAAGGCTGTACAGAAAAGCCATTCACGCCAACGCTTTTTCTGGGAGCCATAGCGTATGTCGGCAATCGCCATGGTTACGTGCCGAGTGTGTCTGCCCCGAACCTCAAGGCCAACCAGCGCAGTGTTGGCTACTAGACCAACAAGGAAAACCCATTTAACCGAACCATGCGACGGAACGTCGAGAAACTGATCAAGCAACGACCAGGTTGCCCCCCCAGCCATCAAAGCCTGAGCAAGTAGCAGGGGTAACAGCAGCGGCTCCTGCCATAGATCTCGACCCTCACACTGGCCGAACAGGAAGGCCGTGTAACCAGCAGTGCCAAGTGCCAGCACAGCCGTCGGTCCCACAAGATACAACAGAGCACCGCCGGCACCGGCCAGACCAATCACCCACCAAGCGATCAGGCAGGCAGCGAAGGCGCCCAGTACCCACGCCCCCTTGACCAGCCATGACTTGGAATTGCCCCTACTTAGCAGATACCAAAACCGCTTCGGCTGCTTGAGGTCTGCGACCAGAAGGACTCCAGTCACTATTAGGAAGATCCCAGCCACCACCGGTGGGGCCACACCAACCACTGAGCGGAGATCGCCATGGCCGAGCACCACTAGCAACGACGCCACCAACATCACACCGGCTGCAATGGCCTTGGTAACTAGATAACCCGACACCATCGATCCCCATACCGGCTCGTGCTGGGTTGTGTAGGTGGTCCGGGCCATGGCCAGGCCATCCTGCCGGTCAGGTGCCACAGCAAGAGCAGCCTGAGAAGGTGTCGAATGGCTTGACGTTGTGTCGGCCCAAATCAACCCGTCATTGGAGATAGCCGATGCCAGTGGGTCGAGCGACGACGCCGTAGCACCCGTATAGAAGACCTTGGGTCGGGTGTTCTGCTCAGGTGAGCGCACTAAACCTCCCTCAGACTCGAGCCGGCTAATCTCACTGTTCGGATCATCGAGATCACCTACCCGAATGGCCTGAGTTGGACATACCACTACGCAAGAGGGCTCAAGGCCGTCCTCGATGCGGTGGTTGCAAAAGTTGCACTTATGCGCGGTATTTGTCTCTGGATTGAGATAGATCGCGTCGTACGGACAGGCATTCATGCACGCCTTGCAGCCAATACAGTCGTCATCCTGAAAGTCCACGACACCGTTGTCAGCCCGATAAAGCGCTGATGTTGGGCAGATGGTCATACAAGGGGCGTCATCGCAGTGGTTGCATCGCATGACCGAGAAGAGTCGGTCCGTATCGGGATGAGTACCTGTCTCTACGTACTTGACCCAAGTTCGGTTGACCCCTAGAGGTACGTCATGCTCACTCTTGCAGGCAACGGTGCAGGCATGGCAACCGATACAACTGCCGGAGTCCAGAACGAATCCGAGTCGGGTCACAGGTAATTATCCCTTGGGTAATCTCAGTTGGCGGGCGATGCTTATGACGGCCGAGATCAGGCCTCAGCCTGAACCATTTGATGAATACCGGCACAGAGCAGATCGACTAATCGGTCGAAACTATCGTCAAGATCTACGGGGTGGGGGTGGCCGTCCCCCGACTCAAGGTGGGCGAACCCGTGGAACGCACTGCGCATTGATCGGGCAGCGTGTACCCGGTCATCGTCTTCCAGCCCATAGGCCGACAACGCCTGACTCAGAACTTGGACCACCCGCTCGACAGCTTCCTCCAGCTCGCCGTCACCAGCGCACGGGTACCGGTCAGTGGCTGCGTAGAGGCCGGGATGGTCACGGACCATAGTTCTCCAAGCCCGACCCATCGCTCGAACTGCGTCGTGTCCAGCCAGCCCGACGGCGGTATCGCTAAGGCATTTTGCCAAAATTTCGCGTCCTCGGAGGCCGAGCGCCCGGATAAGGGCGTCATAACTTTCAACATGCCGGTACAGCGCAGGCTGACGAACCCCGAGCCGCTCAGCCACTCGTGTCAGGGTGACAGCGCCCAAACCTTCAGCATCAGCCAACGCAGCGGCCGACTCCACGACCTGGTTGGTATCCAACGTCCGGCGACTCACACCATGATCTTACTGTTAGAGACTCTCACGCGCTTGTTATAGGTAACCCCAAAGTGGTGGGTCACCAAATAACCAGTCCCGCACCCACCGTGACCAGTACGGCACTCCACAAGGCCTTCGGACCCAGTGACTCACGAGCCATCAGCACGCCGAGGACTACCGATACCTGGCGCAGGCCAGCTACCTGGCCGGCTTGAGCTTGCTGAAACGCCAGAAGAACTAGGCCATAAGCCCCACCTTGTCCGAGTCCGACTATCGCAGCATGGCCCAACATCGGTCGGACTCGGACCAGGCCCGGGCGCCGCACCACCAAGACGCCTAGCGAACTGGACACCATGATCACCGACAGATAACCCATGGCCCCAGTCAAATCAACCGAGCGGGCGTCGATTAAGGAATACGCCGCTGTGCAGAGCCCAGACACCACAGCTAGCACAACGGCAGGTCGCTCTTGACGTTGCGCCCCCAGGCCTGCCAGAAAAAGAAGGCCCACAACTAGAACGACCAGACCAACTGCAGTAGCCAAAGACGGAGTCTCGTCAAGTAGCAGCCAACCACCAAGGCCAACCAGTAGCGGAGCGGTTCCCCTCGAGATCGGGTACGCGACTCCAAGGCTGCCTATCCGATAGGACGAGCCAAGCACGCCTATATACAAGCCCTGAGCCAGAGAAGAGGCCAGTAGCCAGCCCAGCACCTCACCTGGCGGATCAACTATCGCCGCAGGCAGCAGCACGACGCCTACGAAAAGATAGGCAAGAACTATGACTACCTCGGGATCATCACACCGGTGCATGCGGGCGTTCCAAGCGGCATGGAGGACCGCTGAAACCAGGACCAGGAGGACAGCTGACAGCGGCATCGACGACTCCTTGGCTCTCGTGGATCAGGGTCGGGCGCGAGCCTGAAGTCCAGCGATTACAGCCACATCAACAATGTCTGCTGCCGAACAACCCCGAGAGAGGTCATGTAGTACCCCATTGAGGCCCTGAAGAAGTGGTCCGTAGGCCCGAGCACCCCCGAGGCGCTCGGTCACCTTGTAGGCAATGTTGCCGCTATCAAGATCAGGAAATATGAATACGTCAGCGGCACCGGCCACCATCGATCCAGGTGCTTTTACCGCTGCCACCGCTGGCACCAGCGCTGCGTCAAACTGAAGTTCGCCATCAACCAATAGGTCCGGACGCACTTCAGACAGCCGGACGGTCGCCGACCGAACCTTGTCCACCCGAGGATGCTCACCGCTGCCCTTGGTTGAGAACGAAAGCATGGCCACCCGCGCGGACACCCCTACGAGGAACGCATACGTATCAGCTGTGGCTGCAGCGATAGACGCCAACTGGGCTACGTCAGGATCGGGTACCACCGCGCAGTCGCCGTAGGCCACTGGCCGACCATCGGCCAGCAACATCAAGAAGCAACTGGACACCACGTTCGCGCTAGGTGCTTTACCGAGTACACAGAGACCGATCCGCAGCACATCGGCTGTGGCACGAGTAGCGCCGGCCACCGCAGCATCGGCTACACCTGATCGGACAAGTATTGTTGCTGCCACAACCGGGTCGTTCACATCTAGCCCGGCACTTTCAGCCAAGACGATCGTCTCAGTCTGCTGGTGATCATCACGATCCACGACCGGATGGACTGGCTGGGCAAGGCCTTCATCTACTAACTGAATGGCCGCGAAATCGGCCCTTGGATCACCCAGATCCGCCAGTACTACGCGGGCCGGATCTGCCGCTGCCCGCTCATACCAACTGGCAACAACTGCTGGAACATCGGTACTCACGAGGCTCGAATCACGGGGCAACCCCAGCCATTGCCGCGCGAGGGTCTAAGACGCCACTCCAGAAACCTCATGAGGACCTTGGACGAACCTCCCTTGGGTAGGTAACAAACCATGCCGAAGTCTCCAACTGACAGATTCCTCACGTATTGGTCCCCTTTGATACCGGCTTAGCCGCTTAACCACTACTTGCTAGATGAGCCGGTGCCGTTCTAGTCGTTATCGACTAGCCACGTGTCGACCCGACTGGCGACCCGGTCGACTCGGGCCACCA
>CAWVUB010000004.1:0-57410 GCA_963933065.1 uncultured Acidimicrobiaceae bacterium | reverse complement strand
GTTCATTGGCCGGCGGCTGCATATCTCGGGAGTTCACGGCGTTCATGAGGCGTCATACCTCACCGGTAACCGATTGGCTCCGAGCGCTGGCGGCCTTCGAGCACGGTCAATGTGGTGGCCCGGGTGTCGGGGCGGTCGGGATGTGCTTCACCGGTGGGTTCGCTCTTGGCATGATGGTCGATGAGCGGATGCTGGCCCCGGTGCTTAGCCAACCCAGTCTTCCCTTACCTATTGGCGCCCGCCGAAAACGTTCACTAGGTATCTCAAACAGGGACCTTGAGATCGTTCGAGAACGAGTAGATGACGGCATCTGTGTCCTCGGTCTCCGATTCAGTGAAGACAGCATGGCACCCACTGAACGCTTCAGTCGGCTAGCTGAGGAGTTGGGTGATGGCTTCATCGGTGTCGAGATTGACTCGTCACCAGGCAACGACCATCAAATTTCTAAGCGAGCCCACTCGGTGCTAACTGACGAACTGGTTGATGAACCGGGCCATCCCACACGGGAAGCCCTAGATGCGGTGCTCGATCATCTACGAAACGGACTTCTGGGCTGAACCTTTGCTGTGAACACTCAGTTGTTCGAACCGGCACCCATCGGATCAGACGACCCGATAGATGAAGACCGCCATCCCCTCGCTGTCTAGGTCTTGGGGCAACAGCAACCCTCCACCAGCTTGATCACCATGAGGTCGCCAAGGTTTTCCTACCGCCTCAGGGATTAGCGCCGGATGGGCTGACCGCAGCCGTCTATCTACACTCACAGTCTCCGCCACGGTCATCGTGCATACGCTGTAGGCCAGAATGCCTCCCGGAGCAACAGATTCGACAGCTGCGCTAAGCATCGCCAACTGCAAGTCAGCCAGACCGGTAATCGTGGCTTCGCTTGTCCGACCCTCCTGCCACCTAGCGTCAGCACGACGACGTAGAACACCCAGACCTGAACAAGGAGCATCAACCAAAACTCTGTCAAAGCTTTGAGGTGGAAACGGGGACGCCAGACCGTCAGCCGCCACTAGCAGCAGCGGACTTGCAAGGCGGTGAGCGTTGCTGGCTACCAAACCGAGCCTTCGCTCCCGAAGATCACACGCCACTACCTGAGCACCCGAGGCAGCCAACGCTGTGGCCTTTCCACCCGGCGCTGAACACACATCAAGGATCCGTTCACCAGAATGGCCTTCGGCGGTTCGTGACCGCGGGGCAAGCACCGCCTCCACAACCAACTGAGATGCCTTATCTTGGCGGTAACCGTCCTCGCGTACCACAGCAACTGCTGGCCGGTTCATGGCCTCCATGGCCGCCATGGCCTCCTCGCTGCCCAGATCGGCCACCAAGAGCTCCAGTAACTCGTCGGGACAACTGAGGGCAACAGCCGGTGACGGCCATGGTGGCGTCCCAACCTTCTGCTCATCAGCTACCCGACGCAGCACAGCGTTGCACAAGCCTCGGACCCGCCTTGGTGCCACGGCGACCGTGGCCGATACTGCAGCATGCGGGGGCACCCCACCAAAAACCAGTTGCCAAGCCCCCAGCCGCAGCACCGTACGAACCTCAGGTTCGACCTCGTCATGGAGGAATCGATCGACCAGATGGTCGCATGCTCGACGCATCCGGGTTGTGCCATATACCAGACTGGTAACAAATGCTCGGTTTCGACGGTCCAACTCAGACCGATCCAGCGCAGCCCGCAGGGCCAGATTTGCGTATGCCCCGTCGCGTTCGATCCGACCTAGCACTTCGACGGCTAAACCCCGAGCATCAGTGGTTCCGCTACCGCCCTGAGACTTACTGTTCAACGCTTCGCCACCACGAGTTGAGCCTTTGACCAGGTTTCGTCCATCACGAACCGAAGCCTTCACCATCAACCGGCCGGGTACCAGCTGCCCATGCGGGGAAGGTGATCCGATTTCGGTTAGGCGACTGGACCTCGAGGATACGTAACCCACCAGCACCGGTCTCCACCACGTCACCCACCAGTTTCCCAGGGATGGCGGTCGAGTCGGACGTTCCACACGGCACCGCCCTCCAAACTTTCAATGGTTTCCCACGGAATGTCGTACGGGCTCCACCTACCCGCACCACTCGATGTAGGTCGTGGGCTGGGTGAGACCAGTCCAACAGCAGTTCGTCCATCGTGATCTTGTGAGCCCAGATGGGCTGACCCTTCTGAGCCTCTCCCTCACTGAGACCTTTAGCCAACTCCTCCACCAGAAGTTTGGCCCCCAATTTGCTGAGTCGATCCCGGAGGTCATCAGCCGTCTCGTCGGCCCCGATGGAAGTTTGGGCCCGGCCACGGACATCACCACAGTCGAGAGCCTCGGCCACATCTATCAGACAAACACCGGTCCATGGATCACCGGCTAGGAGTGCGCGTTCAACCGGTGCAGCACCGCGCCATCGAGGGAGAAGCGAGAAGTGCAGGTTAAGCATTGGGAGTCGCTCTAAAATCGAGATGGGAATGATGTGCCCGTAAGCCACGACCACTCCCAAGTCGGCTCCTGAATCAACCGCATCAACTAGTTCATGGGCTATTGGTAGACCGAGCTCAATCGCTGCTGCGCCCACAGGAGTAGGCGATGGCTTACCTCCCCGACTTCGACGACGGTCCTCAGCAGTAATCACCATTACAACTTCGAGGCCAAGTGTCTCGGAAGCCTCGTAAAGCGCGACGAGGGGCGCCACAGCCGCATCCGGATTACCGAAGTAGGCCAGCCGACGGGGCCGCGCCGGCGCACTAGCCCTCACGGCAACTGCAATCCCCCACTTGCAGGAACTTTGCCATGGACTCTGGCGCCCGGACGTAAGTCTGAACGGGCCATAGCTAGCTCGCTTAGGGCACGTCGGGCATCCCGGCGTTGCTCGTCATCTAAGTGGTCAACTAAGAGAACGCCGTCAAGATGGTCCAACTCGTGCTGGAAGAGTCGGGCCTGAAGCGCATCAGCCTCAATCGAAAGATTGTTGCCGTCTAGATCGATTCCGACCAAGTGAATGGTCTTCGGGCGAATAATCTCCCATGACAATCCAGGGACCGAGAGGCATCCCTCTTCATAGGCCCACTCGCCATCAGACTCCATGATCTGCGGGTTTACGATGACGCCGGAACCCTCGCCATGGTCATAGACGAAGAATCGTTTCTGCACGCCGATCTGGGGTGCCGCTAGGCCGATCCCAGGGGCTGCATACATCGTGGTGAACATGTCGTCGCATAGGCGTACCAACGATCCGTTGACCTCAGTCACCTCTGCAGCCGGGGTGCGTAGGACAGGGTCACCGATGACCCGGATTTCATGGGTAGACACGAGCTGAGGCTACCGTCACCAGCGTGGATGCCCGAAAAGACCAGACCGACCACTGGATCACTATGGCTGGCCACAGGAGGTGGAGTCGATGAACGAGCAGCATTACTGGACTGGTCGCCCAGAGGCGACATCACGACCCGGAGAAGTCCCCTTGCTGCTTCCCGACGTCAACCTCCGAATGACTACCGACCGGGGAGTTTTCTCCAGTGACCGAATTGACCGAGGTACTCGCTTCCTTCTACTCAACGGCCCTCCTCTAAAATTGGGCCCTGTTGATCTCATGGATCTGGGATGCGGCTATGGACCCATCGCCTGCGCATTGGCTATCCGCAATCCAGAAGCCACCGTGTGGGCCGTTGACGTAAACGAACGGGCCCGCGACCTCTGTCGGACAAACGCCTCAGCAGCCGGTCTGGACGGCGTACGGGTAGTAGCCCCCGAGGAGATCCCTGAGGCAATTGCATTTGACGCCATCTGGTCAAACCCACCGATCCGCATCGGCAAGAGGGCTCTACAGAATCTCCTTTCTCAGTGGCTCGGTCGCCTAACGACTGAGGGAACAGCACACTTAGTGGTTCAACGACACCTAGGAGCCGACTCGCTAGCCCGCTGGCTGGACGAACAGGGCTGGACGACCATCAGGCGCGGCTCCCGTAAGGGCTTTCGCTTACTAGACGTGGCTAGACGCCCAGAAGGACCTTCGGATGAAGAATCTCGATAGCACCGGACTTAAGCGCCTCCACCGCGAGTGGCGCCGCCGCAGTGAGCCTGATGTGGCTCTTCTGCTGGACAGTGTTCAAACCCCTTACAACGTGGGGGCGATCCTGCGAACAGCTGCCGCCTACCGCGTAGACCACCTCTGGCTAGCCGGAGCCACCAGCTCCCCAACACACGCCAAGGTGTCCAAGACTGCACTCGGAACCGGCCGGTATCTCACCTGGACAATCTGCGAGCAGGTGGATGAGGCCCTGGTCGCCATCAAGGCAAGCGGCTACGGATTGGTCGGCATTGAACTGGCTGATGGGGCCGTTCCTATCTACGAGACCACGTTTCCCACGCGAACCTGCCTAGCACTCGGTCACGAGGACCGCGGCCTCTCATCCACAGTGCTCGCAGCGTGCGACCAAGTGGCTTTCATTCCACAACTCGGGAAGGTGGGCAGCCTTAACGTCGGCACGGCCGCTGGGATCGCCCTCTACGAGTTGAACCGACGCCTCTGGTGACTGCCTCGGCACACCTTTGAAAGATTCGCTGGCAGATTCTTCAGACCCGGGACGGATCAACCTCAATTCTCAGTCTTCCTGGCGGCCGACCCACTTTCGCCAGCAAAATCGAAAGAACATCAGGGTCTGGGGCTCGAATTAACCAAGCATCGTTCCGTGGGCCCATGACTTCCACTCCGGGGGTCGTCCTGCCATCAACCTCTTCGAATTTGGCCATGAACTTCGATGCTGCCGCACCGGACACTCTTGCTAGAGCACCAAAGGGTGGTAACCCAAGGAGGCGTCGGCGCTCACCTTCAGAGACAGCGAGGCGGCCTGGATCGGCATGCAGCACAGCCTGAAGGACCTCGTGGTCAGGTTGGCGAGTCTGGATAATGATACGTCCACCGGCCGAACGTGGCCCTAGGAGCCGAGCAGCCCGAACCAATAGGGCTATCCCCTGATCGGCAGCGCGCATACGGGGCGCCAGGAGTTCTTGATCAAAGTCCAGAAAGACCACCCGGGCAACCCGACGGCCAATTCGATGGAGTAACGCTTCAGTCCCCACAAAGAGTTCAGCATGGGAGCCGTCCAATGTGGCGGGGTTGGTCTCAGCGGTGACCTCTACGGCCGGCCGGCCGGCCAGCGCCTCAAGCTCCTCTCGCACCCGGTTGACCCCAGCCCGTAGGTTGCGCATCCGGGTTCCACCACATGGGTCGCATACCACGGGCCGTCGCTCATCGTCCACCGGACACCGCAACCAAGCCTCGATCCCCGCTTCGACTTCTGGGGTCGTAATCCGATCTTGCACAAGGGCCGTCTGGTGATTTTCACAACGGGCCAGTGCTCCACAGGCGACGCACGCCATTAGACGGGACCGCCCCTTACGGTTCAGAACACACACCACGGGATCTCCATCGTCGCCGCGCAACACCGGGACCAGCGACGGACTGAACAAGCCAGTACGGACCTCGTCGTCGGATCGTCGGTCGATCAGATCCACAACCGGCCAACCGGCCCGTTCAACCGTTCGTGAGGGTATCGATACCCGGTTAGGGCCCACAGCCTCAAGGGACTCAACGCTAGGCGTGGCCGACGCCAACACGCAGGGCACACCAGCTCGTCGGGCTCGCTCGATCGCCACATCTCGAGCATTCCAAGTCGGGGCACGCTCCTCTCGATAGGCGTCATCGTGCTCGTCGATCACGACCACTGCCCGGAGATCTCGTACTGGTGCCCATACGGCCGACCGAGCTCCGACCACTATGCCTCCCGCCGCCGCCCGGGCCCAATCACGTGGCACAGCAGCAACTGGTACTCCGGCACGCCGGAGTCGCCCAGTCAAGCGGCGAGCCGCCTCGGCAGTCGGAGCCAGCACCAACGCATCACCGAGGCGAGCTGCACCAAGAACCAGTGGCAGAATGTCTTCACCGGGAGGCAGGCGCACTATCGACGGACGCCCGTCAAGGTCCGCATTCCACACCTCATCGAACCACCGAGACCCAACCGACGGAACTACCCAAGCCGCAGGCGGCGATGCCAAGGTTGTGAGCATTGTGGGTGAAGACGCTGCAGCCAGAAGCCGTGAAAGTGGACCCACCCAACGTTGGGCTGCCCAACGAGCCAACTCGATCAACTCAGGCGCCGGGCCTAGACCGCTGAGGCGATACAAGGGGCGTAGGGTTACTCCTGTGACTGGCTCGACGTCATCTTCTACAACCCAACCAGCGACTCGGCGCCCATGCAGAACAATGCGTACACGACTTCCTATACCCAATCGCGTACTCCGACTGTCAGTCTCCCAAGCCTCAGGTACCAAGTAGTCGAAGGCCTTCGAGACCGCCGGCAAATCAGGCACAACCCGGACCACCCGGATCAAAGCAGGCTTATCAGTGGTCGCTTTGTCGTTGTCAGGCTCAGGAGAATCGAATGCTAGACGACCCTGCTCAGGAGTACGGCCGTCCAATGATCCGATTATCACTGAGCCGGCTCTACCGAGATCAGTCCAGGCCCAGGAAGGAACGGACGTCGTCTACCCGGTTGATGGCTTCCCATGGCAGCCCGGGCCTGCCGAAATGGCCATAGGCCGCAGTCTGACGGTATATCGGCTGCTTCAAGGCTAGATCCCGAATTATGGCAGCGGGGCGGAGGTCAAAAATCTCCTGTACACAGTCTGAAATTCGGACGGGGTCAACGGTGGCCGTACCGAATGTTTCAACCAGCACCGACACCGGGCGAGCCCTGCCAATGGCGTAAGCCACTTGGACCTCACAACGAGACACCGCACCGGCCGCCACCAGATTCTTGGCTACCCAGCGAGTCGCATAGGCCCCCGAGCGGTCAACTTTAGACGGGTCCTTCCCCGAGAATGCGCCGCCTCCGTGCCGGGCCATGCCTCCATAGGTGTCTACGATGATCTTCCGACCGGTCAGGCCAGCATCGCCCACTGGTCCGCCAATCACAAAGCGCCCTGTCGGGTTGACGTAAACCTCGTAGTCGTCTTCAGCAAACTGATCAGGGATCACTGGCCGAATTACCTGCTCGATCAAGTCGGGACGGATCATCGAATCTCTGTCAACCCCATCGTTGTGTTGGGTTGAAACCAGAACTGTCCGAAGGCGAACCGGAGTATTGCCCTCGTACTCGAAAGTCACCTGAGTCTTTGCATCTGGTCGGAGGTATGGCACTGTCCCCGACTTACGTACTTCAGCATGCCGCTCTGCCATCCGATGGGCCAGGTGGATTGGCAGCGGCATCAACTCGTCGGTCTCGTCGCAGGCAAAACCAAACATCATTCCCTGATCTCCGGCACCCTGCCGATCCAGGTCGTCGTCCTCGCCGGCAGCACCCGACCTCACCTCCTCAGCAGCGTCTACACCCTGGGCTATGTCGCTTGACTGAGCATCCAAAGTAACCATGACCCCGCAAGTGTGACCATCAAACCCGAAGTCCTCGCGGTCGTAGCCGATCTCACAGATCGTTTTTCGGACAGTCGAGGGGATGTCGACGTAGCCACTGCAGGTGACCTCACCAGCTACCACAACTAAGCCAGTAGTAATGAGAGTCTCGCATGCGACCCGGCTCTCGCTGTCTGCAGCCAGCATGGCGTCGAGCACCGAGTCGGAGATCTGGTCGGCCATCTTGTCGGGATGCCCTTCGCTCACCGATTCCGAAGTGAAGGTCCAATTGTCACTCACTTGTCGTCTCCGTTCAAGGTCCGGTCGGTTGTATCGAAATTCGTTTTATGGATGCTCAGCGCTCTGTTAATCACCACTCTTGCAATCTCCCTTTTGTCGCAAAGAGGCACCTCAGTGAGTCCGCCATCAGCACCAAGCAGAACAACAGCGTTGGTGTCGTGCTCGAAACCCACTTCAGGTAACGACACGTCGTTTGCCACAATCAAGTCAACGCCCTTGGCCTGCAACTTTGCAGCAGCATTCTGGCGCAAATCGCCTGTCTCTGCTGCAAACCCCACTAGTACCTGGCCGTGGACACGAGTCCGACCTAGTTCAGCAAGGATGTCGACGGTAGGTTCAAGGCGAATCTCCGAGATTCCACTGTCCTTCTTAATCTTCTCGTCGGCTAAGTCCACAGGGCGGAAATCAGCAACTGCTGCGGCCATCAGAACGATGTCAACGTCAGCGGAGCGCTCCAACACTGCAGTAGCCATCTCAGCAGCCGTTTCAACGGCAACAACCTTCATACCAAGGCAGTCCGGGGCCATGGCTGGCTGGGTAGTTACACAGAGAACCTGAGCGCCCCTAGAAGATGCCTCGACCGCTAGGGCATGCCCCTGCTTGCCAGACGAGCGGTTGCCAAGAAAGCGCACTGGGCAGATGGGCTCGCGGGTTCCGCCAGCTGTCACCATCACGGTAAATCCGGCGAGATCTCCAGGAAACGGGTCTTCACCCGTCACGCCCAGAACGTCGAAGGCGGTAGTCACGATGTCGACTGGATCGGAGAGGCGTCCAGCACCGGAATCACCACCAGCAAGGAGACCATCTACAGGGCCCACGATTGTGACACCGCGATCTGCAAGAGCAGCCACATTCTCAGCCACGGAAGGCTGCTCCCACATCTCAGTGTGCATAGCCGGAGCGACGATGACTGGTGCCCGTGTGGCCAGCAAGGTGGCGGTCAGGAGATCAGCAGATCGACCGTTGCGGTAATCGGACAAAAGACGGGCCGTTGCTGGACACACCACCACCAGATCGGCACCCTGACCAAGGCGAGTGTGCGGAATCGGATCTAGTTCATCAAACAGCGATACCTGGACTGGCTCAGATGCCAAGGCGTCAAAGGTAGCTCTCCCTACGAAGCGCAGAGCGCCCTCGGTCATGACAGGGGCCACATGAGCCCCAGCGTCAACCAACCGGCGGCAAACTTCGACAGCCTTGTAGGCCGCGACACCACCGGTAACGCCCAGAACTATGCGGCAACCAGCGAGAGGTCCCATGGCGGGTTATCCGTTCGCTAGGACGTCCGAGGGTCGGGTCAAGCGCCCTCGGCGCCGTCAGCCTCATCAGCACCAATCTCACTGTTCGCCTCACCCAGATGCTCAACCATTTCAGCGTCAATGGCCTCCAGCAAGGCATCAACTTCTTCGACTTCCTCCGGTGGCTCAACAGCCTCAATCTTCCCAATCGACAACTCTTCAAAGGCAATGGAAAGTGACTTACGAGACGTGGAAGTGATCTGTGGCGGGACGGAGGCTCCGAGGCCGTCCCCCAACTGACCAAAGTAGGAATTGATCTGACGGGAGCGCTTAGCGCTCACCACGACCAGACGAAACTTAGAGTCTGCAGCCTCAAGGAGGCCTTCGATCGGCGGGTTTACCATGCTGTCGTGGCGTTGCACCGGTGAGTCCTTCGTAGGTAAATGGAGCCCAAATCCGGGTGTGGAAAGGGCAACGGGACAATCCCAGCAACGGGACACCCGAATCCTCCACGCTACCAGTAGGCCCATTCGAACCCTCGAACGGACCCTCCAGAAAGGGCAAACCGTTAGCCGAAGTTAACGGTCAATACGAGCGGCGTCAATCAGGCCCCGGACCTTGGTGATTGCCAAATCAAGATCACCATTAACCACACGGATATAGCCCAACTCGTCAGCTTCTGTACGTTCACGCTCCGCTTCGGCAAGCCGTTTATCGGTCCGTTCTGGCCCATCTCCCCTGCCCGTTAGACGGCGACGCAACTCATCGTCGTCTGGAGCGTCCACGAACAGACACAAGGCACCAGGAATTTGTTCTAGGACCTGACGGCCCCCAGCCACGTCGATCTCCAATAAGAGATCACGCTCATCAGCCGCATCAGGCACTGGTGTGCCGTAGCCACAACCCAAAAACTCATTCCATTCGAGAAATCCACCGGCTTTTCGATGGGCATCGAACTCAATCCGGGACACAAATACGTAAGCATCAACGGAGTCGTCCACTCGACGTTCGCGCGTAGTCCACGAGCGACTCAGCACCAGTTGCCGATCGTCCCCGACGACCGCCCGGGCGATCGTTCCCTTACCGGCCCCACCTGGACCTGATAAGACGACAACCAGCATGAGAGATCTAAAAGATAGAAAAGAGTCAGATCAACCGAAGCGAGATACCAGCTCGGCGCGCTGTTGGGCGCCAAGGCCACGCAACCTCCGGCTTTCGCTGATCCCAACTTCTTCCATTGTCCGCCGAGACTTGACCTTGCCCAACTTCGGCAGAGACTCCAGAACAGCCAACACCTTCATCTTGGCCAAAATGACATCGTCATCAGCTTGGCTCAAAAGTTCAGAGAATGACAGCGACCCCATCTTCAAGCGATCCTTAACCTCCGCCCGGACCCTCCGAGCCTCGGCCGCCTTGGCTAGGGCAGCGCGTCGTTGTTCATCGGTGAGTTCTGGGAGTCCTACCATGCGGCGGACCCTAGTGGGGAGAACGGGCCCGAGTGGGTTCCATCGAATCTCAATTGTTTACCTGTCGCCGCCGACCAAGTGATCTACCAACTTGGAGGCTGCCGCCTCAGGGTCAGGCGCTCCAGTAACGGCGCGGCCGACCACCAACAGATCAGCCCCCGAGGCCAAGGCATCGAGCGGTGATGCAACCCGAACCTGATCGTGAGTGTCGCCCCCCGGCATACGGATACCCGGTACAACTCGGATCAGCCGATCAGCCCACGGATCCGTAAACGAGAGGTCGGGCGCTGCGCAGACTATTCCTGCACAACCAGTTTCGACTGCTAACTCACACCGCTGCGCAAGAAGGCCCGGATCCGGAATTTTCTCACTAGTCAACACCGTTACCCCAAGGATGCCCGACGTCTCAACCCCGACGCTCGAGGCCCCATCAGCCATGGATTCCACTGCCGCTCGGAGCATCGCTTCACCCCCCGAGGTATGAACTGTGACCCACTGGGCGCCGAACGAACCCAACACCCGGGCAGCGCTCCCAACAGTATTGGGGATGTCATGAAGCTTCAGATCACAAAAGACCCGAAAGCCGGCCTCCACGAAACTCGTCACAGCTTCAGGGCCCGCAGCCGAGAACAACTCGAGGCCCACCTTGACGGTGCCGAACCAAGGCGCCAAGACCGTGGCCGTCCTACGAGCGGCCACCAAATCATCCACATCCAACACCAAGCACAGGGCATCGCGGATATGCGACGGAATCGAACCTTCTGAGGTAGTTCTCGATGATTTATCAGCCATGGGCTGCTCCAATTAGTTCCTCGAGTCGGGACACGCCACGACGGTCACACCATTGACCAAGCTCAGTCAAAATCCGAGCCGGGGCCCGCGGATCAGCGAACATCGCCGTTCCGATCTGCACCGCCGAAGCACCAGCTAGCAAGAACTCCACGGCATCGGTCGCGCTGGCAACCCCACCAACACCGATAATTGGCACGTCCCCGAGGGCCTCACGGGTATCAAAGACGGCTCGCACGGCTACCGGCCTGATAGCCGGCCCCGAAAGACCGCCCCGGCCAGCCCCTAGAAGCGGTCGACGGGTCTCAGTGTCAATCACCATGCCCAGTACGGTGTTGGCAACAGTGACAACCTCAGCACCAGCAGCAACCGCTGCGGTCGCCAAATCCGGTAGATCGGGTGTGTTCGGACTGAGTTTGGCCCACCGTGGACGACATGCGGCTGCCGCGGCCTCGACCACCTCAGTGGTGGCTGATACAGAGTGGGCAAACAGAGCCCGTCGGTCCTCCAAGTTGGGGCATGAAGCATTGACCTCCACGGCTACCACCACATCTGGGGCGTCAGCCAGTAACCCGGCGGCTCGAGCGAACTCCTCTACAGTCCGACCCCAGATACTGGCCACGATCCTCGCCCCAGTGTTAGCGAGCGCGGGAAGGTCGTGTTCAAGCCACGCCTCTACCCCCGGGCCTTGAAGGCCCACGCTGTTAACCATGCCTGAGGGGGTGGCGTGCACCCTCGGAGTCGGGTTACCAGCCCACGGCTCAGCATGCAGCGACTTGACCACGATGGCTCCCAGCACGGCTGGGTCGAAAAAGTCGGCTAGCTCCGCTCCATAGCCTGCCGTTCCCGACGCCGTTAGTACCGGGTTCGGTAGGACCACCGAACCGAGACGCGTCGTCAAATCGACAACTGCAGCCTTTCGCCTCATGGTCCGTTAACCACAGGTTTCACAGTGATTCCCCTGTGATACTCCTGAAGCGTACGAACGGCCAGGGGGTGAGTACGCCAGTCGGCTAATCCCCGGGCAGCCGCCAAAGCTGCGTTGCCTGTGGTCAACAGCGGGATACCTTGAGCACCTGCTGCAGCCCGGATGTGCTCGCCATCTGCCCGTGGGCCACGCCCCCGGGGGCTGTTAATAACCAACTGTACGACACCTGATTTCACCAACTCAACGGCGTCAGTACCTTCCTCGCCCAACTTGGCCACAATGGTAGACACCGGCACGCCATGAGTCTGCAGATATTTGGCTGTACCACTCGTGGCTGCCAATTCCAAGCCCAATTCGACAAACCCACGGGCGGCCTCCAGGCCAACCTCCTTGTCCCGATCGGCCAGAGATAGAAAGACTGTGCCCTCTTCAGGCAGAGCGTCACCAGCAGCAATCTGGGATTTGGTGAACGCTAAACCAGCTGTCAGATCGATTCCCATGACCTCGCCGGTGGACCGCATCTCTGGCCCCAGCACCGGGTCAGCTTCCGGAAAACGGTCGAACGGCAATACCGCTTCTTTGACCGCCACATGATCGCCCACAACCCGGTCACACAGCAGACCCTCGATGCGAAGTTCGGCCAGCGTGGCTCCCATCATCACCCGGCTAGCTACCTTTGCCAGTGGAACACCGGTTGCCTTGGCCACAAAAGGCACTGTCCGTGAAGCTCGCGGATTGGCTTCAATCACATAGACATCAGGGCCCGCTGGTCCGTGTTTTACAGCAAACTGCACGTTGATGAGACCCTGGACCTCCAGGGCATCAGCAATGTCGCTGGTATAACCCTCGATGCGGGCTACCACCTCGGAAGATAGATGTGGCGGTGGAATCACACACGCACTGTCGCCACTATGGACGCCTGCCTCCTCAACGTGTTCCATCACCGCACCGATCACCAATTCACCGGTGTGGTCACGTACAGCGTCGACGTCGACCTCTGTGGCATCCTCTAGAAAACGATCTACGAGCACAGGCCGTTCGGCTGACAGGCCGCCCTCGATTCCTAAACTCCCGAAGGTGCTCAGAGCGGCCATAGCCCGATCCAACTGCTCATCGTCGTAGACAATCTCCATGGCCCGACCGCCCAGCACATAAGACGGACGAATAAGGACCGGATAACCGACCTTTGCAGCAATGGCCCGCGCTCCGGGAGCGTCGACCGCGGTCCCACCCGGCGGTTGTGGCACGGCCAAGTGTTTACAAAGAGCGTTCCACTGCTCACGATCCTCAGCTAGATCAATTGATGCAGGACTGGTGCCGGCCACCAACTCAGGCGGCAGGGTAGCTGCAAGTTTCAGTGGCGTCTGTCCCCCGAGGGACACGATGATCCCCACAGGTTTTTCGGCGTCCACGATGTTGGCCACATCCTCTTCGGTCAGTGGCTCGAAATAGAGGCGGTCACTGGTGTCATAGTCGGTCGAAACCGTCTCCGGGTTGCAGTTCACCATGACGGTCTCGAAACCGGCGTCGCGCAAGGCAAAGCTGGCGTGCACACAGCAGTAGTCGAACTCAATCCCTTGGCCAATCCGGTTGGGTCCTGACCCGAGAATTATGACCTTAGGACGCGACGACGGTCGGACTTCGTCCTCGTCCTCCCATGCGGAGTAGTAGTACGGCGTCTCGGCCGCAAACTCCGCCCCGCAGGTATCTACAGTCTTATAGGTGGGATGCACTCCAGCCGCCTCACGGGCCACTCGTACCGCTTGGGAGTCGCATGACCAGAGGTAGGCAAGCTGCGCATCTGCGAACCCCAGTTGCTTGGCTCGGCGCCAGTCTCTGCGATCTAGCTCAGGAACGCCACCTCCATCCGGAGTGGCACCTTGCAAAAAAAGTCGCTCCTCTGAGATCAGGAGAATCTGGTCCAAGAACCACGGATCGACCTTCGTAGCCTCATGGACAGTCTCGAGCGACACACCTCGACGCAACAACGCCTCGAGCTGAGTGATACGACTCGGCGTTGGAATCATTGCAGCGGCTAGCAATTCGTCATTGGCAAGACCTTCGAACACTCTCTCAGCCGGATCGCCATTCAGTCCGAGACGGCCACTCTCCAACGACCGCATTCCCTTCTGGAGCGACTCTGGGAAGGTCCGGCCAATCGCCATGACCTCACCCACCGACTGCATGGAAGTACCCAGTACCCCCGTTGCACCGGGAAACTTTTCGAATGCCCAACGAGGAATCTTGGTAACCACGTAGTCAATGGTTGGTTCAAAGGCGGCCGGCGTTTTCTTTGTAATGTCATTGGGAATCTCATCAAGCGTGTAGCCAACTGCCAACTTGGCAGCGATCTTGGCAATAGGGAAGCCAGTAGCCTTGGATGCCAGCGCCGAGGACCGACTTACACGGGGGTTCATCTCAATTACGACCTGCTGGCCTGTGACCGGGTCTACGGCAAACTGCACATTCGATCCCCCAGTTTCCACACCGACCCTCCGTAAGCAGGAGAACGCAGCGTTTCGCATCTCCTGGTACTCCACGTCGCTCAATGTCTGAGCCGGCGCCACAGTGATTGAGTCACCAGTATGAACACCCATCGGGTCCACGTTCTCAATTGAACAGATGACTACACAATTGTCAGCACGGTCGCGCATGACCTCAAGCTCGTACTCCTTCCACCCGGCAATTGACTTCTCGATCAGGATCTCTGAGATTGGGCTGGCGTCAATACCGTTAGAAGCCGCCGTCTCGAACTCTTCAGCTGTGGAGGCAATACCGGTCCCCCGGCCTCCGAGTATGTATGCAGGACGAATGACAACTGGAAGGCCAATCTCCTTAACCACGACTCGGGCCTCATCGATCGAGTGAGCCACACCCGACAGCGGCACAGCAAGACCGATCTCCTGCATGGCCAACTTGAAACGCCCTCGATCTTCTGCTGTAGCAATGGCCTCAGCATCAGCACCGATGAGTTCAACGCCGTAACGATCCAGCACACCGGCCTCAACTAGTTCCATTGAGAGATTCAGCGCCGTCTGACCACCAAGGGTCGGCAATAGGGCATCAGGGCGCTCTTTGTCAATAATCGCCTCCAGAACGTCAAGTCTGAGTGGCTCCACATATGTAGCATCAGCAAAATCCGGATCGGTCATGATCGTTGCCGGGTTTGAGTTAGCGAGGATGACCCGGTAGCCCTCCTCGCGCAGAACCCGGCAAGCTTGTGTACCTGAGTAGTCGAACTCGCAGGCTTGGCCGATCACGATCGGCCCCGATCCAATCAGCAGAATGCTGTGGATGTCATCTCGACGCGGCATTAAGTCACCCCACCCGACACTGGACCACGTACACGCGATATCAAGTCTTCGAATCCGTCAAAAAGGTACCGACTATCGTGTGGACCCGGGCCCGCCTCCGGGTGGTACTGGACACTGAACGCCGGCACGTCTAGACAGCGGATCCCCTCCACAGTTTGATCGTTGAGGTTCACGTGGGTCAGTTCCGCAGTAGGGATAGAACCCTCAGCAACACAGTAGTTGTGGTTCTGGCTAGTGATCTCAACTGCTCCAGTGGTCAAGTTTCGCACTGGATGGTTCCCGCCGTGGTGGCCAAATGGAAGCTTGTAAGTCTCGGCACCAATCGCGCCAGCCAACAACTGGTGGCCGAGGCAAATGCCGAAGATTGGGACCACACCCAGCAGAGCGTGGATCTGACTTCGAACATCAATCAGTGGCTCCGGGTCTCCGGGACCGTTGGACAGAAAAACACCATCAGGATCCATGGCCAGCACATCGGCCGCCGACGTAGACGCCGGCACGATAATCACCTCGCCAAGAACAGTTAGATGGTTGACGATCGTGGCCTTAATACCGAAGTCAAAAGCCACGATCCGTCGACCTCCGCCAGTTGACGCCACCGTGGTCGGCGCATCACGGGTTACGGCCGCTACGAGGTCAACCCCATTAGTGCCCGGCTCACCGGCTGCAGCAGCGGCCAAGGTGGAGAGATCCGCTGTCCCAAAGGCCCCCGGCATAGCACCGGCGTCACGCAAGTGGCGAGTCAATCGTCGGGTATCGATACCGGCGATCCCCGGTACCCCGCTGGCCCGAAGCAAGGAGTCAAGATCGTCGTTAGCTCGCCAGTTGCTGTGACGCCGAGCCAGATCGCGGACAATTACGCCGCGACAAAACGGCCGCCGACTCTCGTGATCATCATCGCTAACGCCGTAGTTCCCGACATGTGAAACGGTAAAGGTGATGATCTGTCCAGCGTAAGAAGGGTCAGTAATCACCTCCTGATAGCCCGAGAGCACCGTATTGAACACCACCTCGCCGGTAGCCACACCGCCCACCGGTTCAGCGCCAAAGGCTTCACCTTCGAACACCTCACCATCGGCTAGTACGAGAGCCGCCTCGGTGGGGCGCCTTCGTCCTCCACTCATGCTCGAAAACTCATCGTTGAGCCTCGCCGTCAATCACCACCGGCTCACCGGCACTGATGGTGTGACGTACCCGTCCCCGCAGGGTCTGCCCCTCGTATGGAGTGTTACTACTACGACTAGCCATTGCTGCACCCGAAACCGTCCATGTCTGATCCGGATCCACAACACATATGTTGGCGGGAGCACCAGGGATCACCGATACCCCATGGCGACCCGCTAGGCCGGCGATAGCCGCCGGACGCCATGAAAGCACCGCAAGCACCTCTGCAAGGTCCAGGCCTGACTCACTCAAGGTAAGGGCAAAGGCAGTCTCCAAGCCGAGCATGCCCGGTGGCGCCTCATCAAACGGGCGCTCCTTGACGTGCGAGGCGTGAGGGGCATGGTCGGTAGCAACCGCATCAATAGTGCCATCGGCTAAGCCGGCCCGCACAGCGGCAACGTCAGATCCGGTCCGAAGCGGCGGGTGAACCTTGAAGACTGGATCATAGGTAGCGCACGCTGCGTCAGTAAGGGTGAAGTGATGTGTAGTGGCCTCGGCCGTCACTGGGAGGCCAGCAGCCTTGGCACCGCGCACCATAGCCACCGAACCGGCCGTAGATAGGTGCTGAAAGTGAACGTGGGCGCCGGTAAGACGCACTAGGGCAATGTCGCGCATCACCATCAGCTCCTCGGCCTCCGCAGGCTGACCGGGAATGCCTAGTCGCGACGACCACTCCCCTTCGTGCATGTACCCACCGGCCGACAGGGCCGAAACTTCACAGTGCTGGGCCAACACCACGGGTCGCCCAAGTCGGCGAGTCAATCCAGTGCTGTACTCCATGACCCGACGCATGAGACGAGGATCCTGAAGGCCGGTGCCATCATCGGTAAATATCCCCACCCCAACATCAACCAGCTCGCCTAATGGCGCCATCTTGGTGCCAGCCCGATCCACCGTCATTGCTGCCGATGGCACAATCTCACAGGTCGATCGTCGACCCAATGCACGGACTTGTTCCACCACGGCCACGCAGTCAGTGGTTGGCGCGGTGTTCGGCATGGCCACGAGTGCCGTGTACCCACCCAGCGACCCACTGCGTGCACCCGTCTCAATAGTCTCAGCCTCCTCCTGTCCCGGCTCGCGCAAGTGGGTATGCAGATCCACGAAACCTGGCGAGATAACACAACCCGAGGCATCGAGATCGAGATCGCCGTTCAGCCCGGTACCAACGGCAGCAATTCTGCCATCGTTGCCAATTTCCACATCAAGGGTCCGTTCCCCGTCAGCGTCGATAATTCGACCACCTCGTAGAAGGATCCTCATCGGTCACCCACCGCCGGGTCGCCGCCGGTCAGGTTCCGGTTGGATCCCAACAGCAGAAACAAGATAGCCATGCGCACTGAGACCCCATTGACTACCTGGTCGAGAATTACCGAACGGGAATCAGCTGCGGCAGCCGCTGAAATCTCCACGCCAGGATTCGTGGGACCTGGATGCAGAATTAACGCATCGGCGGGCAAGCGATTTGCTCTCTCGGCCGTGAGGCCAAAATCATTGGCGTACTCGCGAATCGAGGGAATCAAACCCTCGGTAATTCGCTCATGCTGTATCCGCAAGAGATAAACGGCATCCATCTCGCTCAGAACCGGGTCCAACTCGTAGGCCACGGTAACTGGCCAGCCGAACACCGCTGGAGGCAGCAAAGTGGCTGGTGCCACAAGCGTCACCTCCGCCCCTAGAGCTGTAAAGGCAAGCACATCAGATCGGGCCACCCGAGAATGACGGATATCGCCCACGATGGCTATGCGCATGCCATCTAGTGCCCCCCGCCGCTCTCGGAGCGTGTAGCAGTCCAGTAGGGCTTGGGTCGGGTGTTCATGGCAGCCATCACCGGCATTAATCACTGCGGCATCAGTCCACGCTGCTACTCGATGTGCGGTTCCAGCCATTGGGTGGCGGACAACAAGTGCATCAGCCCCGTAGGACGTCACCACCTCTATGGTGTCCCGCAAACTCTCACCCTTCGATAGCGAGGAACCACCAGCTGAGAGGGCGATGGTGTCGGCTGAGAGCCGACGTGCTGCTGTCTCAAAGGACATCCGGGTCCGAGTTGAGTTCTCAAAAAACACAGTGGCCACTGTCTGGCCCCTAAGCGCCGGCACCTTCGGGATGGGTCGTCGACCGATCTCTGCAAAAGTCTTAGTTAACTCAAGGATCTCCTCGAGGTCAGCCCGGGTCATGCCATCGATCCCCAGAAAGTGGCCAACAACTGCGTCCGTGGCCATACCAGTCACTTCTTCATCACCCCGAGGTCGACGCCCGCCTCGTGCACGTCAACTACCTCATCGCGACGAGTGGGCAAGTTCTTGCCCACGTAGTCCGGGCGGATGGGTAGTTCGCGGTGACCGCGATCGACCATGACTGCCAACTGGACAGAGCGGGGTCGACCGAAGTCGCAGACCGCGTCGAGCGCAGCCCGAATGGTCCGGCCAGTGAACAGAACGTCATCTACGAGAACCACAATTCGGCCGTCTAGGTCAGTCGGCAAATCAGTGGCTGCTTCGGGGACAACGGGGCGGATTCCAATATCGTCGCGATGCAGTGCTACGTCTAGAGTGCCCACCGGTGGTCGCATGCCTTCAATATCCTCTAAGGAATCAGCAAGGCGTTCTGCCACCGGCACGCCTCCAGTCTGCAGGCCAACCACGATGATTTCTTCCAGGCCGTAGTTCCGCTCGATCACCTCATGGGCCATCCGTCGAATAGCCCGCCCCATGTCATCTGCTGTCATGATCCGAGCGTGGGGCACAAAAACACCCCCAAAGGGAGGCGTTTGGCGTCGTTCTCTTTCGGCCATCGGCCTCTTCTCCTCGATCCGTCCGGGTCTCACGGAACCCACTTCACGGTCGAGAAGAGATCCTACACCTCCGTCAGGGCTCTGTCTCTGGTACCTCTACGAACAGAGGCGAAAACTAATCGCTTAGTAGCCGGAACCACTTCAAAATCACTATCACTGTCTGAATTTGGAGGCGTTGACCCAAGAAGTTCAAAGCCAGCCGACTCGGCCACACCGACTGAAGCTTGATTGGTGTGGTCCACCTCGGCCACCACAGCGAACAAGGCGAGTGGGCCGTCGTGAGCCCAAGCAGTCAATGACCGAACCATCGCCGTCGCTACCCCACATCGACGTTCAGCCGCTGCGGTCCACCAGCCAATCTTGGCTGCCCTCCGTTCCAGATCGAACCCTGAAAGCCCTACCTCGCCGAGGATGCGACCGTCATCGTTTGCCACACCAACTAGGTCGAGCGCCAATCCCTGCTCTCGCCGTCGGCAACTACCGGAAATCCAGCGTGCTGCAGCTTCAGAGTCAGTGTCGCTAGGGACCGACACCCACCGTCGAATCTCCGAATCAGCCCATACCGAAGCCAAAAAATCCCCGTCACTAGTCATCCACGGCCTCAATGAGAAACCCTCGGCCACAAGCGGAGGAGTAGGCAGTGCCAATCGGCACTGCCTACTCATTCCCAATTACCGATCATGTCGAATCAGAAGTCGTGGACCGAACCGCGTCGGCTACCGCCGAGACGACTCCGTTTACGAACTTTGATGAACGTTCAGTGGAATACTCGCCAGCCAAGTCCACCACCTCGGATAGCACTGCTCCTGTAGGAACCTCTGGCTGATAGCACAACTCATAAACTGCAATACGCAACAACGCCCGGTCCACTGCAGGCATCCGATCAGTACTCCAACCTTCAGCGTGTCGACCAATTAGTTGGTCCATCTCGTCGAGGGCGGCAGCCACACCCTCCACGATTTCCACGACGTAGTCAGCCGGGGCAACCGGACGGTCAGCCAACACCTCAAGGAGGTCCCGACTTTGGGCCTCGGCAGCATAAAGGACGCCCAATGCAGTCTCGCGTGCCTCGCGACGTGAGCCGATCGCATCGACAGGATTCACAGCCATCAGACGTTTCGCATCTCTGCTCGGTGACTAATCAGTTTCAGGCCCGGCTGAGGTATTCGCCAGAACGGGTGTCGACCTTGACTCGCTCACCCAACTCGATAAACAGCGGCACCTGCACGGTAAGACCGGTCTCCAGAGTCGCCGGTTTACGGGCGCCAGACACTCGGTCGCCCTGAACTCCAGGTTCGGTCTCGGTAATGTCCAGTTCGACTGATGCTGGGAGTTCCACACCGATGACCTCGTCGCCGAACAGCAAGATAAGTGCTGTGGACTGCTCGACGATGTAGTTGGAGGCATCACCCAGAGTGACCGGAGATACCTGCATCTGGTCATAGGTCTGATCATCCATGAAGACATAGTCAGCGCCATCTCGATAGAGGAACTGCATCGAACGCTTGTCGATTATTGCCCGTTTGACCTTCTCGCCAGCCCGGAACGTGCGGTCTACCACTGATCCAGTCCGAACGTTTCTCAGGGTTGTGCGAACGAAAGCGTGTCCTTTGCCGGGTTTAACGTGCTGAAACTCGACTACTTGAACGAGGTCGGCTTCGATTTCAAGCGTCATTCCATTCTTCAGGTCATTGGTCGTAATCGTGGGCATAGTCGCTCCGGGCTCGGCTGCAGCGGGCTAGATCGGCGTTTAAAGGTCTTTAGGCGACCCGGTGAGTGGACGGTGGCCATTTCCAGTGACCAGTACTGTGTCTTCCCAGCGCACACCGCCTAGCCCAACGACGTAGGCCCCAGGCTCGACAGTGATCACTTGTCCAACCCTGAGGCTACCGCTGGCCGTGGACGCCACCGCTGGGTTCTCATGGATGTCGAGGCCTACCCCATGACCCGTGCCATGCGAGAAAGCTTCCTCCAGTCCAGCGTCAACGAGGACAGCCCGACACGCCCGATCCACCTCTGCCAGCGGAACACCATCTGCTACAACTGCCAGACCCGCTGCCTGAGCCTCCAGAACCACTGCCAAAAGGTCAGCAGAAGGGCCCGACCCTGTGCCACCGACTCGCATCGAGCGAGTCATATCAGAGCGATAGCCGTCAACCACAGCGCCAAAGTCACGAACCACTAGATCCCCGTCAACCAGTATCCGATTACCGGGCCGAGCGTGAGGCAGGGCGCTATTCGGACCTGCGGCCACAATCGTCTCGAAAGCCCTATCAGAAGCCCCACCGGTTCTCATCGCATGGTCTAACAATGCCGCTAATTCGGATTCGACGGCCCCTGCTACGAAATTCGCCTCTACAGCGGCTAACGCCTGATCGGCGATAGCTGCCGCAGCAGCGATTCTGGCCACCTCCCCGTCATCCTTGATCTCCCGAAGAGCCTCCACCATTCCTGATGTGGGCTTTAACTCACCTTCGATTGCCCCAGCTAGCCGCTCCAGGTCAGCCCAACTGGTCGATTCGGCCTCGAGGCCTACCCGGCCAAAACCGCTAGCCAACTTTTTCATTACTGCCAGGTGTCCACCACCGGTTATCTCCAAGTCAATGTCTGCACCGGACTTCGTGATTTGATCAGACGCCTGATGCCGGTACCGGCCGTCGGTCACTAGTACAGCTCTGCCCGGAGTAACCCACAACGAGCCAGCCGAACCAAGGAATCCAGATAGATACCTGATGTTGGTGATGTTGGTGATGAGCAGGGCATCGATCGCTGCGTCAACAAGCAAGGGCCGCAGACAATCAAGGCGTCCAGCGACATCACTTCGAGGAAAGCCGTCCGCGACGTTCACCACACCACCGTCACTCACCTGTCCAGAAGGTCGGCCACTGCTGCAATGGCCATTTGGTAGCCCATCGAGCCAAAGCCGGCGATTGTTCCATCAGCCACCGGCGCCACCACCGAAGTATGCCGCCAAGGTTCTCGCGCTGCAGGATTAGACAGATGGACCTCCACAACTGGGCCCTCAAAGACAGCCAACGCATCATGGATTGCCCACGCATAATGGGTGAAGGCCCCCAGATTTACCACAATCGCAGCACATCGGTTCCGCGCCACATGAATAGCATCTACCAGTTCTCCCTCGTGATTGGACTGGACATGCTCGAGGGTCAAACCGTGTGCAACAGCCACGGCGGCAGACCCTGCGACGTGGTCATCCAGTGTGTCACTTCCATAGATCTCGGGCTGTCGCTCACCCAACAGGTTGAGGTTGGGGCCCGACAACAGTAAAACAATCAACTCGCCCATGACGCCCATTCTTTCATTCGTCCTCGGCCGATCCGAAGTTCATTCTTCATCACGGTCATCGGACGGCCTCAAGAACAGTCCGTACCGTGTCGATGTCAACATCTGCCACGGTCTCGACGCCGCTCCCACCATCAAGAACAAATGTGAACCCGGAGACCGCCTTCTTGTCACGCGCCATCACAGCCAGCAGACCCTCCGGGTCAGCCCCAACGGGGAGTGAGGCGCAGAGGCCGTAACTCTCTACAACCCGCCGGTGCTCAGCTACCCGGTCATCGTTAATCCGGCCGAGAGACCGCGCTAGTTCTGCTGCGTACACCAGGCCAACAGCCACCGCTTCACCGTGACGAAGATCGTAACGACCGGTCGTCTCAATGGCGTGGCCGAGAGTGTGGCCATAGTTAAGCACGGCACGTCGACCCGAATCACGTTCGTCGGCAGCCACCACCTCGGCCTTGATCTCGACGCAACGAGCCACACGATCGTCAATCGCCAGTTCATCTAGCGAGACAGCCTCACGGCCAGTATTTTCTTCAAAAAGAGATCCGTCGAGGAAGTGATACTTGGCTACTTCTCCCAAGCCAGAACGCATCTCCCGCTCAGGCAACGTGTCCAGCAGTGCAGTGTCGCAAAGCACCAACGACGGCTGCCAAAACGCCCCGACCAGATTCTTTCCCTCTGGGAGGTTGACTCCAGTCTTTCCCCCAATCGCAGCGTCAACCTGAGCTAGAAGAGTAGTTGCGACGTGCACCACGGGGAGGCCCCGATGGTAAGAAGCCGCAGCGAACCCGGCCACATCAGTAACCACACCTCCACCGACACCGATGACAATGTCAGCTCGAGTGAGGCCCCATTGAGCGAAGGCCCGACAGAGTACCTCGATAGTCGCCAAGGTCTTAGCCGACTCACCTTCAGGAATTGTGAACACCCGGTGCTCCACACCCGGATCAACTGTCACCGGTATCCCTTCTTGGGTTACCACCGCGGCACGACTAGTGGGAAGAAGAACCAGTTCACGCAGATGTACTGCTAGTTCGGAGGCCACACCAGCCCCCACTAGCACCGGGTAAGAGCGATCGCCTGGAAGCGGCACACGCACCTTGATCATGGTCGGCCCTCCATCCCACTACTTCGACTCGATGGTCCCAATGCGGCCAATTCTCCCAAGAGTTCGTCAACCACCTCGTCAATCGACTGGTAGTCAGTATCCACTACTAGGTCGGACGCCAGTTCATAAACCGGATCACGTTTTTCAGCCATGCTCTGCAGGACCTCAAGACAATTTTTTCCCTCAAGAAGTGGGCGACCAGCGCCCTCGCCCACGCGGCTGGCCAGTGTCTCGGGCTGAGCCCGCAACCAGACCAAAATTGTCTCCTTCGCTAGGGCAACTCGGTTCTCATCTCGACCGAGTACTCCACCCCCGGTGGAGATAACGATTGGATCTTCAACGGCCAACTGAAGGCTTAGACACTGGGATTCGAGATTCCGAAATGCTGTCTCGCCACCTTCATGGAATATGACTCCAATAGATCGACCGGCCAGCTGGGTAACAGCCCGGTCAAGATCAACGTGGCGACGTTGGATCCTCATGGCCAGAACTTGGCCAACTGCAGTCTTACCAGCACCCATCAAGCCGACTAACGCCAGATGGCGCGTGGGCACGACGGGCTGCGAATTGGGTGCCATACCCACAGGTTACAGATGGGACTCCGGCCGGCCGGGTGGTTTGACACTGAGGAACCAAATCTGAATCCCAGATGACCTTCCTTGACAAAGACGCCTAGCGGGCATCTCGGCTATAGCTCACGAAATAGACGATCAGCGACCAGCTAGTGCTGCCCGGGCGGCAGCATCCATCGCTGCCACTGGCGCTTGAACACCGGTCCAGAGAGTGAAGGCGCGTGCTGCCTGACAGACAAGCATCGAGAGGCCTCCGTGGACCTCCACTCCCCGCTTACGAAGAGCGGTCATCCAAACTGTTTCGACTGGGTGGTAAATCAGATCAACCGCGACAGCGTCGAAATTGACGAATGTCGAATCCACCGGCTGGGCATCAACGGCTATCCCGTCCATTCCCACCGACGTAGCGTTCACCACCAGTGCCGCTCCGTCTAACGCTTCAGCGAGCGCCGGATTACCCCCCTCAGTCGAGAGGCCCAGAGGCCGACCAGCCTCACCAGCCAGCAATGCAGCCACCTCGGCTCCTTCTATGGTCCGGTTGGCCACCACGACCTCGGTCGCTCCAGCACCGGCCAGCGCCCGCACCACGGCGCGAGCGGCACCGCCGGCACCAAGGACGACCACTGACCGTCCAGCTACGTCCAGACCCGCATCGCGCTCCAATCCATCCAAGAAACCACCGCCGTCTGTGTTGTAGCCAACTAATTCACCGTCTTCAACTACCACACAGTTCACGGCATTTAGCGCCCCAGCATCCTCTGTGCAACGATCGACTGCAGCGGCTATAGCCGATTTATGCGGCATGGTCACAGATAGCCCGCTGATTCCCAGTGCAGCCATCCCATCCAACGCCCTTACAGCGGCACCTTCGGCTACCTCAAGGGCAACATAGGCCCAATCGAGCCCTGTCTCGGCAAACGCCGCTCCCAACAGTGTCGGCGACAAGGAGTGCCGGACCGGATCACCAATTACGGCAGCCAGTCGCGTCGCACCAGTCACCGACGGTCGTCGTTCCATGATCCGATCAGCCACAACCTAGATCTTTCTCTATGCAAACTCGTCGTGCCAATTTAAATTCGGACGCGGTAGTGGCGAAGGTGTGAGCGCCCACCACCCCGCCCTCGTCGGTACGTACGTAATACATCCATGGTCCAGGGCCCGGCTCTAGAGCGGCTTCAAGCGATGCCCGACCAGGAGAAGAAATGGGCGTTGGCGGCAACCCAGTAACCACCCGGGTGTTCCAAAGCGACACCACGGAGAGATCTTCGGTGTACATCGGTTCACCGGCCGTCTTGCCCACTGCGTAGCGACTTGATGCGTCGATGCCCAGTCGCCAACCAGCATCCAGACGATTGTGGATGACTCGACTGATCCGAGGCCGGTCATCGTCCAATAGGGCCTCCTCTTCAATAAGTGAGGCCAGCACCACTGCCTCATACGGGGTCAAACCAACCTCTGTCGCTCTCGCCACTAGATCCAACTGTTCAATCACTCGAAGAAACTGCTGGTGCATACGGAACACAAGACCCAGTTCGTCAGCCACTGTGGCCTCGTCCAGCTGATACGTGTCCCCAAAGAGCAGACCCTCAACCGCTCGGTCTAGGTGTTCAGTTGGTCCGTACTCCCAACGAAGACGATCGCTGAGCATCGCAGCCCGAAGCTCGTCCTCTTCAAATAACGGCATCTCACGAAGTAGACGCTGCAACGTCTGTTCAACCGTGAGGCCCTCGGGAACAGTCACCCGTATCACTTCCTCAGGTAACGGGCCCTCATTGAGGAGAGCTACTGCGACCTCAAATCCAAGATGCTCCCGAAGCACGTAATCACCAGCTTGAAACAAGTACTCAACTTCCGCTGGGCAGTCAATTAACCACCGGATGGCCGACGGGCACCGCAGCCACTGCCGGAACATAGCCGGGTTGTCAATCACCCCAGCATCACCAAGTGAGGCCACCACATCGTTAGTTGACCAGCCCTCGACGATGACGAAATCCACCTCAACGCCGGGTAGGGCACTTGGGGTCATCTGGTCGTTCACCCAGCCAACGAACAGCCGGTACCCCACTATCAGGACTACCAGCACCAAAGTAGCTACCAATCCCCAACGCGGAAGTGGTCCAAAGGGTGGTCGATGACGCACCCAGCGAACATCAGGCTGGGGCTCGTCCTCACCAATGTCTGGAGTCGACCCCAAAGACAGCCTGTTCACCCGCACGTCTCCCTACGGGCGTCCAGCCAAGCTTGCAGTATCACTGCAGCTGCGACCATGTCCACAACTTTCCGGCGTTGAGGGGCCCGAAGGTCCTGTTCGCGGAGAGCCCGTTCGGCAGTCACAGTGGTCAGGCGTTCATCGTAGGTCTCAACTGGAATCCCCAAACGGGCACCCAACACTCGGTCCAGTTCAGCGGCCTCAGCAGCCATAGACCGGGCCATCGGACCAGTTGACCCATCTAGCGAGTATGGAATTCCAACAACCACAACTCCGACTTCCCACTCCACCGCAAGGTCGGCTAGGGCTCGATGCTCTCTGGACCGGTCTCCCGTACGCTGGACGACTTCGACTGGTGTGGCCACCCGACCATCGCTGTCGCTTACTGCGACACCGATTCGCTTCGTCCCTAAGTCGAGGCCGAGGGCCCGCATCGAATTCAGGTGACCTGGGCTGCCGCTCGCGCCTGGCCTAGGGCCTCGGCTAGACGCTCAGGATCCTTGCCGCCCACCACTGTTACCTCAGGATTGGAGCGCCCACCCCCTCCAATCGTCTTCGCTGCGTCGGCTACCAAAACTCCCGCATCCAGCCCACTATCAGGTGCCACAGCAGATACCAGCGCCGCACCTCCCCCAGTCGGGGCAGTCCCCAGAACCACAGCCCGGACACCATCACGATCGCGCACGGCCATAGCCAATAGACGTAGGCCGTCACGATCAATGTTGTCCACTAAAGACACAACCACACCATCCACAGCAAGAGCGGCCAACTCGTCGGAGCGACCAAGCGCAGTCTGGCTCCGCAGACCGTCCAACTCACTACGTAATGACCGGATCTCAGCCAGGCGCTTCTCGATACCGCCAATTACGTCATCGACTGGCACGCTGACAAGTTCTGCAACCTGATCTAGCACCTTCTCGGCTGCACGCAGACGATCAACGGGTGCAGTTCCACTCAGCGCCTCGATCCGACGAATATTCGAGCCAATGGAACCTTCAGCCACGATCTTGATCAGCCCGATATCACCCAGAGCGGCTACATGAGTACCACCGCATAGTTCAGTGGAGTTTGGTCCAGCTTCAAGCACCCAAACTTTTTCGCCATATTTATCTCCAAAGAACGCTATAGCCCCAGCGGCTTCGGCCTCCTCTCGACTGGTCTCGTAATGGCGGCATGCTGGATTGGCAAGAATCTCGGTATTGACTAGGTCCTCCACCGCCACCACCTCATCGACAGTCAGAGCATCGAAATGGCTGAAGTCGAACCGCATCCGATCGGGACCGACGTGGGAACCCTGCTGCTTGACATGGTCGCCCAGCACCCTCCGCAGCGCCGAGTGGAGAAGGTGCGTGCCGGTGTGGTTGCGACGAATTGCAGCCCTCCGGCTCACGTCGATCGCTGCTCGGACCTCCTGACCAACCTCCACCTCCACGCCTGATACCTCAACGTGATGTTGGTGAAGCCCGTCCAACGCCACCGTGGTGTTTAGGACCTGCAAGATGCCTCTATCAGAGACCAGAGTCCCGGTATCGCCGATCTGGCCGCCGGACTCGCCATAGAACGGCGTGCGATCCAGGACCACAATCGTGCCATCCGTATACAGCACGTTAGCGGTGGCCTCATTGACGTCTCGACCGACAAATTCCGTAGGACCATGCTCTTCAAGCACAACTCGTAAATCACCACTTGACGCTGAGCCAACCACATTCTTACGCGCTTCGCGGGCCCGACTCTGCTGATCAGACATCGCAGTCCAGAAGCCATCAAGATCAACTTCTAGGCCCCGTTCGGCCGTGATCTCTTCAGTCAGCTCCAAGGGAAAGCCGTAGGTATCGTGAAGCTTGAAAGCCACGTCCCCATCAAGACGTCCACCCTCATCTAGCCCATTCAGGGCATCGTCAAGAATGACTGATCCTGTCCGCAACGTTTCACGGAACCGGCGTTCTTCGCGGTCAAGGACATCGCGGACAAAAGTATGGTTGCGCACCAAATCCGGATAGTCCGAACCCATAATCTGCACAACAGCGTCAACCAAATTGGGCATGATGGATTCTTCAACACCCAGCAGCCAGGCGTGACGGACAGCCCGGCGAATGATGCGCCGTAGTACGTATCCCCGGTCCTCGTTGCTGGGGAATACACCGTCGCTAATCAGGAACGTCGACGACCGAGCGTGATCAGCAAGGATGCGCTGAGATACGTCGGTGCGGTCACTGGACCCATGGGCCACTCCAGTGAGTTCACCAATACGTGTCAGAAGACTGCTGAGCTCGTCGGTTTCCCAAACCGAATCGAAACCTCCTAGAACGGTGAGGATTCTCTCTAAACCAGCCCCGGTATCGATTGACGGGGCGGGTAGTTCGGTCATTGATCCATCATCGTGTTGCTCAAACTGCATAAACACGAGATTCCAGAACTCAATAAACCGCTCATCGCCGCCATGAGCTGGTCCACCATCGTCGCCAAATTCCGGCCCCTTGTCCCAGAATATTTCTGAACACGGTCCACACGGTCCGGTATCGGCCATTCGCCAGTAGTTGTCCTCGTCAAGTCGCTGGATGCGTTCCGCCGGGACTCCTACCTCATCTCGCCAAATGGCCTCGGTCTCATCGTCACTGACATGCACCGTGATCCAAAGGCGGTCAGGATCCAGACCAAGGCGTCCGGTCACGAACTCCCAAGCAAAGGCACAGGCTTGAGACTTGAAGTAGTCACCAAAACTGAAATTTCCCATCATCTCGAAGAAGGTGAGGTGGCGACTAGTGCGACCCACCTCGTCTAAGTCGTTGTGCTTTCCACCAGCCCGAACGCATTTTTGGACGGTTACAGCTCGGGGCCACGGAGCCGGCTGTTCACCCACGAAATAGGGCTTAAACGGCACCATCCCAGCAACTGTAAAAAGCAGACTGGGATCGTGGGGGATCAGGCTCCCCGATACTTCGTGGTGATGGCCGTTAGTCGAGAAGAAGTCGATAAACGCTCGGCGGACACCAGCGGCGGTGGGCAGTGTTTCAGGATTAGCGTTCATAATTGGCCCAGCCTAGAGAATCCACGCGATCGGCGGCGGGGCTGATTTGACCTACTCAATTCGATAACCCAGTCCTAGCGATCATTGGGCACTAGTCGGACCGGCCGACGGTGCCGCCGTGTAGGGCCGTAGTTCGGATCCCGCCGGGTGTATCTAACCTCATCTGGCCTGTCCTGACTAGCGGCAACAACCTCACCGGCGATGCGTCGAACACCATCAAGGAGCGCTGAACTTCGATCAACTACCTCGTGGCGGAGCCGAACAGGGGCGTATCGCTGAACTCCATGACGGACTCGACGACGCAACCACGCCGCCGACAACGTCCCGATGATCCATCCACCTAACAGCCAAAACAGTCGTCGTCGCATCAGACCGATCCACCAGACCATCGACAATGCCCTCGATCAACCACCATTGGAAGAGTCTCCCCCCTCAGAGTCCGGAGATTTGACAACAGCAAATTACTGGCAACCAAAGAAGCGAAGCCGACTGCGGTAACCCCTGTCGAATTCAACTCACACACCATCCTCAAACCCACCCGTCAGACGCATTCGCTCGGCGACCTCTCGTTCGAAGCCACGTAAAGACGGATCGTAGTAGCGGTGTCCATCCAGTTCATGGGGGCGATGGCCCTGATCTACCCACCCCCCTGGATGGTCATGGGGATAGTCATAGCCCTCACCGTGCCCAAGCTGAGAGGCTCCCCGATAGTGGGCATCTCGCATGTGCATCGGCACCTCGCCGGTTCCCCCAGCTCGAGCGTCATCTTCGGCTGCCCCAAGAGCGGTGGTGACTCGATTCGACTTGGGCGCTGTAGCAAGGTGAACCACGGCTTGAGCCAAGTTCAACTTCGCCTCTGGCAGCCCAACGAACTCGACTGCCCGGGCAGCCGCATCAGCTACCACTAGACCCATCGGATCGGCCATTCCGATATCCTCACTGGCCAAAATAACTAGCCGCCGAGCGATAAACCGCGCATCTTCGCCAGCATCGAGCATCCGAGCCAGCCAGTAAAGGCCAGCATCGGGATCGGAACCTCGGATACTTTTAATGAAGGCGCTGATCACGTCGTAGTGGGTGTCGCGACCATACCGAAGGGCCTTAGTGCCCAACGCCGCCTCAGCATCAGCCAGGGTCACCCGAGCCCCAGCCACGCTCTGGTCAGGCATAGAAGTCACTGTTTCAATCGGCTTCTCGCCAACTCGACCCACAGCCAAAGCGGCGGCGACCTCGAGACTGGTCAGAGCGTGGCGCCCATCACCCGCCGACCTATCAACCAACAGGTCGAGAGCATCTTCGTCTGCCTCCACGGCCTCCACATCCAACCCTCGCAAAAGCAGGCGACGCAACGACTCAGGTCCCAGCGGCTCGAGACGGAAAAGTGTTGATCGTGACAAAAGTGGTGCATTGATCTCAAAGAACGGGTTCTCGGTAGTAGCGCCAATCAGCACCAGTAAGCCAGATTCAACTGACGGTAGCAATGCATCCTGTTGTGCCTTATTGAACCGATGGACCTCATCGAGAAACAAAATAGTTCCGATATCGCGCTCACCCAGACGTCTTGCAGCAGCGGCAACCAGTTCCCGAACGTCCTTAACGCTCGCATTGACCGCCGAGAGTTCAGCAAAATCCTGAGCGGTGACCCGAGCGATCAGGCGGGCCAACGAAGTCTTACCCGTCCCTGGTGGTCCCCAGAAGATGACTGATGAAAGCCGGTCGGCCTCAATGAGCCGGCGAAGCGGCCGTCCCGACCCCAACAAATGGTCTTGGCCAACGACGTCGTCTAGGCGGGTAGGACGTAAGCGTTCGGCGAGTGGGGCGCGACGAGCCAACCGTTCGACAGCAGCGCTTGTAAAGAGATTCTCTGGCACGTTTCGACGGTACTCGCCACCTGACTGCTGTAGTGGCCGCTCGTGCCCCTAACCGGCTTACTCAGCAGGTGGCAGGACCCGCAGACCCAACTCCTTGAGATGACGATCATCGATAGGGGTCGGAGCGCTAGTCAGAGGATCAGCCCCCGACTGAGTTTTCGGATAGGCGATCACCTCACGGATGTTCTCCTCGCCCGCAAGGATGGCCGTCAGGCGATCGAGACCAAAGGCGAAGCCTGCGTGGGGTGGCGCGCCGTAACGGAAGGCGTCAAGCAGGAATCCAAACTTGGCGTGTGCCTCAGTTGAGCCGATGCCCAGGATGGAAAAAATCTTTTCCTGAATATCGCTGCGGTGGATACGGACACTTCCCGAGCCCAACTCCCATCCGTTCAAAACAAGGTCGTAAGCCTGCGAGCGCACATTTAGCAGATCACCCCGGTCGAGCACTTCAAGGTCGTCCTCATGAGGCATCGTGAACGGGTGGTGAGCAGAAATTGGGTTACCCGCATCGTCAAGACCCTCAAAAAGCGGGAAGTCAACCACCCACAAAAAGTTCAACCCGCCCTCTGTAACCGGCGGGCGCCCCAACTCGAGTCGTAGAAGACCCAGGATGTGTCGAACCGTCCGTCGCTCATCGGCCACTAGTAGAAGTAAGTCGCCCTCTTTTCCACCCAGCGTCGAACTCAACTGAGCCTCCTCACTACCAGTAAGGAACTTTGCCACCGGCGAGTCAAGACCTACATCGGTAACCCGCATCCAAACCAGACCCTTGGCTCCCCAACGCTTGCACTGCTCGGTTAAGTCGTCAAGCCGGCTGCGCGATGTTTCGGCACCACCTGGGACTCTGATCCCTTTGACACACGGCGCCTGGAAGGCGCGAAACTCAGTCCCAGCAAAAACCTCGGTTAGCTCCACTAACTCCATACCAAAACGAACGTCGGGCTTATCGGACCCGAAACGTTCTTGCGCCTCGTGCCAGGACATTCGAGGAATTTCACCAAGCCGTTCTCCCGTGACGGCTTCAGTCGCTGCCAAGACAGCATGAGAAATAAAAGCCAACACATCATCCTGAGACACAAAACTAGCCTCGGCGTCAAGTTGCATAAACTCAAACTGGCGGTCGGACCTAAGGTCTTCGTCACGCAGACAGCGAGCAATTTGGTAGTAGCGGTCGATGCCTCCCACCATGCACAGTTGCTTGAAGATCTGAGGGCTCTGCGGAAGGGCGTAGAACGATCCGGGCTCCTTACGCGACGGGACCACGAAATCGCGAGCCCCCTCAGGAGTACTGGCGATAAGCATCGGCGTCTCGACCTCAAGAAAGCCCTGCTCTTCCATTGCATCTCGCACTGCACTGTTCACCTGCGCCCGGATCTCTAGATTTCGCTGGAGACGGGGACGTCGAAGGTCGACGTAGCGGTGGCGAAGGCGCAGTACCTCATCAACGTCAGTGCGCTCATCTATGGGAAACGGTGGCGGCTCAGCAACGGACAACACCGTTACCTCAGCGACATTAATCTCGACAGCACCGGTGCCTAACGAATCGTTGGCTGTGTCGGCAGGTCTCTTGCGGACAGTGCCACTGACCTGTAGGACATACTCGCTGCGGAGGTCCTGAGCGCCGTCGACAACCAACTGAACGACACCGGAGCGGTCCCTCAGATCAATGAACGCAAGGTGCTCACCGTGCTCGCGCCTTCGGTCGACCCATCCGCACAGAGTCACCTGCCGGTCTACGTCTTCGATTCGGAGATCTCCGCATCGGTCGGTTCTCATTGAGGTGGAGTAATCGGTCAACGCAGCCTCGCTCGCAGGGTCTCGATCATCTGGTCCTGGGTCACGGTCTCCTGCCCACCATCACCCCGGAGGTCTCGCACTGTTACCGTGCCGGTAGCTTTCTCGTCATCGCCCACAATCACTGCTAGGGCAGCGCCACTGCGATCGGCAACCTTCATCTGCGCTTTCATGGATCGGCCATCCCAAGCACGGTCAACTCGTAGGCCGCCTAAACGAATCTGGTCGGTTAGCACCACCGCCTCATAGCCACCCGTAGTATCCACGACGAAAACGTCAACAGCGGTTACCGGTGGATCAAACACGCCCTCAGAATCGCAGGCCAGCAGGGTGCGGTCTACCCCTAGGGCAAACCCCACACCAGGAGTTTCCGGTGCGCCAAGGTCAGCAGCCAGTCCGTCATAGCGGCCACCGCCACCTATTGCGTTCTGGGCGGCGTCAAGAGCTTCAGCTACAAATTCGAATGTAGTTCGCACGTAGTAGTCGAGGCCGCGGACTAATCGAGGCGAAATGGTATACGGCACGCCAACAGCGTCTAACGACCCAGTTACGCCGGCAAAATGAGCCGCCGCATCGTCTGAAAGAAAGTCCAGCATCTGTGGCGCCGCGTCGATAAGAGCAGCGTCGGGTTCCCGTTGAGAATCCAGCACTCGTAGCGGATTTACCTCCAACGTGGCCCTCGACTCTTCGCTCAGAGCATCGCGATCAGCACTGAAATAGGCCTGAAGCGCCTCTATGTAACGAACTCGATCTTCTGCGCTGCCTAGAGAGTTAACCAGCAGCCTGACCTTTCGTAAGCCGAGTCGCTCGTAAAAGCGCCACGCCAAAGTAATGACCTCCGCGTCAAGATGTGGGTCGGTTGGGCCCAACACCTCTACGCCAACCTGGTCAAATTGGCGAAATCGGCCCTTCTGGGCTCGCTCGTAGCGAAAGTTGGGCCCGGCATACCAAGCCTTATACGGGAGGGCTGGCCGGTGCTCGGCGAACCCACGGACTACCGAAGCGGTCTGCTCTGGTCGCAGAGCGATGACTCGTCCCGCCTTGTCCTCAAAGGCATACATCTCCTTACGAACCACGTCAGTCGCCTCACCAAGACGCTGAAACACTTCAATGTGTTCAAACATTGGCGGAATGACTTCGAGGTAACCCGCTGAACCGACTACCTCTTTGAACGACTCAACCAACGCTCGCCAACGGGCCGAGTCTGGCCAGAGAATGTCACGGGTGCCCTTTGGGGCGCGGAAAACGTGGTCGGACACTGTGGTGGAGGCTACCCGAGCGCCACCCCGCACTCGCCGAAGTAACTAGAGATCAGATCTCGTTCGACTCGTCATTTCGGTCACCAGCCAGGTCGGGCGCCCCCTGGACAGCCCGATGCACGTCGTACACGGAGTCGACTCTCCGAAGCATGCGTAAAAGGGTCTCGAGGTGGCTGGGGTCTACGATCTCAAAGTCGAAGCGCATGTTTGCCACCCGATCCGTACCACTGGTCGCCGTAGTCGTAGACAGCACGTTGACGTGATGATCTGCCAACACCCCAGTGATGTCATGCAGCAAGCCTGGACGGTCGAGTGCCTTGAGGACTACCGAGACCACGAAGTGGGCTCCAGATTGCCCATCCCAGTCGACGTCGATAAGTCGGTCTCCCTGTTCGGTCATCAGTGATACCGCGTTGGCGCAATCTGAGCGGTGCACACTTACCCCTCGCCCCCGAGTCACAAAGCCCATGATTTCGTCAGGCGGAACCGGTGTGCAGCACCGAGAGAGGCGAACCAGCATCCCGTCTAGTCCTTCGACGTGGACTCCCACCTGGTCGCCGTCTTTTCGAGGTTGACGGGTCTTAATCGGTATGGCCGTCACTTCCTCAACTTCCTCAGGTCTGAGGATCTTGACCATTCGACCGGCTAGTGAATGAGCCGACACATGACGTTCACCAATCGCTGCGTAGAGCGTGTCAGAATCTTGGTAGTTCATAGAGGCCGCGACTTCAGCCAAATCACTGCCGTTGAGTACATCTCGGACCGGTAGGCCTACTCGTCGTAACTCATTAGCAAGTTCCTCATAACCGGTGTCGATGGCCTCAGAACGTCGCTCCTGGGAATACCAGTGCTTGATCTTGCTGGACGCCCTATGGGTTGCGACAAACTGCAACCAATCCCTGCTGGGCCCTGCACCCATCTGGTGGGAGGTCACCACTTCGACAGTGTCACCAGTTACCAGATGAGTCTCTAGCGGCACGAGACGCCCCCCCACCTTGGCCCCTACGCAGGCATGTCCAACATCGGTGTGGATGGTGTAAGCGAAGTCCACTGGGGTAGCACCCAACGGCAGCGTCACCACCCGACCCTTTGGCGTAAAGACGTAGACCTCGTCTAACTCTAGATCCGTCTTGAGATTGGCCATGAACGTGCCCGGATCCTCAGTCTCGGCCTGCCACTCCACTATCCGGTTCAACCAGGCCATCTCATCAGTTGGTGAGCGAGCCTTGTAGTCCCAGTGGGCGGCCACCCCATGCTCCGCCCGCGCGTGCATCTCGATAGTGCGCACTTGAAACTCCACCTGTTTCCCCTGAGGCCCCACGACAGTGGTATGGAGCGATTGGTAGAGATTGAACTTAGGCATGGCCACATAGTCCTTAAACCGGCCTTGCACCGGTTTCCAGGTGGCGTGAATGGTCCCCAGCGCTGCGTAGCAGTCGCGGACGCTCTCAACAACAAGCCGGACTCCAACTAGGTCGTGAATCTCGTCAAAGGGTCGACCCCTAACAATCATCTTCTCGTAAATACTCCACAACTGCTTGGGTCGACCATCCACCTGTCCTGCAATACCCACCTCACTCAGGCGGCCCTCGACCTCTCCGATGACCTGAGCAAGGTAGAGGTCACGCTCCGGCGAACGGTCTTGGACCATCTGATCAATCTGGCTGTAACGCTTCGGGTGGAGGGTCGCCAGCGCTAGGTCCTCCAGTTGGTCCCTGACCTCCTGCATCCCCAACCGATTGGCGAGCGGGGCATATATGTCAAGCGTCTCTTGAGCCACCCGTTCTTGCTTGTGCTCGGGCAGAGCGGCGAGAGTACGCATGTTGTGGAGGCGATCGGCCAATTTGATAATCAACACACGCAAGTCTTTAGCCAAAGCCACGACCATCTTGCGCACGCTCGCCGCCTGCTGCTCCTCGCGAGTATCGAACTGGAGGCGATCCAACTTGGTGACGCCATCTACGATGAGGCGGACGTCAATTCCAAAGTCGCGTTCCAGATCCTCAAGCGATATCGAGGTGTCCTCCACCGCATCATGCAACAGCGCGGCAGCCACCGTCACGTCGTCGAGGCCTTGCCGGGCGACGATGGTGGCCACCGACAACGGGTGCTGAATATAGGATTCACCCGACTTGCGTATCTGACCGGCGTGGGCGGCCAATGCCACCTGATAGGCCCGCTCGATCATTGAAGCGTCTGCTCCGGGATGGTGGGCCCGGTATTCAGTCAGCAAAGCTGAAGTCTCGCCCACCACCTCACGGGGACGACGACGCCATGGGAGCACCCGTGTCATGGTTGCCATCTCAGCACCCCCTGAATGCCACGTCAGATTTTTGGCAAATATTAAACACCGCTGCTAAACGCTTTACACATGGCTCCACGGTAGTCGTCGAGCCCCAAAAGACTGTTGGCGTAGGTCAGTGCTTTTTCTTGCGTGGTCGGGGTGGCGCCCCACTGCCGGCCGGTGCAGTCAAAGACGGTCGACGTTTCGCTGGACCACCACCAGGTGCTCCCCGAGGGGTTGCTCGAGTATCGACTCCCACCGCATCACTTCGTTCGATGACTCGAGTTCCACCATCTCCTCCATCAGCCACCCGATTCCGAACCTTCGTCCCAATTTGGCGCCACCGTTCCTCGCGCTCTTTGAGCGTCGAAACCAGCGCTGAAGCCAAGAATATCGACGAATAGGAACCAACAAATATGCCCACCAACAACGCCACGGCAAACTCACGTAGAGCAGTAGCCCCCATGACCACTGAACCCACCAGCAACATCGATAACACTGGAATAGCCGAAGTAATGCTCGTATTGATGGACCGCATGGCTACCCGGTTGAGAGCCAGATTCATGAGCTCCGGATAGGTGTAACGCTCAGTCGCCCCGAGGCGACCAACGATCTCGCGAACCTTGTCGTAGACCACAATGGTGTCATAGAGTGAATACCCCATAATGGTGAGGAAGGCAATGACGGTCGCTGGGGTGATCTCAAATCGGAAGACCGAATAGACCCCGACACTGAGCACGATGTCATGGGCCACCGCAACTAACGCCCCGAGAGCCATCTTCCACTCGAGTCGAACCGCTATGTACAGCGCTACCACAATAAAGAAGACAATGAGAGCAGTGACGGCCTTGTCAGTAACTTCATCTCCCCAAGTGGGTCCTACCTGTTCAAAAGCCACCACTGGACCCAGTCCAGAAGCCAAGCCATTACGGATCTCGGCAGCCTGAGAAGGATCCTGCACGTCAGTACGCACTAGGACCAAGTCATTATCGACCAACTGGATACGGGCTTCAGGTACACCCAAATCAGCCATGAGGTCGCGAACATCGCTCACTGATGCAGCGGGTACCCGCACTTCATACGACGTCCCACCCTCGAAGTCGAGACCCAAGTTCAGACCCAGAACAGCGAACGAGAGCAGACCGATAAAGACAGACACAACCGATGCGGTGATGGCGGGACGCCAGAGTGACGGGAAGTCAACCGGTGATTCACCCCGGTAAAGAGCCCGCAGAGTCTTCATGCCCCAACCTCTGAGGTGGAAACCGTTCGTCGACCAATTACCGCACCCGAGGCGGGAAGGCCAAAACGTTCTGGATGCTCGGCGAACCATCTGGTGGTCGCCAGCAGACGAACCATCGGCCCCATGAAGAAGTAGGTAGCCACCAAATCCAAGATGGTTGCCAGGCCGAGGTACAGCGCGAAGCCCCTTACGGCACCTACAGTCAAAGCCCAGAGCAGGCCAGCCCCGATGAGCGAGGCTAAATCTGCTTTTACAATAGTGGAGAAGGCGATAGGGAACGCCCGCTCGACCGACGAACGGGCTGTCCGACCATCCCTGACGTCCTCCTTAAGGTGCTCGAAATAGACGACGTTGGAATCCACCGAGACGCCAACGGCAACAATCATTCCAGTCACTCCCGCCAACGTCAGTGCAAGTCCAGACTGTGTGCCAAGGTGGGCAATGATTGACCAAAGCAGGGCGCCAGACAGACCGAGACTAGCTAGCGCTACTAGGCCCAGAATCCGGTAGTAGGCGATAATAAAAATTGCGACTAGCAAAAGGCCAACGAGGCCGGCCACTACACCAGCCCGCAGAGAGTCTTCACCGATGGTGGCGGACACGACCCGAGTGTTCTCAGGCGCCAGTTCCACAGGAAGTGCGCCATAACGCAAAGCAAGGGATACATCGTCAGCTTCGTCCTTATCAAAGCTGCCAGAAATCAAGATGGCGTCATGTCGGAACTCAGGCGCCCGGATGGATGGGGCAGTGACTACCTGGCCATCCAAAACGATTGCCAACCGGCCATTGAGAGAACCCTCGGTACGCGGGCACGAGGGACTTCCTGTATAGCAGAGGCCTGCAACTTCGTTGAAGCCATCAATCCCCACCTTTCCCTGATGGAGATCCAGTCCAACCTGCCACTGGTAATCGATGAACAACGGGTTGGCTTCGGCGATGGCCTCACCAGTCAAAACCGAGGGCCCCAACAGGTAGCGCTGGCCCGAACTCCCGTCACGTAGCCCCAGCACAACGAATTGGTCAGCCAGGTCGTCCTCGGGAGTCGTGTACCCGTTAATACCGGTAGCGGGAACCACAGCGCCGGACCAAACGTCAGAACACTTGGCATGGGTACCTATCCATGATCCCGAGGCTGCAGTCTCAGGACGGGCTTTGTCTGAGATTCCACACACCGGTCGGAAACGCAATTCGGCGGTGGTGCCTACAAGAGACAACGCCCTCTCTTGATCATTCACCCCGGGCAGCGAGACCAGCACACCACTCTCGGTGCGGGAAATCTCTGGCTCAGCAACGCCTAGCCCATCAACCCGGTCACGAATGATTGATACAGCTTGGTCCAACATCTCCTCAGTGGCAGGCTCGGTGGCCACCAAGCGGACCGACACACCACCCTGCAAGTCCAACCCCAGGAGTGGCTCGTTTCCCCAAACCACAGTCATCGCTGATGCGAAGATGCTAAGAGCAACGATTCCGAGAAGAAAGACTAATTGGCGACGAGGCATGATTCCAGATCTCGGGTAGGTAGCGACGCTCGTTTTCTCAGGCCTCGTCAGACCCGTCTGTCAAGGCGTCTCGATCCGGAGAGACCTCGTTGAAACGGCGCTCCACAGCGCTGCGAAAAACCTTCAACTGGACATCTTTATAAACCTCGATCCACAGAACATTCTCATCGTCAGCATCAACCTCGTCGACCACACCAAAAATTCCCGAACTAAGCACCACCTCGTCGCCTGCCGCGATCGAGGACACCAGAGCCTGCTGCTCCTTTGCCTTTCGCTGCTGTGGTCGGATCATGAGCACGTACATGAGTCCGAAGATGAGGATCAAGGGGATAAAACCAGCCACGGGAACGCTCCTAGATAGATATGGATGCTGACAGGGGCCCAGCACAACTACGGTCGTCGGTGGACCCCAAGAGCCTACGCTAGGTCATCCGGACCCCGGCGGGGATCAACTCCAAACCGCCAGAGTGTCACGACGAAAAGCCTCGAACTCGCCAGCGTCGATGGCCGATCGAAGCCGATCTACGAAGTCCAGAAGCCAGGCCAAATTATGCAGCGTCAAGAGTCGTCCACCCGCCGGCTCATCAGTCATCAAGAGGTGGCGCAGATAAGCACGTGACCACCGACTAGCCGGACTGGCCGGAAATCCTGGGTCTAACGGCGAATCATCGGAAGCAAACCGGGCATTTCGAAGATTCAAGCGACCGGCAGTAGTCAGTACTGTGCCATGTCGCGCATGTCGGGTGGGCAGCACACAATCGAACATGTCGATACCAGCGGCCACTACCTCCACGAGACCCACTGGGTCTCCAATGCCCATGAAGTATCGAGGTTGGTTGGCCGGTAGAAGCGCTGTTACCACCGCCAGCGGCCCAAGCATCTCGTCTCGGGTCTCACCCACGCTGAGACCGCCCACCGCGTAGCCGTCAAAGCCCACCTCAAGAGTAAGCTCGGCGCTTTCAATCCGCAGGCCAGTATCAGTTCCACCCTGCACGATGCCGAACTGGCTCTGGCGGCAAGCGGCATCAGGATGGTTGAGGAAAGCCTGTCGACCCCGCCTAGCCCAATCCGCAGTACGGACTACGGAGTCTCGGATCACCCTTTCGGAAGCCGGCAATGCCGGACAGACATCAAGCACCATCTGAATGTCCGCCCCTAAATCAGCCTGAATATCTGCTGCTCCTTCCGGGGTTAGTAAATGAGTTGATCCGTCATATGTGGATCGGAACGTGGCACCCCGATCATCCACCTTCGGCTGTAAGGAAAAAATCTGGTAGCCACCTGAATCAGTAAGGGTCAGGCCATCCCAGCCGGCAAAGGAAGCGAGGCCACCGTGATCTCGGACCACCTTGGCGCCTGGTCGAAGCATCAAGTGATAGGTGTTGCCCAACACTACTTCGGCGCCCAAATCGGCCAAGTCCACAGACGAAAGATGGCGAACCGCCCCCCGGGTACCCACTGGCATGAAGCACGGAGTCCGGAACCGCTTTCCAGCCATCTTTACCGTTCCGGTCCGCGCTCCGCCATCAACTGCTGACACAACAAACTCGGCTTTCATTGATTACCTCTCGTCATCCCCATCGTCAAAGCTCGATCCACGATCATGGCGTCGCCAAAGGACAGAAATCGGTATCCGTCGGTGAGGGCCGCTGAATAGAGATCTTTCCAACGTGGTCCCCCAAACGCCTCCAGCATGACCAACAGAGTTGACCTTGGCATATGAAAGTTTGTCATCAGAATGTCGACCACACGAAAGTCGAAGGGCGGCCGTATGAAAAGGTCAGTTGATCCGAACGGACCAAGACGGATAGCCGACTCCAGCGCCCGGACCGTAGTAGTCCCGACGGCAACCACCCGACTACCGCCGCGGCGAGCATCGAGGCATGCCTCGAGGACCTCCGGGGGGACGCTGTACTCCTCTCGGTGCATCTTGTGCTGGTCCAGGTTGTTGACAGCAACCGGTCGAAAGGTGTCTAAACCGACTACCAGTTCGATTTGCTCCACGCGAGCCCCCAGGGCTCGACAGTCGTTTAGGACTTCATCGGTCAAGTGGAGACCGGCAGTCGGGGCTGCAGCCGAAGCCGGCCGATTACTGAAGACGGTCTGATAACGCTCGGGGTCAGCCAGACCACTGGTCAGGTAGGGCGGAAGGGGAACCTCTCCATATCGATCAAGAGCGGCCATCAGGTCTCCATCCTGCGTTCGAAGTGTGACACGCCGCAGTCCCTCTCCTAGGTCATCACCTACTTCAATTACGAGATCGTCAGCCACGGTTAACACGACTCCCGGGGTCAACTTTCTACTCGGCCGGACAAGAGCCTCCCAGGTGGCCACGAACCTTGTTGCTCCCTCTTCGGCCGGACGTAGCAGCAAGATCTCGGCGGCCCCACCGGTAGGCCGACGAAGCCGCAAGCGAGCCGGAAGGACCCGAGTGTCGTTAACCACCAAGACGTCACCGGAACTCAAAATAGAGGGAAGGTCACGAACTGTTCTGTGAACAACCGAGCCACCAATGGCATCAAGTAAACGCGCTGAGGCTCGATCGTCTAGAGGAATCTGAGCTACCGCCGAAGCCGGCAACTCATAGTGGAAGTCGTCTGGCCCCATCATTTGGGCAGCCTAGGGATCCTGACTCAACGCGACTGGCAAACCCCCCCCCGTCAACGGTCTGAGCATTCCGCCTCACAATCGTGATCAGTCTGCTGGCACCTCTTCGAAGAGCGATGTTGGTTCGTCAGAGCGAGCCTTGGTTGGCGGAGCGTCGCCCAGATGGATATAGGCCGCGGCGGTCGCTACTCGACCCTTTGGCGTCCTCAACAGCAAACCCTGCTGAATAAGAAACGGCTCGTAGACATATTCCACGGTGTCCTCAGGTTCGCTAACACTGATCGAAAGCGTCTTAAGTCCCACAGGTCCACCGCCAAAACGATGGCAAAGCGCTGAGAGGATCTCCCGGGAAGGTTTGTCTAGACCAAGTCCGTCAACGCCAAAAAACGTTAAACCGTCGCGAGCCACGCTCCCGTCGACAATCCCGGAGCGCTCCACCTGAGCAAAGTCCCGCACTTGACGAAGCAGCCGATTCCCAATTCGAGGAGTGCCTCGTGACCGACGGGCAATCTCTCCCGCCCCCTCGGCATTCATCTCGACTTCGAGAATTGTTGCAGCCCTTGTCACGATCGCCTGCAAATCATCAGCCTCGTAATAATCAAGCCGTGCCGTAAGACCGAAGCGGTCCCGTAACGGACCAGTTATAAGGCCTGTGCGAGTTGTTGCCCCAACCAGAGTAAATTCTGGAAGTTCCAGGCGAATCGAACGAGCAGCCGGACCCTTACCGAGCACGATGTCTAACTCAAAATCCTCCATAGCCGGGTAGAGGACCTCTTCGACGGCGCGAGCCAATCGGTGGATCTCGTCAATGAAAAGGACATCACCTGGCTGTAGTTTGGTGAGAATAGCGGCGAGATCACCTGCCCGTTCGAGAGCCGGACCAGAGGTCACATGAAGTTCGGCCTGCATCTCAGTGGCCACGATGTGAGCCAACGTCGTCTTGCCTAACCCTGGAGGCCCGGCAAACAAAAAGTGGTCAGCTGGCTGGCCACGTCGCCGAGCCGCTTCAAGCATGACCCGAAGATGTCCTTTCAATTCAGACTGCCCGACAAACTCCTGAAGGCTGCGGGGCCGTAGGCCACCCTCAACCGCCGCCTCGTCGGAGTCTGGAGCAATATCTGCTGATAGCAACTCCTCGCGCATGATCGCCTGTCTCGTCCCTACACCTAGGCCCGAGCGAGTCGCTGGAGCGCCTCGCGCAACAAGACCGCAGCATCGTCGCCTCCGAGATCAACCAGCACCGACCGCACTTCATCAGGTGCGTAGCCAAGGCCACCGAGTGCTTCTTGTACTTCGGCCAGTGCCGATCTAACGCCACTGTCGAAGACGCCACTGGATGACGCTCCGTTTAATGGAAGGTCCAGTGAACTCTTCAACTCCACCAGTAACCGAGCAGCCGTCTTCTTGCCCACTCCAGGCACTAGGCACAGGGCGGCTACATCCTCATCGGCCAGTAAGCGAGCCAACTCAGCGGGACCGTGGACACCAAGGACACCAAGAGCAAGCGATGGACCGACCCCATGGGCTGATAGCAGCGCCTCAAAGCACGACCGCTCATCTTGCTCGAGGAATCCGTACAAGGTCTGATCGGCCTCTCGGAAGTAATGGTGAACGTAGATGAAAACTTCACTACCTGCATCGCCGAGGCGGACCGCTGTAGTCGGGGTCACAACCACCCGGTAGCCAACGCCAGCCACCTCTACGAGGACCTCGCCATTCTCAAAGCGCTCAAGCAGTCGACCCCGTAACGACCCGATCATCAGCGTGTCCCTGCTTTAGCCGCTCGCCGAGCAGGTGGGAGCATGGCCAAGTGGCACAATGCCACAGCCATTGCATCCGCAGCGTCAACAGGGCGTAGGGGTTTAGTTAGGCCAAGTTGACCTCGCACCATCTGCTCCACCTGATCCTTGTCTGCGCCACCCCAACCAGCCACCGCGCTCTTCACCTCGTTAGGAGAGTAGAGGGTTACAGGGCAGCCGGCCGCGGCCGCAGCTGCCATAGCGACACCGGAGGCCTGCCCGGTCTGCATCGCTGTCCGAACGTTGACCTGGAAGAGCACCCGCTCCACGGCAACCTCGTCGGGCCGATACTCACTAACCAGAGCCACGATCTCTCGGTGAACCTCCGCAAGACGGACCGCCAACTCGGCTGACGGATCAGTCCGAAGCACTCCGGCGGCTACGGCCTCGAGGTGACGCCCATTGCGAGACACCACTCCATACCCACAACGGGTTAGTCCAGGGTCGATTCCCAAAACGAACATGTGTACGACTCTAGCGGCCGATCTCGCAGCGTCGGGTGCACCCCCGTCCGCGCTTCAAGACTCCGGCTACTTAGTCGTCAAGCCCTTCAAGAATGTTGGCAGGTATGTCAAAGTTGGCGTAGACATCTTGGACGTCATCGTTGTCATCCAGCAAGTCCATAACTCGTAGTACAGCTCTTGCCTGTTCTACCGATTCCAAGACCACTTCAGTGCCAGCCAACATGGTGACATCTGCGTTCAAGAACGGTAACTCTGCCTCCTCGAGCGCATCACGAACCGCAGGCAGGTTAGTAGCTTCACAAGTCAGTCGCCAAACACCTCCATCGTCCACTAGGTCATCAGCCCCGGCATCCAGCGCTGCGAGCATGATCTCGTCTTCATCAACCGAGTCTGCAAGGAGTACCACACCCTTGCGCTCGAACTGCCAAGCCACCGATCCAGGCTCAGCCAACGATCCGCCATTTTTGGTTAGCAGAGAACGCACCTCTGAGCCAGTGCGATTCCGGTTGTCGGTAAGTGTCTCGACATAGAGGGCTACCCCATGGGGGGCGTAGCCCTCATAGGTGATGGTCTCGTAGTCGACCCCCTCGAGTTCACCTGTCCCCCGCTTAACGGCACGCTCGATCGTGTCTAAGGGAACTGAGGCATCTCGAGCCTTCTGAAACATGGTCCGTAGCGTCGGATTGGAGTCCGGATCACCGCCACCTTGCCGAGCTGCGACCTCAACTTGCTTTATGAGTTTGGCAAACAACTTGCCACGCTTGGCATCCGCCGCACCCTTCTTGTGTTTAATCGTCGCCCACTTGGAATGGCCAGACATGTCGCGCTCCGTCTCTTGGTCTCTTCTGCTGGGTATTCCGTCTGCCTGCTGCTAGTCCATCGAAGTAGCAAAAGCCAGCTCGAGGAACTCTTGGTGGATACGTCCATCTCCCGACATCTCAGGATGAAACGAGGACACCATGACCGCTCCTTGACGACAAAGCACTGGATGCCCGTCAGCAGTGGCTAGGACCTCGACTCCCTCGCCCACGCGGTCGACCACGGGGGCCCGGATGAACACCCCAGGGAAGGTTCCTTCGAATCCAGCCACGGAAAGGTCGGCCTCGAAGGAGTCGACTTGGCGCCCATACCCATTGCGGCGTAAATCGATGTCAATGGCTCCAAACGACCGTTGGTCGGGACGGGCATCGGCCACGTGGGTGGCGAGCAATATCATCCCTGCGCATGTACCAAGTGCCGGCATGCCCGCAGAGAGCCGATCGGCCACAGCATTGCGCAACCCAGACGAGTCAAGGAGCATCGACATGGTCGTGGATTCGCCACCCGGTAGAACTAGAGCATCCGCACCGGACAACTCGCCCACGGTCCGCACCTCCACAACTGCCGAGCCGAGTTCTCCTAGCACCTGGACATGACGAGCAAATGCCCCCTGTAAGGCGAGAACTCCAACCTTCATCGGTCCAACAACATAGACATCACTAGGACACAGCCAAGGGCGTCGGTTGCGGCTACCAGCCGCGATCGGCGAGCCGGGTCTCCAATTCTCCCATTTCCAGCCCCGGCATGGCGTTACCGAGGCCCCGACTGGCTCTGGCCAAGATGTTGGGATCCTCGAAGTTGGTCGCAGCTTCGACAATGGCACGCGCACGGGGCGCCGGATCGTCGCTCTTGAAAATACCAGAACCCACAAAGACCGCCTGAGCACCCAGTTGCATGACCAGCGAAGCGTCTGCTGGTGTGGCGATGCCCCCGGCACAGAACATAGGCACTGGCAACTCGCCGGTCTCGGCGATTTCCTGCACCAGTGGCAACGGGGCCTGAAGGCGCTTAGCCCAGTCAAACAACTCGGCCTGATCGGCTTGGGTAATCCGACGGATATCACCAATTATCGACCGGAGATGCCGGACAGCTTCGACAATGTTGCCTGTGCCAGCTTCTCCCTTGGAGCGGATCATGCAGGCACCTTCAGAGATTCGGCGCAACGCTTCGCCTAGGTTGGTCGCCCCGCAGACAAACGGCACCGTAAAAGCCCACTTGTCAATGTGGTGAGCCTCGTCTGCTGGTGTAAGCACCTCACTCTCGTCCACATAATCAACGCCGAGGGCCTGCAGGATCTGGGCTTCGGCAAAATGGCCAATCCGAGCCTTGGCCATCACAGGAATGGTCACGATCTCCTTAATGCCCTCGATCATCTCTGGATCGGACATGCGGGCCACGCCCCCGTCTCGCCGAATGTCAGATGGCACCCGCTCTAATGCCATCACGGCGACTGCGCCGGCATCCTCAGCTATCTTGGCTTGGGCAGGATCAACCACATCCATAATTACGCCACCCTTAAGCATCTCAGCTAGGCCACGCTTCACCATCTGGGTACCGGTCGATCGGGTCACATCACTCATGGTGGCCAGTCTACGAAGGCTTGGCCAAATTCGCTGTGCCCTGGATCGCGTGGTTCAATGCAGCAGTTACAGAAAAGTGCCTACCCAGATCAGCCGGTGAGTTCACCGATCCGTGCTGGGTCAAGATTAGCTCCCTCACCAAGACGAGCTAAGGCCACCCAGGTGCTTCCTGGCCTCAGAAACACCTGCTCCCCTGTGTCGTCATCGGCTAATGCCCACCGTTCTGCCGTGAATGGTCGGCTCCAAGTAACCCCGGTTATTGTGCCATCGCGTAGCAACCATCCATCACCTGATCCGGTCGTAATCGACTGCGGCGACTCAAGATCGGCCGTAGACGTCCGGTAGTCCACGTAGAGAACCAGCACGTTGTCGGCAGCCAGTTGAACGCCCGTCTCATCTACTAGTGGCACTCCACGATGGAAGCGCAACCAGCGTGCGGTACTCCTATCCCAGACCCAGTCGATCTGGCGTCTTGGCGTCAACCAACCGACACCTCTGGAAGGTACCGCTGATGCTGGTAGCGGACCGAAGTCGAACAATGGATCGGGGGCGCCACCGCCGGCGTAGGCAGCCAACGCAGCAGCGTCGAGGAACCCGTTATAGGGAGCGTCGCCTCGATCTTCATCACGAAAGAAGAAGGCCTGCCCCTCGCCGTTGGTACTGATGGGAACAAACGTGCCCTGGCGTTCGGCTTCGGCAACTTCGTCACCTACGCCTTGGTTGCTACCCCAATAAGCAAAGACAGGACGGTTCAGGTTGCCAATCAGATCAATGTCGCTCGAGCGGGCTGACCTTACCGGGCCGACCGTGATCGGAACCTTGCTCTGAAACACAGCAAGAAAACGCGTAACCCCATTTTCGATGTGGGTCTCGTAAACCACATCAGCGGACTGGATGCCGACTTGGGGCAACGACTTTGAATCGTTGTTGCCAATTTTGATAGCCAACGCCGGGCGATCAAACAAACCATCCAATGCCGGTAAACCGGTTAGCGGGTGAACTGCACCCGTCCAGCCGTCGATGGTCGTGGTGGTCGGCAATGGCACTGTCGCAACTGGCACCGTGTCAACCTCATCGGAGGCGGCCCCGCTGGAAGAAGGTGTCTCAGAAACGGTGCTTGGCGTCGAAGTAGTGGAAGTGATAAGTCCCAGGGTCGGAGACGTTGCGTCTCCACTACCACTAAAGCCGCAACCTGCGGCCACTGACCAAACAAAAAGTAGCGTTCCGAAAGCCAAGCAGCGCTGTGCGGTACCCCCCCTTGGACCGGGATCAGACCGCAGATTCATCATCGTTCTGCCAGTGCAGCGATACGCATATCTACCGCTGGGTGGTCAGCGGTAGATACATCAGTCCGTCCATCGGGCTGCAGAAGCCACAGTCGAGCGGTAGCGAACGGTGCATCAACCGCCGCACCGATGTCGGACAGCGCCCGTAACAATTCCTGCATACCCGGTGGGAACCGGGTCAGGTCAGATCCGTCGAAGTCAGCGCGCACTATGCGGTCCGGGCCGCCGGTACTGGTCCTACGTCCAAAAATGTTGAACCTCCCAAGGGCCGCCGCCACGGTCTCGTCTCGGAGAGTGGTACCGGCACACCGCGCCAGCAGGTGAGCCACCAAGGCCTCAAGCTCGACCAATGTGACACGGTCAGCCGCACCCGTAGTCAGGACCATCGATGTCCCACCCCGACCGGCCATCGCCATGGCGTTACCAGACGTCGAATCCACAACGTAGACCGCAGGTCGCTCAAGTCCATGGGTCAAGCAGATCCCATCGACTGTGTTGTGTAACCGAGGGAACTCGCCCGCATAGGCCAATCGAGCACCAACAGCGCGCTGGATTGTCCTTTCGGCCCTCTGCGCCACCAGCCAAGCCAAAATGGCGCTGATAGCAACGCCCAAAACCAAAGCCACCAAAATCGCAACCCCTGCTAGAACCAGGACGACTGCTGCAGATAGGCCGACTAAGCCGGCGGGCGCTATCAGCGGATGACGGAGCAGCGACATGTTTGATCAGCAGCTTCCGGGAGGGTCGAGGATGGGACGTTATTGGCCGTACGGACTGATTCGAGGCCGCCCGGCTTTCCTTCATATTAGGCGCGTGTTCCAACGTCTGGGGTGCCCATCACCGACGCATAGGCCTCAAGGTACCTGTCAGCTAAACGACGCATGGAGAACTCCTCAGCGCGTTGACGACCACTAGCCACTAATCGGGCAGCCAGTACCGGATCTGCCAGCACTCTCATAATGGCCGAACTAAGCGCCCCAGCATCGCCCGCGGGCACGAGTAAGGCGTCATCTCCACCGCGCGCCACCTTTCCATAGCCAGGGATGTCGCTGGCTACTACTGGGGTCCCACACGCCATTCCTTCGAGCAACACCACGCCGAACGACTCGCCACGAAGTGAGGGGGCACAGAACACATGGGCCCCACTAATCCGGGCAGTGCGTTCGGCATCTGAGATCCGGCCGAGCCACTGGACCCGAGAGTCACCAGCCACCCGGTCCTGCAGCTCGTCAGTCTCTGGTCCATCACCGGCCACCCACAGGCGGACGTTGTGATCCAACCCAGCCATAGCGTCCAGCAACACAGCTAGACCCTTACGAGGTTCGTGGCGACCGATGAAGAAGACCGTGGGTCCATCGGTAGGCCAGGGCTCAACCTGTTGGCTCCGCTGTACATCCACTCCGTTGAACAGCACCTCGTACTCGCCACCAAGAGAGGCGTGGGCCATTGCCGCCGCATCATCAGATACAGCAAAAACCCGGTCCATACGCCGGCTCAGCCACCGTACGGGGCGATTCAACAGGTCATAGGCCCGACTTCCACCTGCCGCGTGAAACGTGCCCACCATCGGCGACTGGGCCAGAAAGAGCGCCGTGGTCGTTGGCCCAGGGGCAAGCGGCTCATGTAGGTGCAAGACATCGAAGTCCTCGTCGCGGAGTGCTCGAATCGTGCGCAGGGCACAAGACACGTCGGGGGCGATGGGGGCCATCGAGCCGTTCGCTGCAGTGGGCAGGCTGTCTCCCAGCGGGGTGACTCCAGCGTCAGGCGGTGGGCCATCGCAGGGGCCCAAAACTCGGGTGGGATGTCCGGCAGCTCGCAACATCCGGGCCAAGCCCAGAACTTGGCCCTGAACCCCGCCAGGCAGCGAAAGGCTGTATGGGCAAATCATGCCGATGCGCACAACGTCTCCTACCGATCCGACGGCCAGTTTGGTTGCAAAAGGTGCCATTGCTCGGGCTCTGCGGCAATCAGTACCTCCAATTCGGTGGCCAACTCCTGAGTTATGCGAACTACATCACTGCGTAGTCGTCCATCTCGCTCGGCGGCCACCGGCGGCCGGACCACACCGTGACATCCGCCCAGACGATCGTAGACAGCGGTAGGAAGAAGTGTGGCACCGGTCCGTAAGGCCAAAGTGGCCGGGCCGGCCGGCAGCGTAGTTACCTCGCCAAAGAACTCAACGTCTACTCCAGCACCCCCTACGTGGCGGTCACTCGGTAGGCACACCACCCGGTTCTCGCGCAACATGGCGATGGTCTTGGTGCCTGCGTTGGGACCAAGACCGACCACCTCGATACCAAGTGAAGTACGAAAACTTCGGTACCAGTCAAATAATTCAGGTGGGTCAAGTTTTTCAACAACGCACCCAACCGGAACGCCGTGGTGGAGTGTGAGCCAGTGCGCCGCCCACTCCCAACTTCCGAGATGCGGCATGGCCAAGATCACCCCTCTGCCAGCCTGAAGGCCATCAGCAATAAGTTCGTAGCCCTCCTCGCTAAACCCGGTAACGATCTGATCGGGGGTCATCGACGGAAGCCGAAAGCTCTGCAGGTAGTAGTCGGCATAGGAAGAAAAGACCATGTCAACGGACTTTCGTAACTGTCGACCAGAGAGCTCGGGGCCACAGACCCGGCGCAGGTTGCGCTCTACGAGACGGCGACGATCCCCATCCAAGTAGCCGGCGATCCGCCCTAAAGATCTGGCTATGGGGGTCGATACCGCCGGAGGTAAGACGCGGGCAACCAATGAAGTAAGGCGAAAGGCCTGAACGATTCCCGGTTTCATGACGAACTGACGGTACCCCCGCAGAACAGCACAGGTAGTTGGTTTATTCCAACCAACTAATCAGTGTCGAGACGGCCGGATCCCGGGGCGGTGGCGCTGGCGCTGGCGGCGCTCAATACGCGACCGCCGCCGCTCGGTCCGGCGTCGCGTTGGCGATTCGTGGTCTGAAGACGCCTGACGCCACACCTTGACAAATCGCTGCACTGCTGTAACCAGACTAAGCACCAGCATCACCCATAGGACGGGGACGAGGATTTCGAAAAAGAGTAGACCGAAAGCCAGCACGATGAACCGCTCGGCGCGCTCCATGAGTCCACCCTTGGCGTCATAGCCAAGCGATTCAGCTTTGGCCCGCTGATAAGAGATAAACATGGCCGTAGCCATAATGGCCACTGGCAGCATCATCACCCGGTCGGTACGAGTGCCAGCCAGATGCCAAGCTACGCCACCGAACAAAAGAGCGTCAGTAATTCGATCTGCCACCGAGTCGAAATAGGCCCCACGCAAGGAGGACGTACCTGAAGCCTTAGCCACGGCTCCATCAAGGGCGTCAGGCACGCCGGTAAGCACCAACAGCAGGAATCCAAGACGGAGGTTCCCTGTGCCAATCGCGATCGATGCGCCGGCGGCCATGATGATGCCAACAATGGTGACGGCGTCAGCACTTATACCTGCCCGTCGAAGGCTGTGACCGATCGGGGTCAGGCCTCGATCGACCACCTCGCGCCAGTTGCCGTCCAGCATGGTGGTTACTCCAGTCGGACCCTGCGGATCCCAGAAACCGTGAGGTTACCCGAGGAACACCTATCCGACGAGGTGCCGACGGTCAAGACCAGTCCTCAGGATTTTCTTCTACATGGGCAGCGACAATCTCACCGTCGACACCATCAACGAACACTAGGCCCCGCCACTCAGGTGGCGACTCGTTGGAGTAGACGAGCACCCGCCACGTTGGCCGACTCCGCAGCCCTCGCCATGCCATCTGGGCCGACGCGTGCCCCACTGGAAATCCAACCGCCCGCACAGCCGCCACCAAAGCATCCGCCTCGTCAATTTCGAGGCTCCACCCGGACTGAAGATGATAGAGACCAAACAATGCCAGGCCCACGGCGCCGGCCACCAGGCCACCGTCAACCATCGGCGAACCATCGGCAATTTTCACTACTGCCACCGTGACTAAAGCCAGCACCAAATAGAGGGCACCGGGAATCCGCCGCCTGTTGTTATCGGGGAACATGTAGGGGCCAACGAGTCCAGCACCTCGAGCATCCAAATCGTCTGGCAACTCATCACGGACCTCGCCATCAGTAGGCACAGTCTGTCTGTCCGCTGGCTCAGAGGTCTCGTTCACGCAAGGACAATCTACCGGGGTTCAGCCAGCCGCAAGAACAACGACCGATTCGGCTACGTAGTCAGCGCCTGCCGTCCGCACCGAAAACCAATCTTTAGTCATTCTGAGGTGACCCTTAAGGGCGGGGCGTTCCCACCTCAGGGCCAAGGTCTGCCCGCTGGTCAGGCCGAAGACGAATCACTGCGTCCACCAGCGTCTCGAGATTACTGGCTAGATCGCCGGTGCCGTCTAGACGTAGATCAGCATGCACGGCGCTCGGCTCCACGAAGGTCTCGTGCATGGGCGCCACGGTGGCAGCAAACTGATCACGCACACTGGATGTGGTCCTACCACGCTCACGCACATCTCTTTCCATCCGACGGGCCAAACGGATCTCAGTAGACGCGTCCACAAACACCGCTAGATCAAGACGGCGGCGTAACTCGGGGACGGCCAATACCAAAATGCCGTCCACCACCACTACCGGCCGAGGTTCCACCCGACGGGTACTTCCTGTGCGGGTGTGGCTGGCAAAGTCGTAGATCGGAACATCAACCGGTTGGCCAGCCAACAGACCATCAAGGTGGTCCAACAGCAACAACTCATCCAGTGAATTTGGGTGGTCAAAATTGACGGCTGCCCTCTGCGCTACCGGAAGGTGGGTTAGGTCGTGGTAGTACTCGTCAAACCAAAGCACTGATGCATCGTCACCAAGACGCGAAGTCAAGCCATCGACCAATGTCGTCTTGCCTGCTCCACTGCCTCCTGCCAGGCCCAGCACTGTGCTCTGCACTGGGAACGAGCCTAGAGGAGATCAAGTTCAGTACTTGTAGTGGCTGGGCTTATATGGACCATCGACTGGCACGCCAAGGTAATCGGCTTGAACAGTCGAAAGTTCAGTTAGCCGCACGCCCAGCGATTCAAGGTGTAGGCGAGCCACCTTCTCGTCGAGTTCCTTAGGGAGCGTCACCACGTCGACACCAAAGGTCTCAGCTCGCTCGTGTAACTCGATCTGCGCCAGCACCTGATTCGAGAAACTGGCAGACATGACGAAACTGGGGTGACCCGTAGCATTGCCCAAGTTAAGGAGGCGGCCCTCTGACAACATGATTACTGAATGCCCGTCGGGAAAAATAAACTCGTCTACCTGGGGTTTGATGGTGACCCGCTGGATGTCAGACATCCGGGCCAGACCGGCCATGTCGATCTCGTTGTCGAAGTGGCCAATATTGCCGACGATGGCCTGATGTTTCATCCGGCCCATGTGCTCAGCTGTAACAATGTTCATGCAGCCCGTGGCCGTGATAAAGATGTCGGCTTCATCGAGCACGCGCTCAAGCGTGTTGACTTCATAGCCCTGCATCACCGCCTGTAGTGCACAGATCGGATCGACTTCAGTCACAATGACTCGAGCCCCCTGGCCTCTGAGCGACTCGGCGCAGCCTTTACCCACGTCGCCAAAGCCGCAAACCACGGCGGTCTTACCGCCGATCATCACATCTGTGGCGCGGTTGATTCCATCAATCAGCGAATGGCGACAGCCGTAGAGATTATCGAACTTAGATTTGGTAACGGCATCGTTGACATTGATAGCTGGAAACCTCAACTCTCCAGCCTCCTGCATTTGGTAGAGCCGGAGCACGCCGGTAGTGGTCTCCTCCGACACGCCGCGGATGCCATCCGCGATCCGACTCCAGCGCTGTGGATCGCTACCCAGCGAGGCCGTGAGCGTGGCGATGATCACTTGCCATTCCTCTGAGTCATCATCAGCGGCTGGTGGAACCGAACCAGCCGCTTCGTACTCGGCGCCCTTGTGGACCAGCATGGTGGCGTCACCACCGTCGTCCAGAATCAGGTTTGGGCCCTCTCCGTCTGGCCAATCGAAGACCTGTTGGGTAGCCCACCAGTATTCCTCCAGCGTTTCACCCTTCCAGGCGAAAACCGGCACTCCTCGCAGGTCGGTGGGCGAACCAGCCGGACCACAGACCGCTGCAGCGGCAGCATGGTCCTGAGTTGAGAAAATGTTGCAACTGGCCCACCGCACCTCAGCGCCAAGGACCACCAGAGTTTCAATCAGGACTGCGGTCTGAATCGTCATGTGGAGAGACCCAGCAATGCGGGCTCCTGCCAGTGGCTGGATATCGACGAACTCAGCCCGGAGAGCCATAAGGCCGGGCATCTCATGTTCGGCTAATCGGATCTCGTTACGGCCGAATTCATTCAAAGAGAGATCAGCGACCTTGTGGTCGACGGCGAGAGAACGGGGGGACGCGGTCATATCGGCTCCTGGGCACCTTGGGTGTCACTTGTTCGGGCCCACCTCGATGACCGGGGCAAACCCTTTTGCTAGCAGTTCGGGACTTTAAACGAGCCGGGCTGGGGCCTTCTGACACCAATCTTCGCAGCCACGGTACCTGCAGGCTACCCTCCAGGAGACCCATATTCGGCGAGGTGTTCGGGGTGTCTGCACTGGTCAGGCTGACCGCCACGCCAGCACCAGTCGGAAGTGGGAATTCGCCCCTTTGGTTCCAGACGTCAGAAGAAAGGCCCAGCGCCACAGCGCCATATCCAGACTGGCGTTAGTTTCAAACGACTGGGCAGGTACGGGCCCAAGCGTGAACGCTGGTTACTTCTAAGTTGACAGCCGACTGGATATCACCACTGTACGAATGCCGTCGAGGGCTATGGGTGGTTAGTCGACAGAGCTAGAAGCGCCGCTCTGGTCGAAAATCTGCCGGACCGCTCAGTCCCCTCCCACAGTTACCCGGTACACAGTCCCCTCAACCCGCAACCGGGCCTTACCGTCACCGGGACTGATCCACGCTGCTTCACCTGGGCCAACTACTAGGGACGTGCTGCCAGCCGCCGACTGGACGGAAGCCGTTCCCGCTATACACAAGAAGAGTTCAGGGCCGCTACGACAACTAATGTCCACGTCGATCTCACAACCGTCTAGTCGCCACAGCGTGAAGGCATCGCCCCCGGAGCCGAAGCGATAGACCGCACCGTTTGCCGATTCGACAGAGCCACAAACGGCTGGACGGATGACTTCGAGTACGCCGAGAGGGTCCACATGCTTGGAGGTAAAGCCCATTCGGACCACGTCATCGGAGACGGCCATTATCTCAACGGCCAGTCCGGAAAGGTGAATATGTAAAACTCCAGGCGCCACAAACAGCGCATCACCATCTTCCATGCTCACATGGCGCAATAGAGGAACGAGCAGAAGTGAAGGTTCCCTCGGGTACATCTCAGCCAAGAAGCGCACCAAATTGGCCGTCGACCGGTAGGCACTGAAATCCGGAACAGCTGCCACAGCCGCCTCAAGGGCAGTCAAGTCGCTGGGTGAACCGGCAAGCACTGCTGCCACCACTGCTGGCCAATCAGCAGCATGGAGCGCATCAACAATCGATTGAGGAAGGTCAAGTAATTCGGCAACAGCCAGTGCCTCGTCAAGCGGTCGAAAACCACACAAGGTCTCAAAGCGACCAATAGCACAAACCATCTCTGGTTTGGCACGCCCGTCGGGAAAGCAACGGAGAGGGTCATCGACGACTAGCCCAGCCTGCTCCTCACGCTCATACCACAAAGCGGCCGTAGAAGCGTCTGGATGGACCTGGAGTGAGAGCGGTCGTTCAACTGCAAGCACCTTTACCAGAAAAGGCATCTGGTCAAGCGTTGCGCAACTTCGACTAGTGCGAAACACCGATGGATTCGACCGATGGGCGCCAAACCAGAGCTCAGCTTCGGGTTTCCCAGAGGGCTCAATACCCCGCAATTCAGCTAACGCCGTGGTTGATCCCCAGTCATAGGAACGAATCACACCTTCAAGCAGGTCCATTGTTCTCGTCCTGGGCCCTAAAGTCGGCTCGGATTGGGTCAGTCCCCGAATGTGGGCTGGATGCCCTCGGCATCCGCCATACGGGTAAGTCGGAGGTGTTCGTTCTCGTCAACCTGTTTGGCCTCGTCGATCAGCATCACCGGGATGCCGTCTCGTACCTCGTAGAGACGCCTTAACCGAGGGTTATAAAGCACATCCTCGCCAGCAAACCAGAGCAGCGGCCCTTTGTCCTCGGGACAAGCGAGGATCTCCAAGAGTTTCGGATCAAGAGTCATGGCCTCAGGCTATTGGTCGCGGTGCAGGTGGCAGCAGCGTGAGCTCCCTCACAGGAAAAGCGACTGCACCTCCCGAACTCGTGTCGCACATACCTCGGAGTCAATTGCCTCAACATTGAGCCGCAACAGTGGCTCAGTATTGGACGGTCGGAGGTTGAACCACCAGTCTCCAAAATCCACGGTCAACCCGTCGAGCTCATCCTGAACAGCCCCAGGGGCTTCACCGTCGTAATGGGCGGCAACTCGTTCTATCACGGCTTTCGGATCTTGAACTTGAGTGTTTCGTTCGCCGGATGTCGCGTAGCGCTCCAACGGGGCAGTTAGGTCGCTCATGGGTCCATCGTGAACCGATAATGCTTTGAGAATGATCAGCGCAGCAATTAGTCCACTGTCAGCCCGGAAGTTGTCTCGGAAGTAGTAGTGCCCAGAATGCTCACCAGCAAAGGCCGCTTTTTCGACGGCCATAGCCTGCTTTATGAGAGAGTGGCCTACCCGAGTGCGGATGGCACGCCCTCCCTCCTCGGCCACAACCTCGGGTACGGCCTTCGAACAGATCAGATTGTGCAAGATGATCGCGCCAGGTTCATTCCGCAGGATTTCTCGCGCTACCAATGCAGTCGTCGTCGATCCAGAAACGAGGCGAGATTGCTCATCGACAAGAAATACCCGGTCAGCATCCCCGTCGAAGGCCAAACCTAAATCGGCCCCGACAGCCTGCACCCGGGCCTGTAGGTCTCGCAGGTTCTCTGGTTGGATGGGGTCAGCCGGATGGTTCGGAAAAGTTCCGTCAAGTTCCGGGTACAGGTAGTCGACGACGAAAGGTAGGTCGTCAAAAACAGCGGGCACCACCAATCCGCCCATGCCGTTGGCCGTGTCCACCACTAGCCGCAACGGTCGGAGGAGGTCGGTGTCGACGAACGACCTTACGTGTGTCGCAAAAAGCCCAAGAAGATCCTTTGAGGTGACGTTCCCGACTCGACCGTCAGACGCAATCACCGGCACGCCGGCAAGTACGGCTGCCTCCATCTCATTCAAACCATTGTCGTAACTCAGGGGAC
>CAWVUB010000003.1:0-57796 GCA_963933065.1 uncultured Acidimicrobiaceae bacterium | reverse complement strand
GGCAGACAGTTCGTTATAGAGCGTTTCAGCAATGGCTGTCACGGCGTGTTTAGTCGCGTTGTACGGCCCAGAGGTGGGGTAGCACGTCTGGCCACAGACAGAGGCAGTCACAACTAAATGCCCTTCGTCTTGCGTAATTAGTTGTTTGAGAAAAGCGTCAAGGCCGTGGATAACACCCCAAAGATTCACCCCTAGGACCCACTGCCAATCAGCTAATTTGAGTTCGGCAATTGTCCCCCCAGCAGCGACTCCAGCGTTCAGACAGACCACATGGGCAGTGCCGAAAGCGTCATAGACCGAAGAGGCTAAATCTTGCATCGAGTTGGCATCTGACACATCGCATTGGAATCCAATAGCGTTAGCGCCCAACTCAGTCAACTCAGCCACCGCCGAATCGAGGGCGGGGGCTTCTATATCTGCGACGGCCAGACGCATCCCTGCAGCAGCAAAGCGATGGGCAAACGCCAAGCCCATGCCAGAGGCACCTCCTGTGATCACGGCCACCTTTCCTGTTAAGTCATCCACTGTTAAACGCCTTTCAGGGTCTCATTGCTCGATTAGGCCGTTAGTTGCGCAAAAAATAATTTCCTGGAGCGCATGTCTCCCCAAGTATGCATCGTGTCCATCTGACTTCGATTACTTGCTCACGCCTCACCAACGGGCAAATCTGCCTCAAGCATTGGCTCCATGTATTTGGTGCACTACGCCCACCTGAAGTCAGTTGCGCCAACAGGCCAAAGTTGCTCATCATGATGAACTAACCCAGCCGGCGGTCGCAGCGGACTACCGTCTAGGCCGTGGGAACAACTCTTGATGACGATCCCTGGGGACCAGGACAGGAACCACTGGAGTACGGCGCCTTAGTGGCTCGCTTTGAGAACATCTGCGAAGACGCTGGTCGGACCCCCTATTCACTGGTGCCGCGTTCGATAATGCGGGGTATAGCCGCTGGCCTTTCGCGCGCGCCGTCGATACGCCGGACCGACCCACTGAAAAGTCACCAACAGCGCTCGCTATGGGCTCGCCTTGCCGATGAGGCGACGGCCCGTCCCGAGCACGTTGGATTTGTATTACTCGGGGACGGCGGTAACCGAGAGTTGGCTGAGCGGCTCGGCGTCCCTCATAAGACTTTGGCTACCCACCTTGATACATGGCGTCGAACCCGACCTCGAATGGTGATTACCTTTATCGGGCGTCGGAGACGGGGGACGGTTCCGCTTCACGCTGTTCAACTACCGGTGGCATCTGACCTCGTGCTGTGGTCGGCTACGACTCGTGCCACGGTGGATGAGGTAGATGCCCGTCCGCCACACCCTCTTCTGGTTGCTGACGCTGCCGAGCGTCTAGCGATGTTGGGCACCACCGGCCCAAGTTTCGGAGCGTGGCCCGACTTAGACGATGCGGTTGATGACCTTGGCGCGGCTATCACCCGGAAGGGTGGCGAGGCACCTCGTCGCCGTTTAGAGACAGGGCGCCACCGCTAAATCGCCTAGCAGCTGCTACACATCGGTCACACTTCCGTCCTCAGGGGTCTGGGGCGACGTAACCTTTTGATGTGGCTACTTCTTCAACCTCTTATTTAGCGCGTACTAGCACGCGTCCCGATCTGCGTAACGTCGCTGTCATCGCTCACGTGGACCACGGCAAGACCACCCTCGTCGATGCTTTGCTGCACCAATCCGGCGCTTTTCGTGACAATGAAAATGTGGCTGAGCGGGTCATGGACTCTATGGACCTTGAGCGCGAGAAGGGCATCACAATCCTGGCTAAGAATACGGCTGTAAAGCGCAACGGGGTAAAAGTCAACATCGTCGATACACCTGGTCACGCCGACTTCGGTGGCGAGGTCGAGCGTGCGCTCAACATGGTTGACGGAGTTATCCTCCTTGTCGACTCAGCTGAGGGCCCCCGTCCCCAGACCCGGTTCGTATTGCGGAAGGCATTGGAGGCCGGACTGGCCATCGTGCTTGTCATCAATAAAGTTGACCGCCCAGACGCCCGCCTCCGTGAAGTACTTGACGAAACCTACGAACTATTTATGGACCTGAACGCCACCGAAGACCAGATCGAGTTCCCGATTGTTTACACCGACGCACGCGCCGGCACCGCCACTCTCGATCCGGCCGTGCCTGGCACCGATCTAGGTCCGTTCTTCGATGTGGTTTTGGACTTCGTGCCGCCACCGACGTTCGACGAGGCAGCCCCACTGCGAGTCCACGTCACAAACTTGGATGCTTCGCCCTATCTTGGCCGGATAGCCGTGTGCCGCATAGACAGCGGAACCCTGCATCGTGGCGCCCAGGTTGCCTGGTGTCGAGCCGATGGGAGTATTCAGTCGGCCAAGGTGGCGACCCTCACCGTCACTGACGGTCTCGGACAGGTTGACGTCGACGCGGCCGGACCGGGCGAGATCGTCTATGTCTCGGGGATCGAGAACGTCACGATCGGTGAGACCCTTGCGGACCCTGATGACCCCCGTCCACTGCCCGTTATCACTGTTGATGAGCCAACGCTTTCGATGGCGATCGGGGTGAACACCTCGCCGATGGCTGGTTCCGATGGGACCAAACTCACCGCCCGACAAATTAAGGCCCGTCTTGATGCCGAACTAGTTGGCAACGTCTCGTTGCGGATTATGCCGACTGAGCGGCCTGACTCATGGGAGGTCCAGGGTCGAGGTGAACTCCAGCTGGCTGTACTTGTCGAGACGATGCGTCGAGAAGGCTTCGAACTAACCGTGGGAAAACCGGTAGTGCTGTTGCGTGAGATTGACGAAATACTCCACGAGCCCACTGAACGTCTCTCAATTGACGTACCGGAGGAGCATGTAGGGGCCGTTACCCAGTTGCTAGGCGAACGTCGAGCCCGCATGGAAGACATGACTAACCATGGCACTGGCTGGGTCCGCCTCGACTACATCGTGGCGGCACGGGCACTCATTGGCTTCCGGACCGAGTTTCTGACTGAGACTCGGGGTACTGGCCTGCTCCACCACATATTCGAGGGTTGGGAGCCGTGGATGGGGGAATTACGGACTCGCCAGACAGGCAGTGTGGTTGCTGACCGTATTGGTGGCGCCACTGCATACGCCATTACCGGTATCCAAGAGCGAGCATCGATGTTCATCGGCCCAACAGAGAAAGTTTACGCTGGGATGATCGTGGGAGAAAATCCACGGTCCGAAGACATGGATGTCAACATTTGTCGAGAGAAGAAGCAGACCAATGTTCGGGCTTCGGCATCGGATGACACGGTGCGACTTACCCCACCACGGTGTCTTTCTCTTGAGCAGGCTTTGGAGTACATCGCTGACGACGAGTGCGTCGAGGTGACGCCGGACGCGGTGAGACTCCGAAAGGTCGAGTTAGACGCGAATGCTCGAGCGCGAGCTGTCAAGCGTCTGAAACTCGCCCGTTCCTGAGAGATGGCTTCGGCAACCTAGAACATCAGGCGAACTCCAAATCGGCGGAGCTCATTTTCTCTTCATCCATCAACGATGGTCGATTCCATATAAGCGCTGGTTGACTCCGCCACCTAGCCGACGAACGAGTCCCGGTGCACTTGACTGGTTCCACGCCCGGCGACGCTGTGAACCCTGTTGCATTAGAGATTATGGCCGAAGCTGGTATTGATATCTTTTTGTTTCAGCCACAAGGTTGGACTACAGGGATACTCGCTGAAGCAGATGTCGTGGTGTCTATGGGGTACGACGAGAAGTGCCTCATACCCCTAGAGGCCCGAGTGCTCGAATGGGAAATTGATGATCCGGCTGGTGTTGAGGTGGTTACAGTGCGGACCGTTCGAGACCAGATCGAGATTCGGGTGCGGACTCTGCTGACGGAGTTGCTCGAGAAGGAGGACTGATGGCGGTCAATGTGATGGGCACACCCCTACAGGAATGCGGTGTGGATCCGCTGACCGGCTTCTACCGGGACGGTTGCTGCAATACCGGTGCCGATGACTTCGGTGTACACACCGTTTGTGCGTTGGTTACTGAAGATTTCCTAGCCTTCTCAAAGAAATCAGGTAACGACTTATCGACGCCGAGGCTGGGATTCCCGGGGCTACAGCCCGGTGATAGGTGGTGCATGTGTGCGTCGCGCTGGCAGGAGGCGCACGAGGCCGGAGTAGCGCCGCCGGTACTGCTCGCTGCAACCCACATCCTCAGCCTTGAATGGGTGGATGCAGACGCCCTGCGGGGCGCAGGGGTTGACACTCCCGACTGACTATTCAGCGGTAAGACGATCCACGAGTGGTTCTAGGGCATCGCGCCAGTCGGCAATTAGACCTATGTCGCACCAACCCCACAGTTCACAGTTCGGATCCGGGTTGATGCCAACGATTGTCCCGGCGCCCCGAAGCCCGATCGTATGGTTGAACTTTCCTGAGGTGCCAATAGCGATGCATAGTTGCGGGGCAATGATGTGGCCAGTAATACCAACTTGCCGGGCCCGAGGCAGCCATCCGGCATCGGTAACCTTGCGGGTGGCACACAGTTCGGCGCCTAATCGATTAGCTAACCGCTCCACGAGAGGCAAGTCGGCAGGATCTACGCCCTGACCGACGCTCACCACCAGGTCAGCGGTAGCCAGTAAGTCGCTGTCGTCGTCTCGTCGACGGTCCAACACCTTTACGAGGCGATTGTTCGACGTACCAGAAAGGTGGTCTGTCGCAAAAGGCCCGCTTGGCCGCGGCATAAGCAGTGGGAGAACGCCGGGGCGTACCGTGGCCATCTGGGACTCTGAGGTGCAGGTGATCTCGGCGACTAGACGGCCACCAAATGCAGGCTTAAGGGCCACTAAGCGTCCACCTCTGACCTCTAGCCCTACGGCATCGCCCGTCAACCCGGCTCTTAGGCGGGTTGCGAGACGGGCAGCGACCTCTCGGCCCCAGGCTGTCGAAGGAGCCAAAATGGCCCAGGGTAGGGCACCTTTCGATTGGACCCCCGACGATTCGCTATAGCGGTCAATTAGAAGTTGGGCCACCTCGTCCGCTGCAGTGACCCCAGCGTGACACAACAGTTGGTCAGCGCCTTGTTCGCTGAAGGTCTCCCAGTTGTCGACGACATCGATGCTGAGTACTGCCCTGCCACCGATCGTCTCAGCTAGACCAGCCGCCGCGCCGAGCAGCTCCGCAGTGGTTCGGTCTCGGCCAGGTTGACCGATAACGATGACATCGCCTCCGTCACCTGGTCCAGATGGTTGGGGTACCTCACGGACTGGAACATTGCTAGAGGTATCGAGTGCGAGGCGGGACGTTATTGTTTCGGCTACCTGGTCCAGATGGGTAGTTGTCGGCCCATATAGGAGTTCAGAGGCACGGTCGACGTCGAGTATCCGGACCTCACCGACCACCGTCGTACTGGCGGTCACCCCCCATGGTCCGCGCCCCAGATCATTAGCCCCAAAACGGCGAATACGTTCACCGTCAACTTTGGCCCATTCGTCCGGCTCCTTAACTTTGCACGGGTCACATAGGCGCTCAGCGCAAGAGACCACAACAGGAAGATCAACTTCAACCTTTAGCCACTCATCGTCGTGTTCCAGCAGGGCCGACAGTCTGGCGACGTCCATATCTTCATCTCCCGAAGATAAGGCCAGCTCACGAGCACCGGCGAGTAAAGGGAGATTGAGTAGTTCTGCGACCTGGGCCGGAACCTGTCCAGTATCTGCATCGACTGAGTTCCGTCCACACATAACAATGTCCCACGGACCACTGGCCTCCAGAGCCGCAACGATGGCCTCAGCGGTGGCCAAGGTGTCGCTACCGGCGAACTCAGAGCCAGTGACATGAATAGCGTCCTGGCAGCCACACAGGATCGCCTCTCGCAGCACGGTTTCTGCCGAGTCTGGTCCAAGGGTGATTGCGGTGCAGGTCCCACCAGTGGCCGCAGATAAGTCACAACCAGCCCGAATCCCACGGCGGCAGTAGTCGTTCATGTGTAGTTCTAGGCCCTCGCGAACCAGACGACCATCTGGGCCGAGGCGCATTTCTTGAAATTTTGGGATCTGCTTGACCAGAGCGGCGATCCGCAGGGGACGAGAGTGCCAGTCGCTCACGATCCCACAGTACCGGCGCTACCGCTAGCGTCCGGTCGTGGCCAGCTTTGACTCCGAGACATTTATTGTTGAATTGTCAGCTTTAACTGACTTGGCTGATGTGCTGGTCGAGGTGGCCGTAGCGCCAGGTTCGTGGGTCAACGTAGAACCCGATGTTGATAACTCTCTGCGGGCCGACGTGCCGGGACTTTTCGCTTGGTTCTCGGCTCGAGGATCTCAGGTGCCGATTGGGACGTTCGTGGCAGGCTCTGACCGCGATGCGCCATCTATCGGTCTCGACCACAGCACTGGGCGGGGTGCTGGTGATCGCTTGAGCACCGCTGGAGTAGCGGTCCCGAGCGGATGGTTGCTCCGTCAAGACCATCCCAAGCGCGGTCTTATCTGGGAATTGGACACTCTTGGTTCATTGGATGGCACCGTGGTTGCAGAGTTTTTAGTGGCCGCTACGGGGTTGTTCTGTCCTTTGTTTTCTGGTGGTCGATTTCGAGTTGCTGTGCACACCCCTCATGTCTGATGACGGAGATCGGAGTGGCGTCAGGCTTCACGAACCGCCTGCATGACAAGATCAACCAACGTCTCGGATTCAGCCCCGTAGGCCACGTTGCAGTTGAGTGGCCCCTCCGCCCGTGGGCCACGTTCATCGACGACTGTCATGCCCCGGGTGTGGGTGGCTTCGACTTCGACATGCACCGGGCGGGCATTGAATCTAAACAGATGAGGATGGGTTACGGCTAGGACGGCACAGGGATCGTGAACTGGGCCATCCTCTGTTTCCTCCTCAACTAAGTGGAAAACGGCGTAGAACTCCAGGAGTTCAGCCATGGCATCACCCACTGGGGTGCCGTACGTGGCACATTCTTGGCCGTGCACGCTTCCCATCCTGACCTGGTGGGTGAGGTTGAGTCCGAGCATCGTTAATGGAGCACCCGATCGGAAGACCTCATCGGCCGCCTCAGGGTCGGCGTACACGTTGAACTCTGCGGCCGCTGTGACGTTTCCAACGCCAAGGGCCGCTCCGCCCATCAACGTAATTGATGCCACCCGACTGGCCATCGAGGGATCCGCTCGCAGAGCAAGGGCGATGTTGGTTAAGGGGCCAATGGGTACGAGGTGGAGGCCTTCTTCGTTCTTAGTGGTTTCAACTAACCAACTGACGGCATCTTTAGAATCAGCGCCCCGAGTCGGTTCGGGCAGCACTAAGTTGCCGAGCCCGGTCTCGCCATGGACTTCTGTAGCAAACTCCTGCACTCCAGTCAGTGGGCGCTCTGCTCCGGAATGAACCTCAACGTCGAGTCCCAAAAGATCGCGGATACGGCAAGCATTCGCGGTGGTGTGTTCGAGTCGGACGTTTCCAGCAACCGAGGTGATGCCGACCAGGTCGGCCCAGCGGGACGCCGTGATAATTGCCATAGCGTCGTCAACGCCGGGATCGCAGTCGAGAATGATTCGGGGGCGCTCTTTTGAGGTAAGAGTGTTGGAAAGTTCCGTCATGGGTGGAGTATTCCCTCTTGTCGGCTCAGAACGGTACTGCCGGCGTTTAGTGAGGCGTCGACCTCGGTGGCTGTGGGCATAGATGGTTGGGCGCCCGAGCGCGTCGCTGCGATGGCGCCGGCATGCACTGCACGTTGGACAGCGTCGTCGATCACTGCTCCGGAGGCCAGCGCAGCAGCCAGAGCACCACAGAATGAGTCGCCGGCCCCGGTGGTGTCCACCGGGGTGATATTTGGGGCGGGCACAACTAGAACGTTGCTAGCGGTAACGATTAGGGCGCCGGCACTTCCGCGAGTTACCACGACTGTCTCGACTCCGAGACCCTGTGCCATGGTCGCAAGTTCATCGATATCTTCATGTAGTTCGGAACCGGCCAACTGCGCCAACTCGATGGCGTTGGGGACCAGCACGTCCACCCGATTCAGAAGAGAGAGTGGTAGCGCTGCAATAGTTGATGGGGCCGGCGCAGGATTAAGGATGACGGTGCCCGCAGCAGCATTCGCAGCAGCATCGACAACGTCAATCGGAATCTCCAGCTGGAGCAGAACTACTAAGGCATTCGCTAGATCATCAGAAGCGTTGGCAATGTCGTCAAGTCTGACTCTGGCGTTTGCGCCGGGACTGACGACGATGGTGTTGTCGCCATCGGTATCCACACCGATTAGGGCGATTCCGCTGGGTGCCTCCGCGTCAACTAAGAGGTGGGTGGTTCCCACCCCGGCCCTGTCCATGGAGGCCCGCAAGGTTCGGCCGGTATCGTCATCGCCGACCCGGCCCACAAATGCCACTTTGGCACCCTGCCGGGCAGCAGCCACAGCCTGATTGGCGCCCTTTCCTCCGGGGACGAGGACATGGTCACCACCCATCACCGTCTCGCCGGTCACTGGGTGGTGGGGAACGGGCACTACGACGTCGAGGTTGGCTGAACCGACGACAATGACACTTGGGGTTTCCATTCCTGAGAGCATGACACTTTCCCCGCGGTTGGCCATGTCAGGTCAGCCCAGACCTGGAAAACGACGAATAAGGGTTGAAGAGGTGTCGTCCCGGTTGAGAAATCCTGCTACATCCTGCCCGACCGCTTCAGCGGATTCGGTGGTTGTGTAGAACCTGTTTTGCCAGGCCTCTTCGGTGGCTAACAGGATCTCTGATATTGCATCGACGCTGGGACTGCAAGGATTTGGTTCTCCTTGAATCGTGTTCTTTTCAACCACATTTTGACGGTAGGCATCGAAACCATGGTGGGTCCGAGCCACTTCGGCGTGGCTGAGGTATCTCCTGGTGAAGGAGCCAGCATCCAGGCTGGAAAGGCCTGCCACTAGGGAGATCATCAGGATGGCGTTACCGGGATCGTTCATGTTGTCACCCCATACAGGATGGCGGTTTACCGTCAGGGATCCGATAAGCCCACCTACCGGTGAGGAGGGGCTAAAACAGGTGGTCCAGACTAGGGCGGTCCAAATCGGAGGTTTGACCGGCATTGAATGCTCGGCTAGTAGATGAAGGCGTTCGTGGTCGATCACGTCCACTGACAGCACTTCTGGCCGGCTAGTCAGTGCATCGATGTCTGGGTCCGGGTTGCTTAGCAGTAGGCAGCGGGCTTTGTTCACCAGCCCAGCATCGCCTTGTGCCCAGCGGTCTGCCACACTCGCTTCATGCTCCATACTGATGATGCCGACCGGGTTCGGCTCCTGCGGATAGACCGGACCAATGCCCTCAACGCTCTTGACGAGTTTCACTATGACGCGCTAGCTGAAGCCTTTGACGAGGCTGCGGCCTCTGATGAGGTTGCGGTAGTGGTTCTGACAGGTACTGGCCGAGCGTTTTGTGCTGGTACCGACTTGGGCGAGATGGAACGTCGCAAAGATCCTGACTCGGGTTTCGTACCGGGTCGTCATGGTTTTGCTGGATTTATGGACCGGCTTTCAACCTTTCCTAAGCCGGTGGTGGTGGCTGTCAATGGTTTGGGTATTGGCATCGGTGCCACGGTAATCGGCCATGCCGACCTGGTGTTCATGTCGACCGAGGCCCGTCTCCAGTGTCCGTTTACTGCGCTTGGCGTGGTGCCCGAGGCTGGATCGAGCTACCTGTTTCCGCGACTACTGAACCGACAAGACGCCACATGGGTTCTTATGAGTTCAGAGTGGATAGATGCCAAAGAGTGCCTCAGGATGGGCTTGGCATGGCGACTCTGCGCCCCTGATGTTCTGATGGACGAGGCCATGGACCACGCCCGTCGTTTGGCTGCCAAGCCGGTGGCGTCGCTGGTGGCATCCAAGCATCTACTGACCGCACCGCTGGTCACGGCTATCGCCGAAGCCCGTTTACGTGAGGACGCTATGTTCGCAGAACTGATGGGGGGTCCAGCCAATGCTGAGGCTCTGCGAGCGTTCGCTGAGAAGCGTCCGCCAGACTTCACCGGAATGTAGTGAGGAATACTAATTAGGCAATGGTGTCACTGGCGACTTCCTGAAGGCGCTTCACCGCTCCGACCATTACTTTGCGGGCGACTGTCGGACTCTCGTCAAGGAGGCTAGAGAATTCACGACGATTCAAGATCTCCAGGACCATGTCGGTTTCAGCAGTCACTGTTGCAGATTGAGGGGTACCGGTGATGAGGCTCATCTCACCCAGGAAATCGCCGGCGCCAAGGGTGGCGACGAGCTGGCTTCCTCGCCGAACTGAGGCCGCACCGTCCATGATGATCATGAATTCCCGACCTGGTTTTCCTTCGGTGGTGAGTACTTGGCCAGCCGGAACTTTGATGCTGGTCATCAGGCGGGCTAGCGAACGTTGTTGGGATTTGCCTAACTCTGAAAAAAGGCTGACGCTGGTCAGCGCCTCCTGGCAGTTGTCGTATCTTGAAGGCATGGTTTTGTTTTTCCTTAGTTGGATATCCCCTGTGGGCCGGGGCACCTGACCAGCATCGCAGTGGATATACCCGGTTACCCCAGATCGTGACGGCCATCACCTGTGCCGTCTGGCTCGTCTAGCGAGGGACCCATGGCGGGCTACTTGATGGCCACCGGTGCGACAGGGCTTCCCACAGCGTTAACGAAAGGCTCAGGCGTGGCGCAGAGAAGAAACTCGTAGACACCGTCGGTTGCACAGTCGACTGATAGAGCCTCAAGGTCCCAGTTTTGACCTTGCGTGAGCCCCATGTCGACAAGGTGAAGCAGGTGAATGGCCAGGGCATCGCTTTCTGACGGATAAACCTCGAAGGCCAGTGTGTCGTTGGCCACCGCCGCAATATCGTTGTTGTGCAGCCAGGCCACGCTGGACATCGACATGCCAGCGTTTGAGCCGTCTTGGTTCGGGCCCAAGCAGTAGGCGAGGCCACCGGACTGATGGTAAATCGCCATCCGTCCAGTACGGACAAGCACTATGTCGCCTGATCGGACCTGAAGGTTGGCGAGAGACGCAGCCTCGTCAAGGTCTGCAGCCGTAATGGCGTATGGGCAATCAAGCACGTCGACACCCTTGGCCCGAGCTACGTCTAAGAGCACGCCTCGTGAAACCACACTACGGAGATGGTGTATGCCGCAGCGTGACGCACCTTTGTCTGTGATGGTCGCTGCGTCGAAACCGTTATACATCTGACCTGAGTATGACGCGTGTCCGAGACCGTCCCAGTGGGTTCCGGCTTGCAGTCCCATCGTTACATGGTCATCGCTGGTGTGAAATGAACCAGGGCCCGCTCCGGGATCCAGTGGCTCGTTAACGGCATGCATGGTGAGTGTCGGGTTGTCCCGGCCAGGGACGAAACCGGCCTGGACCCCGTCCTGTTCGAGGGGCACAGCCAACGGGATGGTTCGCCCGTGCCGAACGCATGCGGCGGCGGTGGCTACCACCTCTGGTGTAATGAAGTTGAGCGTGCCGAGTTGGTCGTCGGCACCCCAGCGTCCCCAGTTGCGGACCTGGGCGGCCAGAATTTGAAACTCTCTTGTCAGTGGCATCGGAACGGTTTCTCTCTTCCTTTTTGGGGAGGCAGAACAGGGTTTGGGTTAGTAGCCGGCGACCACATCAACTAGGTCAATGAGCGGCTCGTTGGCGAGCCAACGCTCAAGGTTGTCGGCGAATGCGGCGTGTAGGCGGCCGATTGAGCCGGGATCCGACCAGGAGACGTGAGGACTGAGTCGAACTCGGGGATGGTGGTAGAGCCAGTGGCCAGCTGGGAGCGGTTCGGGGTCACATACGTCGAGCGATGCCAGTTCTAGATGGCCTGCATCGAGGGACCTCCGCATCGCTTTCTGATCGATGATCCGCCCCCGGGCAATGTTGACTAGATGGGCTCCGGGTTTCATTGCAGCAAAAAGAGTTTCGTCAACCATTCCCTCGGTGGCTGGAGTAAGGGGGACTCCCACCACGATGTGATCGGCTTCAGCCACCGCTTTTCTGATATCGGTCGTTACCTCCACCCCGGGGAATATTCCAAGATCTAGGTCTGCAAAACCGGAGCGGTTCACTGCCATCATGTGACACCCGAAGGGTGCGAGACGTTCTGCGGCTGCCCGGTTGATGGTTCCGAAACCTAGGAAGGCAACCGTGGACCCGTCCAGCGTGTCTAGGTCGGCTAGCACCCAGTGGCGTGGTGGCTCAGTGACCCACTGACTGGGTAGTTGCTTGGCGGCTGTCAGGAGCATGGTCACTACCCATTCAGCGATGGGGACGGCATTGACGCCGCGGGCGCAGGTCAGAGTGCGTTCGCCCAACTGGTCAAAGGGAAAGTGGTCAACACCTTGCCCCAGTTCGTGCACCCAAGTGACCCCTCGGTCTAGAACCTCGGCCAAGTTGTCAGTACGTGCGGCCTGGGTAATGCACACTTCGGCAACTACGTCATCGGGTACTGCGCCATCGGTGGGCACCGAGACGAAATCAACGGTCGGAAACTGCTTCCGGATGGTCTCGGTAGGGAAGTGGTTGCCCAAAAGATGCACAAGAACAGTAGTCCGAGTACTCGCATGGTTCACGGTGTTCATAGCCGAAGTCTGACACGACTGTGGGTCGACCAAGCGGCCGAGTGGCTAACTGGACTAGTTGATGCGTTCGCGGATCAGGACCTCTTGGGCCACGGTCGCTACGTGGACGCCGGACGGGGCGAAAACTTCACCCACAGCCAAACCTCGGGCGTTGGCCAAACCATGGGACCGGTGGTGGTGCAACAGCCACTGGTCTGGTGGCAGTGGTCGATGAAACCAGATGCTGTGATCGAGGCTTGTCCAGACGAACTCGTCGTTGATGGCGTCACTGCGGGCTGCGCTGACTCGCGGATGAGTGCTCTGCACGGCGTCCATTGGGATGTCATCCGATACGTAGGCCAAAGCGCAAGCCTGTAAATCAGGGTCTTCCCCAATCTGATCGAGCACCCGCAGCCAGATAGCCGATCGACCAATGGACTGATGGGCCACTCGACGACCTAGAAACTCCCAGTCATCTACGATCCCCGAGCCTGGTTCACCAGCATCTTCGGGGAGTTGTGACTCCTGAACGTCGGCTTGTTCTTCGCTTATCTGAAACGAACACGCCAAGTTCAAGATTGCCCCCTCTGACTGGCGGGCCACGACACGACGGGTTACGAAAGAGCGGCCGTTGCGGATCCTGTCCACCTCGTAACGGATTGGTTCGTCGCTGTTCCCACCCCGGATAAAATAGGCATGCAGGGAGTGAACTTGGTACTCCTTATCAACAGTTGTCTGAGCAGCTCGTAAACCTTGGGCCACTACCTGACCGCCATAGACGCGGCCCCACGGATAGGTGGGACTAATTCCAACGAACACATCAGGTCCGTGGGCTTCTATCGCTAAAAGCGTTGCGAAGTCATCAACTTCCCAAGCCATGTCAGGTGGTCCCTTCCGTGGTTTGATTCTGATCGCAGCTTCGGTGCATACCTCCATCATGGCGTGCTGAACTAAGAAATAGTTGGTAGACATTTTTGACGCTGTTTGTAGCAGAATGTGCAGGTGCTAGACGAGTCGATTTCATCGGAGTCTCTGACCTCTGAACAGATCCACGCTGCTCTTGATCAACTACTAGATCACCGTGATCCTGACGTGTCTGGCACGGTGCTGGGAGCGGGCAGTGATGATCTCGACGCTGGCCGCCAGTTCCTTCAGTCGTTGTTCGACGGTGGATGGATGGTCCCGTCATGGCCCACTCAATATGGAGGGCGAAATGCTGATACTGGTGAGGCGACCCGAATCGCCAATGCATTAGCGGACTATGAAGTAGCTGACCTCTATCCCTATGGGGTGGGCCTAAATCTGGTTGGACCGGTACTGCTGGACCGAGGGTCAGTTGAACAGCAGGATCAGTGGCTCCGGTCAATTGCCGACGGGTCTGAGATCTGGTGTCAGATGTTTTCTGAGCCTGATGCTGGTTCGGACCTAGCTAATGCTGGAATGCGAGCCGATCGTGAGCGCGAAGATTGGATTCTCACAGGTTCCAAGGTCTGGACGTCGCGAGGTGCCTACGCTCGGTGGGGTATGTGCTTGGCTCGCACCGACACCGCCGTGCCCAAGCATCGGGGTTTAACTATGTTCGCTATTGACATGATGTCTTCTGGTGTAGAGGTCCGGCCACTGGAACAGATCAACGGCGATCGGCACTTCACTGAGGTGTTCGTGTCTGGAGCCCGAGTGCCGGACGCCTACCGCATAGGTGAGTTGGGCGACGGATGGAGCTTGACGGTCGAGATGCTGGCCCATGAGCGGAGCACCATTGGCGGTCGGGCCTTTGGTGGTGGTGACGACGGCGACCAAGGTCTACCGTCGTGGTTGGAGGAGTGGCGGGCCAATGGTTGCCTGTCTGAGCCGGTGGCCCGGCAGCGAGCCATACGGGCGTTGATCCTTTATCGCGTGAATCAACTGACGGTCGCCCGGAACGCGGCAACCCTGAGTGCTTCTGGAGCGCCGGGCCCAGAAGGGTCGGGTGCCAAGTTACGCAGCGTTGCTGCCTTTAAGGCTCGGGCCTACCTCGGCAAGGACTTGGCGGGGGCCGCAGGGATGCTTTCCGGGGAGGGGCATCTGCAGTTTCTTACAGCGCCATCGATGTCTATCCGTGGTGGCACCGATGAGGTGCAGCGCAACATCGTGGCTGAGCGGATACTTGGTCTACCCACCGAGCCCCGTGTCGACAAAGACACTGCTTACGCTGATTTGAAGAAGAGTCGTTGATGCGGGCCGTCGTGCTCAATGGCTACGGAGGTCCTGAGGTCTTGACCCTTCGTGAGGTGCCGAACCTGGTCCCGGGCCCGAGTGAGGTTCTGGTCGATGTGGTTGGAACGTCATGTAATCGGGCAGATCTGCTGCAGCGCATGGGGCTCTATCCGGGGCCGGCTATGGCCTTTGAGATCCCGGGCTTAGAGTTTGCCGGCCGGGTTGCCGTGCTTGGAAAAGGTGTTACTCGCTGGTCAGTAGGTGATGCAGTGATGGCCATCACGGGTGGCGGAGGTTATGCGGAGCAGGCGGTGGTGCACGAAGATCAGGCGGTCCGAGTGCCAGACGGGATTTCGCTGGGTGTGGCCGGTGGGTTAACCGAGACCTTCGTTACGGCTTGGGATGCGCTCGTCCTTCAAGGGGGTCTGACCCACGGGGGAGTTGCACTGGTACACGCTGGGGCATCAGGAGTAGGGACCGCAGCGATCCAGTTGTGTCGCATGCTTGGCGCCGAGGTGATTGTTACAACTTCAACTGCCAAGGTTGGTCCGTGTCGTGATCTTGGGGCCACGGTGGTTGTGGACTACTCCACTGATGACTGGGTGCGGGTGGTGGCCGACCACACTTCAAGCAGGGGAGTGGACGTGGTACTCGATGTGGTGGGCGGTGACTACATGGACCGAAATGTGGATTGCCTGGCTATCGGCGGCACGCTTATGCAGGTCGGAGTAATGGGTGGGAGCCAGGCAACTTTTGGTCTGGCGAAACTTCTTTTTAAACGAGCTTCGGTGGTCGGTACCACGCTACGGGCGCGGTCTCTCGCTGAGAAGGTGGCGATTTGTCGAGCCTTTGAGGAGCGGGTCGTTCCTGGTTTCGAGGACGGTCTTCTGACTGTGGTAGTCGACCAGCGATTTAGTCTCGATCATGTCTCCGAGGCTCATGCATACATGGAAACCAATGTCAGTGTGGGCAAGATTCTTCTTGAGGTCAATCCCAGCTGACTGATGGGAGAACGAGGTCGGTTTGGCTAAGTTGCGGTCTCAGCGTTCGTTGATGGCGGGAACGTCGCGATCAGCCTGACCGATGTACCGCTGACGGGGGCGCGCTATTCGAGATTTCTGTGAAAGCATTTCATCCCAGTGGGCAAGCCACCCTGGAGTGCGCCCGATGGCAAACAACACAGTGAACATCTCTACTGGGAAGCCCATCGACTGGTAGATCAGTCCTGAGTAGAAGTCTACGTTCGGGTACAACTGTCGGTCGATGAAGTAGGGGTCGGCTAGAGCGACCTCCTCGAGCTTCAGGGCGATATCTAGTAATGGATTGGTGCCGGTGACACCGAAGACCTGATGGGCTGTGTCCTTCACTATTCGAGCCCGGGGGTCGTAGTTCTTGTAGACCCGGTGCCCGAAGCCCATGAGCTTCTGCTCACCGGCTTTAACACCGTCGATAAAAGTGTCGACGTTTTTGTATTCCCCTATGTCGGTCAGCATGCGCAACACGGCTTCATTGGCACCCCCGTGTCGGGGCCCATAGAGCGCCGATGCGGCAGCGGAGATCGTCACGTATGGGTCAGCATGTGAACTTCCCACTACTCGAGCGGTCGTCGTGGAGCAGTTCTGCTCGTGATCGGCGTGGAGCACGAAGAGCACATCCATGGCGTCGCGTAGAACCGGGTCAACTACGTACGGTGAATCACCGGTCTTGAACATCATGGACAAAAAGTTCGATGTGTAGTCAAGTTCTGGATCAGGCAAGACGTAGGGCAGCCCCTCACTCCGACGGTAAGCGCTGGCGGCCACCGTGGGCATCTTGGCGATTAGGCGGACAATCTCGGAGCGACGCTGGTCAGGATCTTCGACATTTTTTGAATCTGGCCAGAACGTAGACATTGCGGCGATGCTCGACACCATCACGCCCATTGCGTGAGCGTCATCGCGAAAACCTTCGAGAATGCGTTTGTGGAAGTTCTCATGGATTGGTGCCTCTTCGGCAATATCCGATTTCCAAGATTTCAGTTGTGGGCCGTTGGGTAGTTCACCACGAACCAGCAGATGGGCTACTTCAAGAAACGAGGTGGTTTGGGCTAGTTGTTCAATCGGGTATCCGCGATAGCGCAGGAGCCCTGCCCCGCCGTCTAGATAGGTGATGGCGCTATCAGCACCTGACGTTGCGCTAAACGCGGGGTCGTCGAACCAGATTCCTGGGAGCAGCCCGCTCCAAGCCGTCGCTGACACCGTGCCATCAACAAGGGGGATTTCAAGTGACTCACCGGTGCGGTTGTCGGTGATGGTGATGGTCTCGACCATGAGTCCCTTGCCCCTCTAATTTGCGGTTTTCAGCCGAATTCCTGCTCTGTTTGAGAGTATCGGGATGCTTCAGGGACGCTACATCTGCATTTACTTAAAGAAGTTAAAGATTTCCGCCCTGTGAACATTTTGGTATCTGGTAATGAACTTTGTCCCAAAGGATTTAGGTGTCAGAGGGGAGTGTTGTCGTGGCGTCGGCGGGGTAGTCGCTCGCGCTTACTTGATAGGAGGTCGAGGGCGGCAGCCAACTCGGAGCGAGTATCTGCCGGATCAATCACACGGTCTACAGATCCGCGCTCCGCGGCGATATACGGGTTCAGGAGTCTGTTCTCGTAAGCGGAAACCAACTCTTCTCGCTCAGCATCGGTGGCTTTGCGATGGAGGATCTCTATTGCACCCTTGGCGCCCATTACGGCAATCTCAGCTGATGGCCAGGCCAGCATCAGGTCGTTACCCATATACCTTGAGTCCATGACGATGTAGGCACCACCGTAGGATTTTCGCAGCGTCACGCATACCCGAGGCACCGTGGCCCGGGCGTAGGCAAACGCCATCTGAGCGCCGTAGCGGATCATGCCCCGCCATTCCAGATCCTTGCCTGGATAGAAGCCTGAGGTATCCACAAAGGTCACTAGGGGGAGGTTAAATGCGTCGCAGAAGGCGACGAAACGTCCGCCCTTCTGGGACGCTGCGATGTCGAGTGTGCCGGCTACCGACTGGGGCTGGTTGGCTACGATGCCAATTGGGCGACCGCCGATGGTGGCCAAGACTGTCACAAGATTTGTGGCCCATTCCGCTCGCGGTTCCAGCAAGTGACCTTCATCAACCACAGCAGCTAAAACGTCTCGGATGTCGTAACTGCCTGTTGAGGTGTCAGGGATGACTTCGCTGGCCTCCGGTGTGGGTCGGTCCACCGGGTCGGTACACGGCCATCCAGTTGGGGCGATGTCATTGTGGTCGGGGAGATAGTTCAGCAGCTCAACTATCAGGTTGTTGGCCTCGTCTCGGTCCGAGACCGTGAAGTGGGCCACTCCCGATGTGCTGGCGTGCATGGAGGCTCCACCAAGACCTTCGTTGGAGAGGTCTTCGCCAGTGAACTGACGAACCATCGCCGGACCACTCACGAAGGCGTAGGTGTCATCGACCATTAATACGAGGTCAGCCAACCCGAGCAGTAAGGCTGGCCCAGACACCGTCGGTCCAGTCACGCAAAAGATGGTCGGAACGATGCCTGAGTTGGCAACGAATTCTCGCGCTGCAGTGCCCCAACCGTGAACCGCCCCTACGCCCTCCTCGATCGCAGCGCCACTCGAGGCCACGAAGCAGACCAGTGGGATCCGCTTCTCTCGAGCTGTCTTGGCAGCGATAGCTAGGTTCTCGCCATCAGTGGGGCGAAGAGCTCCACGATCCTCACCTGCGATTTCCACAGCCAAGACCCTCCGGCCACCCATGTCCCGGACACCAAATGCGACTGATCCACCTGTGCGGCTGCGTAGGGCTAGGCCTTCCGATTGTGGGGCCTCAGGTGGTTGGGCTATCCGACTCATGGCTGCAGCGTTACATGTATCCCGGGCTGACGCGGCGCGATCTTTCGGATCACGTCACGGAGTGCATCCCGGGTAGCTAGTACGGGCATCGAGGGAGTGGTGCGGCGGTTCCGGACTAGGCCTACTGATCGACGGGCTAGGCCATCGACATGGACCAGTGACCAGTTGCCTTCCGGATAGCCGGACACTGCGCTGGCGGGCAGAAGGGCTGGTGCGTACCCCTGGTAGGCGAGCGAAGCTAGGAGTCGGAGTCCGTCGACCTCGGCAGCGGCCGTAAGGCGCACACCGATGGTTTGGAGCTCTTGATCGATGGCGTCCCGGAAGATCGTTCCCACCGGGGGGAGCATGACGGGGTGATCGGCCAGTTCGGCTGCGGTGATCGTTCCCGCGTCGGCTAGTGGATGGTCCCTAGGGGTCATAACGATACGTTCCTCGTCGAAAAGTGCTTCAGTGTCTAGACCTGCCTCCACTACCGGAGTGTTGACTACTGCCATGTCAAGGTCGCCATTGAGCACTCGGGGGTTAAGCGAGGTGGTGGTGGCGTCAACCAAGATCGGGTGGAGCGCCGGATGCCGGTCCGATAGTTCGCTCAGGAGAGGAGTGGCCAGCCATCGGCCAGTGGTGCCGATACAGCCGATGTGAACCGCTCCAGCCACTTCGTGGCGCATTGAGACAATGTCGTCCTCTATGGATTGCAACTCGGTTCGGATTCGTCGGGCCCGTTCAATTACGGCGTGTCCTTCCGCAGTTGGTTGCATGGAGTGCCGGTCGATCAGGACTGTTCCCAGTTCTCTCTCAAGTTTGGCTACGTGCGTGGAGACGTTGGATTGGACAGTGTGCATGGCACGCGCTGCGGCCGAGAAGCTCCGGTGTTCAACGACAGCGAGTAAATGACTGAGGTGGCGTAGATCCATCGCTATTGAGGATGCCACGAGATGACGTGATCCGCTCCACTGATGGGTGATGGTAGAGGCCGATCAAGAGTGGCCGCTGCAGCTTGGCTGAACGCAATAAGGTCGTACAGGCTCTTGGCCCAACTACTTATCTGTTGTTCTCAACCTGATCATCACTGATGTCAACCGTCCTATCAATCCATCTCGGTGTCTCGGCAGTCCATGCTGCGGTGTCTGTCGACGGCCGGATCGATGTCCTTGCGCTGACTGATAGTCAGGCGTCAGTTGATGTACCTGATCTCACCGATGTTCGAGGTGTGGTCCTAATTCTGGTTGAGGCCTACGCCCGGTGCTTGAAAATCGTGGATGCCGTCCCTAACGAATTGGTTCTCGTCCGGCCTGACGGTGCTGGTGTCGTAGATCTGGTGCTGGTGGAGGCTGCTCGCAGGAGTCGGGTTCCTGAACCGGTCATTCTCGACGAGATGCGGGCCGTAGCGGCTCTTGCCGCTCACGGGCCACCAGGAGTGGCTCGTGAGCTTGCGCCGGTTCTCGGAGGAATTTTTTGGCGACGCAGTGGTGATGCGCCTACTGGCCCCAAGCCGATTGTGACACGCGCTGATTTGGGTCGAGACTCGAGCCGAGCAGATCGCACGCCGCCCGCGCCGTCTGTGGTGGCGGTCGGGCCGCGCACGGTGTTCGAAGAGGCTGGGGGTTCTGTTAGGCGTCGTTGGGGGATCTCACTACCGCTTTTCTTTGTTGTTGTTGTCCTTGTTGTGGTCGGTGTATTGGTCGTTTTGCAGTCTGATGAACGACCTATTGCACCTCCTCCAGATCCTTTAGCGACAGCTTCGCTCACTACTCCCACAACTGTTTCTCCCTCAACGGTTCCCCCATCGGTGGTGTCTCCGACAACGGTCCTTCCTGCGACTAGTTCCTCTTCCTTGATCCTCCCCACCACCTCGTTGAGCTTGCCCGATGAGCAGGCGAGTCTTTCCGATGATGAGTTCAGCGAGCTGGACGTCGGTGGTGCTGAGACTCGTGGCGACAGTGACGAAGCATTGGAGGTGGAGGCAACGACAACAACTGAGGTGCCCCGTTTGGGCACGGTGACCTTGTTGGGCATCGGTCTGACTCTGGATGCCACTTCCGACAATGAGGTTCTTGTTGGCTTTGGCGACAGCGCCGAGACGGCGATGGTCCAGTTGGCTGGAGTGTTAGGCGAACCGGTTGGGGATACGGGATGGGTAGCGGATGAGAGTTGCTTGGCCAGTGAAGTCAGGCGTCTAGGTTGGGGTGGGCTAGAGATTGTCTTAGGCCGCGATTCGGTTGATGAACCCGGACGACTGGCCCAGTGGTTCCTCGACGGCCCTGACTCCAGCGAGACTTCGTGGTGGACGCTGGAACGAATCGGGATTGGCTCTACTGTGGCTGATCTGCGAGACGCCTACGGTCCTGGGTTGTTCTTGGAGCAGCCATCGGATCGAGATCCGGCGGGCTGGTTTGACACCGAGCCAGTGCTTGACGATGGGGTGCTAGGTGCAGTGAGCAATATCACTGACGCGGGTCGGATCCTGCTGATGTGGGCAGGAGATGGTTGTCGTCGAAGGTTCTCCTGATGGACTGTTTTCCGACCGTAGTTATCAGACAGGAGCCATTTCGTCGAGTGCGGCAATAAGCGCTGGAATAAAGAGGTCGGGTCGGGTGACGCAGGCTGTGTGGTCAGTAGCCATCTTGTAGATCGACGGTGATGGAAGAGTGTCGACCAACTCATTCTGGCGGACAGTGGGCACGATTTCGTCCTCGGTGCAGACCAGAACAGCGTGGGGAACGTCTACCGCACCCAACCACCCGGTGGAGTCAAATTCACCCAAGTCGTGGCCAGCAGTTAGTACACGAGATAAGAGCCCTGACCGAGTCTCGTCCCAAGCCCACTTGTCGAAGGCTTTGTCACCTGTAGTCGCAGGTCCACCAGCCTGCCGATCGCTAAACCAACGGGCGGCTCGCCAGGCAAGGTTCCCGCAGCCCACCGCTTCCAGTTGACGAGACGGCCTAACCCAGCGTCGGATTAGAGAGAAATCCTTCCGTTGTTGTTCATCGACGGCGAATCGCGCTGCAGTGGCTCCCAGAATGAGGCCAACTACCAAATCAGAGTGGCGCCTCCATGTGGCCTGGGCGACAGCCCCACCCATCGAATAGCCGACCAGCACCACACGATCGATGTCCAGCGCTCGGGTGATGGCTGCAGCATCGTCGGCTAAATCTTCTATCCGTGTTGTGGTGCCCGTTCGGAGTCCGCGGGCACCGTGGCCACGTTGGTCCCAGGTCACGATGCGGGCCCGCTTGGCCAGCGGTCCGTAGGTGTGACACCAGTTGAGGTCGGCGCTGGCTGTCCAGCCGTGGAGCAGTAGCACAGCGGGTTGATCCGTTAGTCCATCAACGGGTCCAGAGTCGCGTACTTCTAGCGTTCCAAGTTTGGGGAGATCAACGTATCGCCAGGGTGGGGCAGCGACTAAGGGATCAGCCTTCACCCTTCGATGGCTACAACCTTGACAGCCAACACTCCTCCGGGGGCCTCAAAAGATACGGAGTCACCCACTCTTGATCCCAAAAGAGCCTCGCCGAGGGGCGATCGCGGTGAAACGACGAGGACGTCGTCGCGCTTTTCTTCGATTGAACCAACGAGCATCCGCTCAGGCTCTTCATCACCCTCGTAGATAACGGCAACGATGTTTCCTGCAATCACCACACCGGTGTTGCCGGGTGTGAGTTTGACGATCTCGGATTTTTCCAAGATGCTCTCAAGGTGGAGAATCCTTCCCTCCATTTTCCCCTGTTCTTCCTTGGCGGCGTGGTAATCGCCGTTCTCCGAGAGGTCGCCGAGTTCGCGTGCCGTTTCGATCTTGCGCGCAATGTCGATCCGTCCCCGAGTTGTGAGATCTTCAAACTCGGCAGCGAGCCGGTCGTACGCTTCTTGAGAGAGTTGATGGGCATTAGCCATCTCATGAGGGTAGCCATGGGGCCGAGGTCTCCGGTCACGTCGGTGTCTTCGGTGTTCGTCTCGGAAACCCGCTTGACCTGCTCTGACGTTGGAGCGGTAGACTAAACTTTGTGAACGACCGTACCCGGGTGATAAATATTTATTAGCGCACACCGCTCTGATGTGCGCTTCACCCGTTCACCTTGGTGGGCGGTTTTTTCGTTCCTCACCCACTTCTCGCAGGAGATTCACCATGGCGTACCGCATCGGCATAGTCGGCGGCGACGGCATCGGCCCCGAGGTCATCGCCGAAGGCCTCAAGGTCATAAAGGCTTCGGGTGTTATTTTCGATACTGTTGAATACGACCTCGGTGGCGACCGTTACGGTCGAGATGGAACCGTGCTGCCCGACGAGATCCTTGACGAATGGCGGGGCCTTGACGCGTTGTACCTCGGAGCTGTGGGCACTCCCGAGGTGCCACCAGGTGTGATTGAGCGTGGCCTGTTACTCAAGATGCGTTTTGCCCTTGATTTGTACATAAACCTCAGACCGTTTGTTCTCCCTGCTGAGGAAATCGACTTTCGAGTAGTGCGCGAGAACACTGAAGGGTCTTACGCCGGGGAAGGGGGTTTTCTTCGGCGGGGCACACCACAAGAAATTGCCACTCAAGGTTCGGTTAACACCCGTTACGGGGTTGAGCGGGCCATCAGGTTTGCTTTCGACCTTGCGATGACTCGGCGTCGACATCTGACGTTGGTTCACAAGACCAATGTGCTCACATTTTCTGGGGATCTCTGGGAGCGCACTTTTAACGAGGTGGCTGCGGACTATCCCAATGTGGAAACGGCCTACAACCATGTCGATGCTGCTTGTATTTACTTTGTGAAGTCACCACAACAATACGACGTCATCGTTACCGACAACCTTTTTGGTGACATCCTCACTGATCTCGGTGGGGCGGTTTCAGGCGGTATTGGGCTGGCCTCTTCGGCCAACCTGAACCCCGAACGTACGTCACCGTCGATGTTTGAACCGGTCCATGGTTCAGCGCCCGATATCGCCGGACAGGGCATCGCCAATCCGAAAGCAGCCATCCTGTCTGGTGCCATGATGTTGGACTTCTTGGGAGAGTCCAACGCTGCCGCCCGGGTCGTGGCCGCATGCGCCGATACTTCAACTGATATCGAGGGCACGGTGGCTATAGGTGATGCCGTTGCTGGCTTGCTGGCTTGAGTTGAGATACCCCGAGTTATCTGAGACCAACCAATACCAAAACATCTGAGAACGAAACCCAGAGAAGAGGCAAGGACATGGCAATTGAGAAGTCATCCAAGATCTGGATGAACGGTGAACTTGTTAATTGGGACGACGCCACGGTCCACGTTCTGACTCACACGTTGCACTACGGAAATGGCGTGTTTGAGGGGATACGTGCCTATGAGACTGCCAGTGGGCCAGCCGTGTTTCGCCTGCGTGAGCACATCGAGCGGTTATTCCGGTCGGCGAAGATCCTCTTTCTTGATATTCCCTACACCGTTGACGATCTGGTGGATGCCACGCTTGAAACTGTTCGGATCAACGGTCACCAGTCCTGCTATATCCGGCCACTTGTTTACCTTGGCTACGGTGAGATGGGCCTTAACCCGTTGTCGTGTGATGTTGATGTCTCTATCGCTACTTGGCCCTGGGGGACTTATTTGGGTGACGAAGGTTTGTCCAAGGGCGTAGATCTGATGATCTCGTCATGGCAGCGACACGATCCAAATGCGATGCCGCCAGCCGCTAAGGGTGTTGGACATTATGTGAACTCGCAGATGGCGAAGGTACAGGCAGTCAAGGCTGGCTATGACGAGGCCATCCTGTTGTCGCCGCAGGGCTACGTGTCCGAGTGCACTGGGGAGAACTTGTTTATCGTCCGTGATGGAGGAATCGTCACACCCCCTGCGAGTGCCGGAGCGCTGGAGGGTATTACTCAGAGCTCGGTCCGACGGATCGCTGGAGATCTGGGTATTCCGTATGTCGAAGGCAATATGTTGCGCAGCGACCTCTACACCGCCGATGAGGCCTTTTTGTCCGGCACGGCAGCGGAAGTTGTGCCGATTCGAGCAGTTGACGACCGTGTCATCGGTTCACCCGGTCCGGTAACTAGTCGGATTCAAGAGGTCTTCTTCCAAGCCGTCCGTGGGGAGCGCCCAGAATACGCGGAGTGGAATGAGCATGTCGACGCCTGACCCTGCTCGAATGCCTGGCCTGCCGCCAAGGGTCGAGATCTACGACACCACGCTGCGCGATGGTGCCCAGTTGGAGGGCATTTCGCTAACTGTCGATGACAAGTTGCGCATTGCTGAACAACTAGACCGCTTAGGCGTGCATTACATCGAGGGTGGTTGGCCGGGAGCCAATCCCAAGGACATTGAATTCTTCCAGCGGGCCCAAGTTGAATTGAACCTCGAACACTCGACCTTGGTGGCCTTCGGATCGACGCGTCGGGTGGGCGGAAAAGCCGACGTCGATGCCACGTTGGTCAATTTGCTTGAGGCCGGGACCGACACGGTGTGCATCGTGGGCAAGGCGTCCGCGTACCACGTGACTGAGGCACTGCGGACTGATCTCAACGAGGGTGTGGCTATGGTCGCTGATTCGATTCGCCATTTGAAGTCTCATGGCCGGACCGTCTTTTTCGACGCTGAACACTTTTTCGATGGCTACGCCGCCAACCCAGAGTTTTCGCTGGAAGTCTTGTGCAACGCAGCAGAGGCAGGCGCTGACTGCCTCGTGCTCTGTGATACCAACGGTGGCTCCCTGCCTGGACTAGTTGAAGCCACGGTGCGTGATGTGATGGCCGTCGTGGACTGCGAGGTAGGGGTGCATCTCCACAACGACACCGGTTGTGGAGTGGCTAATGCCCTGGCCGGCGTGGCTGCCGGCGCTACTCACGTGCAGGGGACGATCAACGGTTACGGCGAGCGGGTCGGCAACTGTGATCTCGTGCCGATCATCGCCAATCTCACCCTGAAGATGGGCGTTGAGACCCTGCCAGAGGGCTGTCTTGTTGAACTGACCTCTGTAGCCCACCACGTGGCTGAACTGGTCAACTTCGCCGCAAATCCTCAGCAGCCCTATGCAGGGGCTACGGCCTTCGCCCATAAGGCCGGTCTCCACACGAGTGCTATCGCCCGTCGCCGAGACGCTTATGAACACGTGGACCCCGAACTCGTTGGTAACGGGACGCGATTCCTCGTCTCGGAGATGTCTGGGCGGTCCACTATCGAACTCAAAGCTTCCCAGTTGGGAATTGCTTTGGACGGCGCCACCTTGGGTGAAATCGTCGAGACCCTCAAGGAACTCGAGTACGCGGGCTACCACTTTGAGGCTGCTGACGCCTCACTCGAATTACTGATGCGAGCAGCTGCTGGATGGACGCATGACTATTTCGAATTGGAGTCGTTTGCAGTAGAGGTTGGACACCGGTCGGGGAGTGGCAGTCGGGCGTGGAACGAGGTTGCAGTCGAGGTCGAGACGGAGGCTTCGGTCAAGCTTTGCGTGGACAATGAGCATGTAGTGGCCACCGGTGCGGGAAACGGACCGGTAAACGCACTAGACGCAGCGTTGCGGTCGGCTCTCGGTGGACGGCATCCGCAATTAGACCGCATTCACTTGACGGACTTCAAAGTTCGGGTTCTGGAGACCCGCCAGGGCACCGGAGCGGTAACACGAGTGCTTATCGACACCACCAATGGGGAACGTACGTGGACAACCATTGGTGTGTCAGAGAATATCATCGAGGCAGCGTGGCAAGCCTTGGTTGACTCGCTTGTCTACGGCTTGTTCCACACTCCGGTCTGACTTCGAAGAGGGTTAAGAATCCGTGGTGAGATGTAATTCAAGGGTGCTGCTGGCCGAAGGGCTGGGCTCAGCTCTTCTGCTTATCGGGGTAGTCGGCTCCGGGATCATGGCGGCCAAACTAAGTCCCGACGACATTGGCCTCCAACTGCTCCAAAACGCAGCAGCTACCGCTGGGGTGCTTATCGCCATAATTGCCACTTTTAGCACTATTTCGGCTGACATCAATCCAGCGGTGACTATTGCGGCATGGGTCCTCGGCCATCGGGCCGGGCGCGATGTTGCTCCGATAGTTGCTGTTCAGGTCGCGGGCGCAGTAGTTGGTGCGATTTTGGCCAACCTGATGTTCAACCTCGATGCAATCTCATGGTCAGGTACGACTCGAACCGGTGCAAACCTCTGGCTAGGTGAAGTTGTGGCCACCGTAGGCCTGCTGTTGGTGGTCTTCGCTCTCATTCGAACGGGGCGGGAGTCACACCTTCCATATGTGGTGGCTGCCTATATAGGTGGGGCGTACTACTTCACTTCGTCGACCAGTTTTGCCAACCCAGCAGTGACTGTGGGACGGACATTGAGCAACACCTTCACCGGGATTGAACCCTCGAGCGCACCGATGTTCGTATTGATGCAACTGGTTGGGGTATGTATAGCAGTGGTCCTCGTGCGAACGCTTTTTCCTACCAGTGCAGAACCTTCCGAGACTTAATTATCAGATGCGGTACAACCTGTTCCATTTGGTAGTTGTGGAGCCTTGGGATCGACCTCACAGAAGCAAGCAATTATTCGCCGAGGGGGAGTTCAGGGGTAAGTGAGATCCGGGTTCGGAATCAGTTCTTAGACGTGGAGAAATATTAAGACTGGCCTGAGGTGGCCGGCCGTTAGCGTGCGGCGATGACTGGCCAGAGGTGGACTAAGGGGACGATGCTGGCTGAGGGGGCCCCTATGCGAGCCCTCGACTGGTTGCTTCTGTTCTTGGCGGCTGGGATTTGGGGCTCGTCGTTCCTGTTCATGGACGTGGCTCTGCGAGTTGAACACCCAGGACTAGTCGCTTGGTTACGACCGATCTTTGGCCTTTTGTTTCTGGCAGTGGTTCCTAGCGCATGGTGCAAAGTAGATCGAAGCGACCTTCCTCAGATTGGCTTACTGGGATTGTTGTGGATGGCTATCCCGTTGTCGTTGTTTCCATTAGCCCAGACATGGATCGACTCTTCGATCGCTGGAATGCTTAATGGCGGCATGCCGGTCATGACGCTGCTCGCTGGCGCCACAATTTTTGGAGTCCGCACTCACCGGCTCCAGGTTGTTGGGGTATTGATCGGCATCGTGGGCATTGTCATGGTCGGGCTTCCCACGGCAACTGGTGATGAGGTGGATACCGATACTGGATTGATTGGGGTCCTCATAGTGTTTGCCGCCATCTCGTGTTACGGGCTGGCCGCGAATATTGCTGGGCCATTGCAGCGTCGCTACGGATCGCCAGCAGTGCTGTTACGAGTTCTGATGGTGGCCACGGTCGTAACGACTCCGTGGGGTGTCGTAGGTTTGTTCAGGTCAGACTTTGCGTGGTCGGCACTTTGGTCAAACGTTGCGGTCGGCTTTGGTGGAACGGGCATCGCGTATGTAGCTGCCGCCACTCTTATCGGGCGGGTAGGGCCAGTACGGATGTCGGCGCTGACATACGTGGTGCCTGTAGTAGCGGTAGTTCTCGGTGTGGCAGTTCTCGGCGAGTCAGTGGGTTCGGTCGAGATCGCCGGCTTAGCAGTTCTAATGACTGGAGCGTGGATGACCACGCGCGGGCGGCCAATGGTGTCTTGAAAGTGATGGCTTAGATGCGAGTATTAGACCGGCGCCTGCTCGTGCCGGGTCCGCTGTAGTAGGCGCCAAAACCTGGCTCATTTGGGTAATCAAGATCTGGTGGATTGGCTATCGCTGAACGCCACCAGGCCAGCAACCGGTCCTCCCGGGCATAGTCGAATGGATCCTCAAGGGCGTCCTCTTGTGTGCAACCGGGTGTCAGAGGGTTATCTGCAAGCCATCTGGCCGCCGTTCTTACCGCTTTCCGGGCCGGCACGACGTCCCGGTATCCCAACACTTCACGGGTAGCGGACAGATCCAGAACTCGATGGCCTGGTTCGACCTGCATCATTAGTGGTCGGGCCGGCAACGCTAAGCCAGTCGGCATGCTGACAACTTCCATCTCGTGGCCCAACTCCGTGCAGATCAGTGCTATGCGCTGCGCAGTGGTCAACGATTCTTCGTCCCCAACATTGAAGCACCGGCCAGCTACCGCTGGCGTGTCCACTGCACAGAGCACCACGTGTGCCGCGTTAAGGCTGTAAACCCGGGTCTCAACCATCAGTCCGGCCTCCGGGACGATTATGACCGACCGGCGGTCCAACACTCGGCGGACAATCGACCAGTCCAGTGGGGCAATCTGGCGCGGTCCGTAGACAAACGGATAGCGCAGATGTACAGCACCCGGCTGGTGTTTGAAGAGTAGGTCCTCAGTGCGAGACACTCGATAACTCTTGCCGTCGTCGTCTTCGCTCGATCGAGGGGCGTTCTCGCCAGTGGGTACTGGTAGGCCGACAGGATTGAACCGGGTTGGGTCGAAGTAGCCCCGGTAGGCCGGTGCGCCACCAACAGACACGAAGCGGCCGCAGCGTCCAACTAGGAACTCGGCAATGGTTCGTAAACGTCCATAGCAGGCCACGACCACATCAAACGTCCGTTCGCCGAGGGCGGAACGGATGCCCTCCTCGGAAAAAGGATCACCGTGGATGTGCTCCACATGGGCTACCTCTTCAAGTTCGTGGCGACCAGTATGAAAGAGGGCTACTTGGTAGCCCCTGGCTTCGAGGCCGTGCACGATGGCTGGTCCGGTGGGGCCTGTGCCACCAATTACTAGCGCGGTAGAGTGGACGGACGAGGACGACATGGACGAGGACTTTACGACGTGCCTTCCCACTAGTGCACGTTCACGCCAGCCTGCCCGTCATGAGACGCAGAGCCTTTCGTGGTATTCGTTAATAGCGAAGAGACGATGTCCGACTCTGTGTGGAGAATTCTGGCCATTGCTGGGACAAGAGGGGGTGGTGCACCTCACGGCTGACTGTCCGGCCTCTCGAGGTGGGGTCGCAACAGTTCAACGAGCCGTTGATGACCGCAACCGTTGAGGTGGACACCATCAAAGTGCCACGCCGGATCAAGCATGGAGTCAGTACCTGAAAAATGTTCGGTGTGATCAATGAAGACGACCCTCTGCTCGGTGCACAGCCGAGACAAGGCGTTGTTGAGGGGGGTGACCAGGAAGTGGTATCGGTCGGTTCGAGGGAGAATCGATTGGACGACAATCCGTGCCTCAGGGGCCTTGACGACGATGTGTTCCAAGATGAGCGATACGTTCCGGACTATCTGGGCATGTGGTACACCGATATTGAGGTCGTTGGTCCCAATCATTATGACCACCGTTGCTGGTGGGCCGCTTAACGACTCATCTAACCGTTCGAGGAGGTCGGCTGACGTATCCCAGTCGATGCCACGGTTACGTGCACCTAGCTCGGTGAAAGAAACTTCCCAGTCTCCGTCGGAGGTGATGCTGTCGCCAAGGAACACGGTTTCTCCGGCCTGGATCGGATTAGCCTGATGGATCGATCTCACTCGACTTCGCAGGTTGCAGGCCCGAGCCCGACTGACCCGGCGAGAGCCGAGGTGTGCGTCGAAAGCCATCCACGCAGCTCCGAGCGCTCCCAGAATGAGGATTATTTGGGTCAGACGGCCATTGCGCCAGCGTTTCATGGAGTGGGCTCTCACTGGCCCCGGAACTTCGGCCGGCGGGACTCTGTGTAAGCGTTGATTCCCTCGATCAGGTCGGTGCTGTAGAAGCAGGCGTCTGTTAAGGCCGCGGCATTAGGTTGACCGTGCAAGGCGGCCCGGACAGCCCGGAGTGTCATTGGTGCTAGCGAGGAGATCGTGGCACATCGAGTCGCGACCAACTCATCGAGTTCGTCGGCTCCAACTACCTCATGGACCAGTCCTTTTCTCCACGCCTCTTTGGCATTCAGTGGCCCAGCGGTAAGGAGAAGTTCTGCAGCTGATGCTTGACCTACGGTAGAAACGAGGCGGGTTACAGCATCTAGTGGGTAGCCGATGCCGAGTCGTCCTGGGGGAACAGCGAACAGGGCGTCAACAGCGGCATAGCGCAAGTCTGCGGCTAGGGCCAAGCCAAGCCCACCTCCTATGCAAGCTCCCCGGATGGCGGCCACGACGGGAACCGGACAGGCAACTAGCGCTTCGGTTGCTTGCTGTTCTGCTTGGTCGTATTTGTGGTGGTCGTCACCTAGCCGGTGTTCTGAGAACTCCGATATGTCTGATCCTGAGCAGAACACCTCACCTTCGCCACGCAATACAAGCACTCGAACCGCAGGGTTGCGCGTGGCTTCTCCTACGAGTTGAGGGATAGAGACGTACATTGCTCGGTTGGCGGCGTTGCGTTTTGACGGGTTGTTCAGCGCCAGTGTGGCAACTGTGCCATCCACATAGAGGTGGACCTGTTCGCCCTTCATCACTCTGGATTGTGTGGCTTGATAGCTGGATCAGAAGCAGCTTCAACATATATGGGATGGGCAGACGGAACGGCGTTACGTACCAGGCGCTCGACGTCGTCGATTGCTACGGCTACGCCGTTGGCGCTGAGTGTCGACTCGAAGAGCACCTGAGCGCCAACCAGAATCTCATCTGGCCCTATGTGCTGGGTGCGTAGGTGGACTAGTGCCGATACGCCTGGAGCTGATTCGACTGCAGCGATGATGGCGGTCCAGTCGTCTTCATCAGCAGATTCGCCGATGAGTAGGCTTTTCATTTCTCGGGCCAACACGAAGGCGATGACACCCAGCAGTAGGCCGATGGCGATGGTGCCCACACCGTCCCAGCGGGGCTCACCGGTGATCTTGGATAGTCCTATGGCGGTTAAGGCAATGACGAGACCAAGTAGTGCACCTGCATCCTCCAACAAGACAACGGGCAGTTCCGGCTGACGTGACCGGATCACGAATTCCCGCCAAGTTCGCCCTTTTCTGAGTGGCGATGCTTCAACCACGGCAGTTCGGAACGACCACGACTCCAGGGCAATACCGGCTACCAGGATGCCAACCGCAATGCCGACGGAGTTGACCTCGTGAGGATGGCGAACCTTGTCGATTCCTTCATATAGGGCGAAGGCCGATCCGACGGCGAATAACACCAAGGCGACTACAAAGGACCAGAAATAGCGTTCCCTGCCGTAGCCAAACTGGTGGACCGCTGTTGGGGCTCGTCGGGACCGGCGACCACCCAGAAGAAGTAATGCCTGATTAGACATGTCAGCGACTGAGTGAACGGCCTCAGCCAGCATCGCTGACGATCGGGTTAGGGCGAATCCGACGAACTTGGCGATAGCTATGCCCGCGTTGGCTATCAGCGCTGCAACTACAGCTCGTGTCCCTCCGGATGCCGACATTTGCCTTCTCCTGATCTCTTTTCGCAGCAACGGGCCCGGATCGGTCCGTCAGGATGCATGAGCGTAGTATCGGGACCCATGACTACCGTCTTTGCTAACCCTGATGACCTCATACTTGCGGTAGGAAACCACCTTGGGCACAGTTCCTGGGTGGTTATCGATCAATCCCGCATCAACCTTTTCGCCGAAGCCACTGGCGACCACCAGTGGATTCATGTTGACCCCGCCCGGTCAGTCACTGGACCGTTTGGGGCCACCATCGCTCACGGATACCTCACATTGGCTATGACCAACCAGTTCTTACCTGAGATTATGCGAGTAGATCAGATCTCTATGGGGATCAACTACGGGGTTAACCGGGTTCGATTCCCTTCGCCGGTAGTTGTGGGCTCCCGGATCCGTGGTGGAGCTGAATTAGTGCAAGTAGACGAGGTGACGGGTGGAGTACAGGCCGTGATCCGAATCAGCGTTGAGATTGAGGGCTCGGATCGTCCCGCCTGTGTTGCAGACAGTGTCAGCCGCTTTCTTCGCTGAGCTGCAAGAGGTTCCAGCTCGTCCAACTGGTGCGTCCTTGAACGGCGACCTCGGGGCATCACCGGTAAGATCTGTTTGTGGTCAAGCGAAAGCGTCGTCAGGGAACCATCGCCCCGCGGTCCGACCCGCCTGTCCGACCAGGCTTGTTGAGCCCCACGCGGTCGGTGCCGGGTCTGATAGGCCGTCCACCTTATGCTGAGACAGGTGACCCGGGCCCGTCATCATCTTCAAGTATTCGTACCCCAGATGAGGTGGAACGGATGCGTCGTGCTGGAGCGGCGGCTGCTGAGATTCTGCTAGAGGTTGGTCCTCATGTCGTTCCGGGGGTCACCACTGATCGCCTCGACGAGATCGTGCACAAGGCCACTATCGAACGGGGTGGTTACCCGAGTCCTCTCAACTACCGGGGCTATCCCAAATCGGTCTGCACTTCAGTCAATGAGGTGATCTGCCACGGCATCCCCGACAGCCGGCCGCTAGCTGACGGGGACATAGTCAACGTAGACGTAACCATCTTCTTGGACGGCGTGCATGGCGATACTTCAATCACCTTGGCAGTAGGCGACGTGTCCGATGTTGATCGCCACCTGGTTGCAGAGACCTATGTGGCTATGAACGAAGGAATCTCCGCAGCTGGCCCTGGTCAGCCGGTGCACGCCATTGGTCGGGCAATTGAGCGACATGCTCGTCGACATGGCCTCGGGGTCGTTCGAGAGTTCATTGGGCACGGCATCGGAACTGAATTCCATAGTGGCCTCCAGATTCTGCACTACTACGACGCCCGGGCATCGACAATTCTTGTGCCTGGAATGACGTTCACTATTGAGCCAATGCTCACTTTGGGAGATCCAGCATGTGGCATGTGGGACGATGACTGGACAGCCGTAACTCTTGACGGGCGACGTACTGCTCAGTTTGAGCACACTCTGCTAGTAACCGAAGATGGGATTGAACTACTTACAGTGGCTGCAGACGGAACGATACCCGCAGTTGCATTTGCGTTGGCCCCGGTACTTGGATCTGCTTGACCTGAGTTGGAAGGTGGATTAGTTCCTCCATTCGGCAGTTTCCTTTTTCGCTAGCGCCACCCAGGTCTTGCCGGGGGTGAGTCGAATCTCCTCACCGTCAGCTGTGAAAGTAGCCGGGAGAGAAGCATCAGTTCTGTTCCACTTGCCTCGAATAATATTTCCTTCGGTAAACAGCCAAGCCTCACCAACGCCGACAGTAACGGCTTCAGGAGAACGTAGATCGGCTAGCGAACGGCCGTATTGGATGAACTGGATTACCACGTTGGCGGGCGCCACTCGGACCCCGTCAGCGTCGGAATGGGCCAAATCACCGTGAGTGCGGGCCCATCCCTCGCCGTTCCACGCGTAGTCGATTTCGGTGAGACCAAAGTCAACGGACACTCCCGTGGCTTTCTCGGCTGATGGGTGGAGGGGTTGGCCGGGATAGCGGTACTTGAAAGGTGCGGGGGGAACGTTGGTCCGGTTCACATAGTGCGCCCAGAGGCGGTCGGTATCGGTGAACAGGTTGTGTGGAGCGCGTCGCTTGCGGTCTCGCCAGTAGTCCCCGTCATGGGTGTCGTAACCAGCGTCGACCAGCGGCGAAGCCCGCAACTGGTTCCGAGTGCCTCGGTTGGCGCCGGAATAAGCGAACAGTGGGCGGTCGAAGCCTTCAAGGAGTGGCAGATCCGAGGTTCGTGCCGAGCGGACTGGACCGACGGTCGTAGCAGAGGTCGACTGGAATACGGCTACCAGTCGGGTCACTCCGCCTTCGACAAGTTCCTCATAGACCACGTCAGCCTGGTTCAGGCCGGCTTGAGGGTGGGCTCGTGTCACATTGTCGATCTTGACGGCTATTGCTGGTCGTCCGATGTCTGTACCTTGGGTCCCAGTCCATCGTCGGGTGATAGCCATACGTTCAAAGGTCAGGATCTCCGTTTCAAACTGTGAGATGGTCGCCTCAACTCCGGTGATGGCGGAGCGAGTTGCCGCTATTTCTGCGTAGACGGCGGGTTGGGAGTCGATCAACTCTTCGCGCTCCTGCTGGGAGCTATTTCGACGAGTCTTGGCTTCCGCAACCAGAGATCGGAGCACTGTCACCTCTTTGGCCGTAAGGCGCATCTCGGCGTCAACTAATTTGATACGTCGCTGGGCCTCACGGATCACCGAGTCGTAGATCATTCGGTGACGAACACCTTCCAGCGCAGTGGAAGTGAGTTGGGCCGACTGGGTGAGCACGTCGTTCATTCGTTCGTCGTTGCTCACATATGCATCCACAGCCATGGTGCTATGCAGCGCCGATGGGGCTTCTCTCGAGGCGAGCACCTCCATGAAGCGATCGGCAGTTAGTTCAATCTGAACTGGAAGTATTTCCAGTTCTCGATCGTCCTCACCGATGAGACTGTCAGTGTTGGCAACCTCTCCATCAAGGTTCGCCAGACGATCTTCCAACTCGACTATGTGTTCAAGGCGCCCGATGATGGCGGCCTGCTGGTTAGTGATGTCGGCGCGGAGTTTGGCGATCTCTTGGTCGTAAGGGCCAGCAGTAGCCACCATGGTGTTAGCGGCACCGAAGGCCGAAATGGCAAGGACAAGTACCAGTGCGGTTACGAGTTGATGGCGGCGAAAACGGTACACACCGTGATCGTAGAGGGCTCCGCCGGGTCCATCGGGGCACCTTTCGGCCTTACCCAACCTGAGACAGAGCTATGTGGTGGACCCGTTCAGCGCGCCTGGCAGAGGGGACACCAAGTCGTGGTGCGCTGGTCTAGTTCTCTAGAGATCAGTGGAGTAGCACATCGCCGGCAGGGGCCTCCAGATCGGCCGTAGCAATCGAGGTGGAACTGGTTACGGCCTGCAGATCCGTCAGGAGTTTGGTAGTCGCGCAAGGTGGTACCACCGTTGTCTAGGGCTTCAAGTAACACGTTACGAATTTCGTTCAAGAGGTTATTGGCTCGGGTTAGGCCGACTCTGCGCGCCCCGGGAGAAACCTGAGCCCGCCAGAGGGCTTCATCGGCGTAGATATTTCCGACCCCAGCGATCGGTCGCTGAGATAACAATTGGGTCTTAATCCGTCGTCGACTTGCTGCTATTGACCGATGGAATCGAGAGCCGTCCAACGAGGGGTCGAATGGTTCGGGACCAAGGTGGTGGAGGGTGGGCAACGACCGGTGGTCACCCACTGGGACAACTGCTACGCGTCCGAATCGCCGAATGTCCCTGAACCATAAAGTCCGACCGTCAGCCAGGTCCCAGGAGGCGCGACTGTAAGGATCATCCGGTAAGTCGTGGTCCACGTAGAGAGCACCAGTCATTCCTAGGTGCACTATGAGTTCACGGTTCGACAGTCGATTCTTCGAAGCCGTGTTTGTAAGGCCGACCAACAGGTACTTTCCCCGGCGGCCAATACCGGTGATCGTGTATCCGATTGCTTCGGACGCCGAGGCGAATTTGGCAGAGAGATGAGAGCGCGCATTGATCACCACTGATCCTCGGATAAGAGGCTCTAGTTGGCGTCGGACCGTCTCGACTTCTGGGAGCTCGGGCATGGCTAGACGGTAGTGCTGCTTTTCCGGAAGGTTGGGGGGCACCCTGATCGATGAGGGTCGATGGGTTAGGTTTCGACCATGTTCGCAGTTGCCGTGGTGAACCAGAAGGGTGGTGTGGGCAAGACCACGGTTGTCCTTGGGTTGGCGTCGGCGGCTTCGTCCCGAGGACTTGAAGTTCTTGTCGTGGATCTTGACCCACAAGGCAACGCCACCACTGGCCTTGGAGTCTTCGAACCTGGCCCCGGCGTGGATGCAGTATTGGCTGAGGAGCGACCCGGTGGTCTGGAGTCGGTAATCCAGATGGGAGGCTGGTCTCCCATCGGGGGCCCAGTTCCAAAACTTGCAGGTTCATCACCGGAACTATCGATCCGGGAGCCTCAACTTGCCACTGATCCGCTCGGTGCTCAAGGCCGATTGGCTTTAGCCATGCGTTCAGCACCGCACACCACTTCGGACTTTGGGGCTGCTGCAGGTACTGATAAGCGATTAGTTCTGATCGACTGTCCGCCGTCGCTTGGTCTGCTGACAGTGAACGCGTTATTTGCAGCTGACGCGGTGCTCGTAGTTACCGAACCGGGAGCATGGGCCGTAGACGGCGTGGGGCGGATGCTTCAGACCGTTGAACGCATCCGGCTACGTCGTCCCGATGGTCGGCCAGAGGTAGCAGGCATTGCCGTGAACCGACTGGGCCGAACTCGTGACGGGCGCTATTGGGACAAGCAACTTCGAGAGGCCTATCCGGAACTTTGCCATCCGCCCGTGCGTCTACGAGCTGCTTTATCTGAAGCGGCTGCACAGTCAGTTCCCATCCACGCTCTACGGCGGTCAGGGGCAGCTGAAGCTGCTGCCGAGTTTGATGTTCTATTGGACAGGGTGATTTCGTTTAACGGGCGATCGACGGTCGAACTAGTCGGAGACGAGGGACTCGAAGTTTCGACAGATGCTGCTGCCGAAGGACGGCCTGTCTGATGGCTGGTTACGACCCACAGGCTCGTCGAGCTCGCCCCGCACTCCCGACCGACAGTCCTGTAGACGGTCTACTGGACGACATTGACGGCCCAGAAGTGGCTTCTGAGATTCTTCACGGTTCCAAAATTGAGCCAATTGTCGATTCCGGAGAGATGGAAGACGACGAAGGGCTGCTCCCGTTTGAGACTCCTCCAGTTGAGATGACTGATGAGCGAGCGGACCTGGTGCATCGTGTCGGTGTGCTCGCCGCAGTCGCCGCATTGGTGGTCGTCATAGTTGCCGTGCGTCGTCGTCGTCACCTCTGACCGTTCGGATATAACGGGTCGGCGCCGTTCTCGGTTATTCAGCGAGATGCTGTTTAGATGCCCAACAGGGCTCGGGCTGGAGCGTCCTCACGCATTCGCCCTCTAGAGACCCTGCGTTCAACCTCTGCGGTGCCCTCAGCGCAGTCGGCCACGTACGGGCACCAGCCGCAGAGGGGTCCGACAAGGGGGTCAAAATGGTCTGTCGCGCATGCGCGGCCAACACTGTCCCAGGCCTCAGCAAAGCGCGCCACGGCGGACCCAATTCCGTCTTCGCTTACTGTGGTCTCCACGATGCGATTACCGAGGAAATACAGGCGTGCACGGCTAGGTCGCTCACCCCAGTCCTCCTCAACGGCTGCGGCGTATAGCAGCACCTGGTCAAGTTTTTCGGGTACATCACCCGGTCGTGGAGGCTTCCCTGTTTTGTAATCGGTTACTACTAGGCCATCGGCTGCAGTGTCGAGACGGTCGACTATCCCGAAGAAAGGCACTCCACCTACAGATGCGGACACTTTCGCCTCGGTAGCGGCAACATCGACTTCTGCTGGATCCTCAAACTCCCAAAGTTTTTCAATGGCTGTCCAGCCTCGCCACCGAAACTGGCGTTGTGCGTTGTCGTCAAGTGTCAGAGCTAAGAAGTCAGCATTATTTTGAGTCTCAGGCCAAGCCGTGGCAGCCAACTCGCGTGCACGGTCCGTAGTTCGTTTCCCGGCTGGCTCGGCACACAGAAGTTCCAGCACTCGGTGAACGAAGGTGCCGAGCAGGGCGGCCTCACCAGGTGGATCAACTCTTTTCTCGACATATCTAAATCGCCATCGTCGTGGGCACTGTTTCCATAAGCCGGCTGCTGAGACTGAGAAGGATCGAGGTGGGGAGGGCATGATGGTTCCTAAACGTCGAGGGCGGCTGGGTCCAAAAGAGCGCTGTTGGCGATGAGGTAGTCCCGACGCTTTGAGACGTCTGAGCCCATCAGCACATCAAAGAGTTTTGCGGCGGCAGTTGCCTCGTGTCCTTCCTCCATGGTGAGGCGTTTAAGAATTCGGGTTTCCGGGTCGAGGGCACACTCGGCTAACTCGTCGACGTTCATTTCGCCAAGTCCCTTGAAGCGGTTCCACTTCAGGTTCTCGACCTTGCGTCCTCCCTTAACGAGTGACGCTGTGATGGCGTCGCGCTCCTCGTCAGTGAACGCTCGATGGACGGTGTCGCCGACCTTCAGTGAGTACAGGGGCGGTTGGGCGGCGAAGACACGGCCTTCAGTTAGTAGTGGGCGCATGTACTCGTGGATGAGAGTGAGGAGAAGGCATCGGATGTGGCTGCCATCTACGTCGGCATCACACAGGATGACGATGCGTCCGTAACGGGCCGATTCGATATCGAAGTCCTTGCCCGATCCTGCTCCGATAGCGGTGAAGAGAGCCTGAGCCTCTGCGTTATCAAATACCTGTTTGAGGGTGGCCTTTCCAGCGTTAACTACCTTGCCTCGAAGCGGGAGAATGGCCGTATTTGCCGAGTTGCGGCCTGCCTTTGCAGGTCCGGCCGCAGAGTCGCCTTCAACAATGATGAGTTCGGCGTCTAGTCCGTGTGTACGGCAGTCAGCCAGTTTGTCGGGCATGCCTGTTGAGCCCATGTTGGCAGCTTTGCGACGGGTTTCTAGGAGTTGTTTGGAGGTGACGCGATCGATCACCGCATTGGTGAGTTTGTCCCGAACGGCGGTGATATGGCTTTTAGGGCCACCCCCCCCAAACCAGTCAGTGAGGCCGCTCTTGACAACCTCGTAAACAATTTTCTCGACAGCTGGCGTACCAAGCTCCTGCTTCGTTTGGCCCCGGAACTGCGGTTCAGGGAACACCACCTTCAGTGCGGCGACTAACCCCTCTTGGATGTCCTCCTTGTTGGCACGGTGCTTGTTTTCCTTGGCCAATCTGGCGAGTTTTCGGGTGTCCTTGAGGAGGACGTCGTTAACGGCTCGGGTCAGCGCTCGGTCAAATCCAGCGGTATGGGTGCCACCTTGACTAGTCGGGATCGTGTTAACAAATGATTCAACCCGGGGGTCATAGCCCTTGACCCACCGAAGAGCCACTTCGACAATGCATTCGCGGCTCACGTCGCTCATCTTCTCGCCGACCGGCACTCGCTCAGTGAACTCGGAGATGCCCGACAAGGTGATGATCTCGCAAGCGTTGTCGCCTACGGAGAGATGGTCAACAAGGTCGGCCAGTCCGCCTCGGGATACGAAGTCGAAAGGTTCGGCGCCCCCAGTTCGCTTGTCGATTAGGCGAACTTTCATGCCGGGTACGAGAAAGCATGACTGGATAATGCGCTGGCGAATACCCTCTGCCTCTATGAGGGCGTCTTCGTCGAAGATTTCCCGGTCTGGCCAGAACCGGATCCGAGTACCTGTTTTGTTCTTTGAAATCTGCTTTGTCTGCACGAGATCGTGGCTGGCCTTAAATGAGGTGCCGGTGAAGTGTCCGGCAACCCGTTCGCTGAACGCAAGTTCGTGAGTGTGGCCACCACGGTCAACCTGAGCTACAAGTTTGGTGGACAGAGCATTGACGACTGAGGCCCCAACGCCGTGGAGGCCTCCAGATGCCCCGTAGGCGCCACCGCCGAACTTCCCGCCGGCATGTAGCTCAGTAAGGACCACCTCGAGTGCCGATACTTTTTGCTTAGAGTGACGATCGATGGGGATGCCGCGGCCGTTGTCGGCTACTTCAACGGAGTGGTCTCGGTGCAGTGTGACCTCGATGTTGCGGGCGTACCCGGCGGCGGCTTCGTCGACAGCGTTGTCGATCAGTTCCCAGACCAGGTGCATTAGACCTGGCCCACCTGTGCCACCGATGTACATGCCGGGGCGTTTACGGACCGCATCAAGTCCCTCAAGAGTCTGAATGGCGTCGGCGTCGTAGCCGGAGCCCTTGACTGACTTTCTGGCGTTGGTCGCCCCCTTTGAACCAGCGGTGGGCACCGCTACCACCTCGCTGGGCCGATAGCCAGGATCTGTCGTTCCGATGCGGTGCTGACTAGATCACGTTTCGTGGTCTCCAAAATGAGGGGTACCGGTGCTGGGTCGGGCTTCTTTGGGTCGGTGTCGCTGACCATAACGGCGAGCAGGCCGAGGGGCGGCCCGATATGAGCCAATGTGAGAGAGGCTCCATCAGACAGGCGGGAGACTCTGACACCGATGCCGCCTCGCCCTTTAGTTTCTAATTCAGATAGCGGTGTGGCCTTCACCGAGGCGTCATCAGCAACCGTTACTAGCGCATCATCGCCTAGGACGGGAGCGGCGGCGACCACGCTGGCGCCGTCGCGTAACTTCATTCCAGCTACACCGGCTGCTCCTCGACCTTGCACGCTGATGCCGTCTACAGGAGTTCGTAATACTTGGCCGTCAGATGCCACCAGGACCAGATCGATTCCATCTGGAGCAGCAAATGCTGCGATTACCCGATCATTACCTTTGAGTTTTAGGAGATGTTTGCCACCACGGGTCTCCTGCACCTCTCTGAGAGTTACTCGTTTGGCCGCGCCCTGGGCTGTCACTAACACGAGGTGTTCGTTACTTTCAGCCACAACGGTGTGGATGATCTCTCCACGATTAGTGCCGAAGGCTTGCGCTGCGCCTGCACCTCGGGCTCGGCCCTCACCGTCTGCTAGTTCAGCGGCCAGTGCATGCAAGGCACGGCCTTCGGAGGTAACAGCGGTCACCGTTGCGGTGGTCCGTGTCAGCGCTTGGGCCACCAGAACATCATGACGCCCGGGGGTCGCTCGTTTGCCGCCCTCGGCAGGTATACGGCCGACTTGGCCGGAGGTCGACAGGGTTACCACGCAGGGCTCCTCGGCTACGTCGGCAGCCACCTTCACGGTGTCAAAGATTGGAAGATCGTCAGGGTGCAAAATCTCAGTCCGACGGACCCTTCCAAACTGCTCAACGGCCTCTTCTAGTTCGGCAAGCACAAGGGATCGCTGTGTCTTTTCTGAATCAAGAAGTTTCGTGTAATGGGTGATTGACGTCTCCAACTCAGTGCGTTCGGCTTCGAGACGACGGACTTCCAACGCAGTGAGGCGCTTTAGCGGCATGTCCAAGATGTGGTCTGTTTGGATGCGACTCAGTGAGAAGCGGTCCATTAGAGCCTTGCGGGCCGCTGCTGTATCTTCCGAGGCTCTAATGGTTGCCACTACTTCGTCGATGGCTTCTAGTGCCACGATTAGGCCGTCGACGATATGGAGTCTCTCTTTGGCCCGATCACGGCGGAAACGGGTCCGGCGCACCACCACCTCGAGGCGGTGGTCGATGTAGTGATGGCACAGGTCGTACAGGCCAACTGTGCGGGGCTCACCGTCTACCAACACCACGTTGTTGATGCCGAATGACTCCTCCATGGGGGTCAGGCGGTACAACTCGCCAAGAACTGCCTGAGGGTTGTACCCCGGCTTGACCGTGATTTGGAGCCGGAGTCCAGAATGGCGATCCGAGAGGTTCTTAAAGTCGGCTATTCCTTCCACCCGACCCGTTTCGTTCAGCTCTTTGAGTTTGCCAATTACCCTTTCAGGGCCTATCAAGTAGGGAAGTTCGGTGACCATGATGGCCTGGCGACCTCGACCAACATCCTCTATATGGGCCCGGGCGCGGATCCGGATCGAGCCCCGCCCAGTTTCGTAGGCCGTTCGGATGCCATCGTCGATCACGATGCCTCCGCTCGGAAAGTCTGGCCCTGGAAGGACGGCCAGCAACTCGTCCACTGTTGGTTTGGGGCGCCTCTTGTTCATAACGAGGGTCACTGCGGCGTGGATCTCAGCCAGGTTGTGGGTGGGCATGTTCGTCGCCATCCCCACGGCGATGCCGGTTGTTCCGTTTAGCAGCAGGTTGGGGAGTAGTGCAGGAAGGTAAGTGGGTTCGGTGGACTCACCGTCATAGGTAGGCCGGAAACCCACGGTGTCCTCGTCCAGTTCGCGCACCATGGCCATTGCGGCCTCACTAAGCCGGCATTCGGTGTACCGGGGGGCAGCCGGCGGGTCATCCAACGAACCAAAGTTGCCCTGAGGATCGATCAGGGTCATTCCGCGAGAAAACGATTGGCCCATGCGTACCAGGGCGTCGTAGATCGCAGTGTCACCGTGGGGGTGATAGCGGCCCATGGTGTCACCTACCACCCTGGCGCTTTTTCGATGTGGACTATCGGGGCGGATACCCATCCGGAGCATCGAGTAAAGGATTCGACGTTGCACTGGCTTGAGTCCGTCGCGTATATCGGGGATGGCTCGCGATGTAATGACCGATAGCGAGTAGGCGAGAAAGGACTCCTTCATCTCGTCTTCGACAGAGACATCTACGACGTCGCGGGCGTAGTTCATCTCGTCGGGGATGAGCTTCTGTTGCTTACTCATAGGTGCTGTTGGTGATCCTGCTTTTGGGGCCCGTCGACGGCGACCGTACAGGCGCGGGCTCGTCGGGCCGCGGCAGGAAGACAGATCGGAGTGCTTTGGGGCGGGCTTAACTGCGGAAGCGGCATCGGGTGACGCCCGTGACTAACTCATCAAGGGCGTCGAGCAGGGCTGAACCTCCGACCGACCGCAGTTGGGCAGCCTCACCGGCTGTCCATGGATGCTCGATGTTGTCCGGTCGTAGTCCTGCCTGACACCAAGTCTCACCAACCATCCGGAGTGCGTGGTCCACCCCAGGGTCGCCACAGGCCACAAGTAACGCACCGGCTTCGTCTGCGTCTAGTCCCGGTGGGGCTTCGACCCTCGCTGAAAATGTTTCTAGGCGGAAGCGGAGAGCCTCCGTGGCGATTCGAGCGTGGTTCATTACCTTTGAAAATACCGCGCCGAGCGCACCTGCTATGGGATGGGTCCCTATCTGGTCTGACTCAGCGTGGAGGAGGGCAGCAGGCCGACGGGCATGTGTCGGGCGACCGCCCGAGCGGCCCTGTTGATTCGCCGTGAGCTGAGCCGGAGCCTTGAGCCTGTTCTGGAAACGCCCGCTCGAGGAACAACTCGACGATCATGTCCACGAACCGCGGGTCGTTGTCGACAGCTTCAGCCCGCTGGAAAGCTACGCCTTCTATTTCCGCTTGTCCGGCCGCTTCCACGTCGAGGTCCCAGACAATCTCGAAGTTCTCTACTGGAAAACCGATTGGTGACACCACCACTGCGTCCACACCAGATGCTGCCAGCGCCTTAATCCGGTCGCCTACGTCAGGTTCCAGCCACGGGACCTGCGGTGGTCCACTACGTGACTGCCATACTACTTCTCGGTTGTGTCGACCCTCAGGATCGACACGTTCAGCTACCAGTTGCGCCACGTCGTTTAATTGAGCCACGTAGTCGCAGTTGGCAGCCATCACGTTCGGGATGCTGTGGGCCGAGAAGAGCAGATGGGCTCGACTTCGCCGGTTGGAGGGTAGGCGTTCAATTGCTTCGGCTAGCCGGTCGGCTGCTGGCTCCACCAATCCGGGGTGGTCATGATGGCGACGAATGCGGTCTATCACCGGTGCGCCTGCCCCCACAGCGGTAAGGGCAACTTCGAGGTTTTCCGTGTACTGCCGGCAACTGCTGTAGGAGGAGTAAGGCGTGGCAGTCCAGGCCAGCGCCCGTTCCACTCCGGCGTCACGCATCATGGAGATGGTCTCGGGCAGCAGGGGAGGGGCATTACGGTTTCCCCAGAATACGGGGACTTTGATGCCGCATTCCGCCAGCCGCGTGGTCACCGCTTCTTTTAGGGATCTAAGTCGTCCGTTCAAAGGGGACCGGCCACCGACTGACCGGTACCGGTCAAAAACTTCAGCTAGACGGTCTGGTGGTATTGGGCGTCCAGCAGTCACCCGAGACAGGAAAGGGGCTACTTCGTCGAGGGATTCAGGTGCTCCGAAGGCCACGAGGAGGAGGGCGTCGTAACCGCCGTCCTGGATTTCTGCCATTTGGTCCTTCTCTTCTGGTTCTTGGCTTGATCTTTAGGGCTCGACAGTGAAGTGGGACAGGTCCTCGGCTAGTCCGGAACGGATGGCATGTACAACATTTCCACGCGAGGTAATCCGCGTTCGCTTCAAAGGGCCGCTGCCAACCTCTCCTACTTGTCGCGCCCGCTCGATAGCGGTATCCAAGACGCTGTCAGGCACCACCTCGTCGAGAAATCCCGCGTCGATGGCTCTTTCGGGGTCATACATTTGGCCAAGAGTGGCTTGAGCCACATGGCGTTTGGACAGCCTGTCTCGCATCAGTTCGGTGGCAAAGAATGGGAGGGGCATCCCGATGTTCAACTCCGGCATACCGATTTTGAACTCACCGGCCGTGCCGATCCGTATATCAGATGACATCAAGATGATGGCACCCGCAGCGATGGCATGTCCTGTGCAGGCCACGACCACCGGTCGCGGAAACTGGTATATCCGAAGAAAGAGGTCAACACCGGCAGCCAGCATCTTGCGCGTCTCGTCGCCGCCGTTTTTCATGACTGACAGGTCGAAGCCGGCTGAGAATCTTCCTGGTCGACCGACGATGACTAGGGCGTCGGCCCCGGTGGCCTCCACCTCGCCCATGGCCGCTAAGAGATCGCCGATCATGTCGTGGCCCAAGGCATTGGCTTTGCCGTCGTCCATCGTGATGACCGCGATGCCCGCCTTGGTTGGGCCATCGGCATATTGGGTGGTCACCGGTTTCGTGGTCGCGTCACTCATGCGCTCAAGATAACTGTGGGTGGGTGGTAGACCTCTCACCGGTCGTGCCACACGGGCATCGGCAAATCGGCGGCTACGATTGGATTATGAGTGACACTCTCACCGCTGAGCGGATCATGGAGGTCAGCGATAGCGCGTTGACCAAGGTACTTGAGGTCCGCAATTCCCAAGATGACGGGGAGGATCCCACCACTCTTGCCCTGTTTATCGAGGTGACCGGGGTTTCTGGTGTGGACTATGTCTATGACCTGGCCTTCGTGCCCGTCGATGAACTTCCTGACGACTCCCATCGTTGGAGTCTTGATGGAGAGGCTTCGACCTCTCTGCAGATGGCCGTGGGTGGAGAAAGTCGGACCAAGTTGGCTGGAGCCACTCTTGATCTTCCCAATAATCCGATTCAGGGTGGTCTAGTAATCCGCAACCCGAATCGACCCAACCCGCTGGGTGATGTTGGAGAGTTGGAACTAGTAGGCGAGGTGCCTGAGCGCATCGAGCAACTGCTCGAAAAAAGCGTTAATCCGATGCTGGCCTCCCATGGAGGCTTTGCCACTCTTATCGGAGTGGATGGCCACACTGCTTATGTGACCATGGGTGGCGGTTGCCAGGGCTGTTCCATGAGTCAGGCCACCCTGACGGAGGGTATCCAGCGGACGATTGTCGAGACTGTGCCAGAAATCACCGAAGTGGTGGATGCCACTGATCACTCGGCCGGCGACAACCCTTTCTATTCCTGACCAGATTTCCGGCCTAACTCAGTCGGTCACGCACAACGGCCGCCACGCCGGGACCGTCAAGGCCGAATGAGGCCAGTAGTGCGTCTGGTGGCCCGTGGGCGTGGTGGTCAACTGGCACACCGAGTACCGCCACCTGGGTTCTCGGTGAATGGATTCCAGATGACTGTGCCGATAGTGCATCAAGTACGCCGGTGCCGAAGCCGCCTTCGCGAAAACCGTCCTCAATGGTGACTACCAGCTGATGGTCGGCTGCGCTATCAAGCATCTTGGCATCAAGCGGCCTAATGCAACGTGGGTCCCAAACGGTTGCTTTAACTCCATCCTCGGCTAACTCGTCTGCGGCGGCTAGGGCTACTGCCAGCATTTTTCCGGCACCTAGTAGGCAAACCGATTTATCCCCAAGCCGGACATGTCGGGCAGCTAGCCCCTGGCCCACCTCATCCCAACCCACATGGGGGGCTGGTGTCTTGGACCAGCGAATGGCTACCGGTCCGTCGGTGATGGCCATGGCGTCTTCAAACATTTGTTGCAGTTCTTGATAGGACGACGGTGCCAACACCGTCATCCCGGGCACTTTGGATAGCAGCACCAGATCCAGAACTCCGTGGTGAGATGGACCGTCGTCTCCGGTGATGCCGGCTCGGTCTAGGCAAAACACGACAGGCAAGTTATGGAGGCCGACATCCAAGTTCACTTGGTCGAAGGCTCGGCTCAGGAATGTGGCGTATAGGGCGACCACCGGCCGAAGGCCACCCATGGCCATCCCAGCCGCAGCTGTGACTGCGTGCTGCTCAGCAATGCCGACATCGAAGCACCTTTCTGGAAACCGATCACAAAATGGCAGCAGCCCTGTGGAGTCTGGCATGGCGGCCGTAATAGCGACCAGTTCCGGTCGAGACTCAGCGGCCTTAATCAGCGACTCTGTGAACGCCTCGGTATAGCTACCGGGCTTCACGCCGCCCGTATCATGCATGTGTTTGATCGGGTCCTGTTCGGCTGGCGCATGGCCCCGACCTTTCTGGGTCAGCACGTGCACCACAACGGGACCGTCGAATTCCTTTGCGTTGGTTAGAGCGTCCTCAACCTCAGCAATATCGTGACCATCAAACGGCCCGAGGTAGTGGACGCCGAGCGCCTCGAAGAATGCCGTCGGTTCGAACATCTCCCGAAGAGCGGCCTTCGTGGCACTGATTCCCCGTTCGACCAGCTCGCCTACCCACGGGAGTCGCTCAGCCAAATCCTCAAGGTGCCGCTGGCGTCTCATGTAGGTCGGGTTGGACCGGATCCGAATAAGGCTCTCCGAGAGCCGCCCTACGGTCGGGGCATAAGAACGACCATTGTCGTTAAGTACGATAGTTACCGGCAAGCCGCTGTGGCCCAGGTTGTTTAGACCCTCGAAGGCCATGCCGCCAGTCATCGACCCATCTCCGATTACGGCCACGACTCGGCCTCGGTTACTGGTTAAAGAGCGAGCAGTGGCTAGCCCATGGGCGTATGACAGCACGGTGGAAGCGTGTGAGTTTTCGATCCAATCGTGAGCGGATTCCTCACGGGAGGGATAACCCGAGAGCTGTCCAGTTTGGCGGAGGCCCTCAAACTCAATGGTCCGTCCGGTCAGCAGTTTGTGAACGTAGGTCTGGTGTCCCGTATCCCAGAGAATGGCGTCCCGAGGGCTATCAAAGACTCGATGAAGCGCCAGGGTGAGTTCGACGGCCCCTAGGTTCGAACCCAGATGGCCGCCAGTTCGGTTGACAGTTTCGACTATCCGTTGGCGCAGTTCGATCGCCAGAGTCTGCAGTTCCTCAGGGTTGAGGTCGCTTAGATCATCAGGAGATCGTAGGGATTCGAGACGCACAGATTTAAACGGTATCGCGGGTCACCTCACGCGGGTCAGGGGCGAGTGGAAGAACGGTGGAGTCTGACTCGGGCCCGGGACAACACGCTGGCCATTAACAAGCCAGCGGCCAGCGCCACTAGACCACCGGCGGCATCCAACCAGAAGTGATTTCCCGTGATAATGACAGCGAACAGGGTCGCCGGTGAGTAGATGGCCACCAGGGCGCGAACTGCCCTGTTTCGAACCGTTGGCCAGATGGTCAACGCACACCATGTTGCCCAGGCGAAGTGAAGACTTGGCATTGCTGCGTATTGGTTACTAACGCTCTGCATGGTTCCTGAGTCGAACGACCAGAGTCCACCTATGTCAGCCACCGTGTCGACGTAGGGGTGGAGGTTGGCTAGGCATGCCCCAAATGCTCCACAATTTGACAGTAGGCGGGGCGGCATCAGTGGGAAGAGACCAAAGCCCACTAGTGCTAACCCGGTAGTGCAGAGAAAGGTGGAGCGGTGGAATGGGTATCGCTGCGGAAAACGTCGATATACCCACACCAGCGCAAACACTGTGACTGCGAAGTGGAAAGTCCCGTAGAAGAGGTTCCAGAACTGAATGAACCACCGGTAATCCAAGAAGGCCTGCTGGATTTGCAGTTCTCGATACAGGCCGATCGATTGTTCTAGACCGATGATCTGCTCAGCATTGGCCAGTGCCTTGGTCGCCGACACGGACTCGGAGCCGAAAAAGTTTCGGATGGTGGAGTACGCCGCGTAGAAACCAAGAACCAGTAGGACCTCCACCCACCAGCGAAGGTGGACCCTTGGCTCAGTGTGCCGACCCCGGGACTGAGTCAACTCAGCTAAGGGGTACTTGTCCCTACTTATCTGCATGGTTCAGTCGGCGTCTACGTCAATTCGACTAAGGAATCGACGGGTTTCGACCACGACGCGCGTGATGTTGGCAGTTGCCACCACGGTTTTGTCTACCGTCGCCGTTACACCAAAGGTAAGGCGTCGTCCTTCAACGCCTTCAAGCAAGGCTTCGGCGGTGACGTCGGCTCCTGGCGCAGTAGGTGCAATATGGTCGATATGAATTCGCATACCGACGCTGGTCTCGGCCGAAGGCAGCGAGCCCATGAGCGCCTGCACTGTGGCCTCCTCCATGAGAGCCACTAGTCGGGGCGTGCCGAGCACCGCCACTTCACCAGAGTGCAGAGATATTGCCGTGTCGGCGTCGGTAACGGTATGCGTGGCACTGCCGCGCAACCCAGGCATCGGGGGCACAGCGGTACCCTACGCATTCAGACGGACTAGTCGGGACACCGGCATGGTTGGCAGATGACTTGTGAGGAGTTCAATAGTGACTGAAGCTGACAGATCACCGATGATGCTGGATCCCGAGTTGCTCAGGGACACGTTGTCGGTAGCCATGGCAACTGGTGGCGATTTCGCCGAGGTGTTCATAGAGGACCGCCGGTCCACCTCTGCGGTGCTTGACGACGGGCGGATTGAGGAGTTGTCGAGTGGCCGAGACAGCGGTGCGGGAATTCGCGTCGTGGTCGGTGAGACCACCGGCTTTGCGCACACAGCCGACCTGTCGCCAGCGGGTCTGCGTAGTGCGGCCAAGACTGCCTCAGCGGCAGCGAGGTCAGGTGGTGGCGCAGTAAGCGAGATCGCTCTCAATGATCAGTCTGGTCCCGCATCGGCGGTAGTCGAGTTATTTCCTTCCGATGTTTCCAAGGCTGAGAAAGTGGCTCTGCTTCAGCGGGCAGATGCAGCGGCGCGTTCGGCCGACAGAGCCATCAGCCAGGTCTCGGCTCGTTATGGCGATTCGCAGCGAAGGATCCAGATCGCAAATAGTGAAGGCCTGCTAACCGGCGACCGACAGATCCGAACCTTCTTTTCTGTATCGTGCGTTGCCACTGGTGACATCGGCCTGCAGACCGGTAGGGAATCTGTGGGCCGAACAATGGGTTTTGAGTTATTTGACCAGATAGATGTTGACGACGTATCCCGTAGAGCTGCCGGACGAGCAATTACTAAGCTTGAAGCCGTACCGGCACCCAGTGGTGAGATGCCGGTGGTGGTGGGACCGGGCGGCGGCGGCGTGCTGTTCCACGAGGCATGCGGTCACGGTCTAGAAGCAGACCTAGTGGCCAAGTCGGCCTCTGTGTTTGCTGGAAGACGGGGTGAGATGGTAGCCACACCATCAGTCAGCCTTGTCGATGATGGAACCATGGCAGGGGAGTGGGGCTGCTTTGCCGTAGATGACGAGGGTCGTCCTGCCCAACGCAATGTACTCATCGCCGATGGTGTGCTGACTGACTACATGTGGGACCGCCTCCGAGCTCAGAAGGAAGGGCGGGTCGGCTCCGGCAACGGTCGCCGTCAGAGTTTCCGTCACCTACCAATGGTTCGTATGACCAATACGTACCTCGAGGGTGGTGTCGACGATCCTGAGGAGATTGTGGCTGGAACCGATCATGGTGTGTATGTGGCCCAACTTGGTGGTGGGCAGGTCAACACGGCGACCGGCGACTTCGTATTTGGCATGACTGAGGCCTACTTGATTGAAGGTGGTCGCCTCACTGCACCCATACGCGAAGGGAATCTGATCGGCAACGGTCCGGCCGCCCTGCTCGCAATCGACGCCATTGCTGGTGACTTTGCTATGGGTTCGCCTGGCACTTGCGGTAAAGACGGTCAAGGCGTGCCGGTCGGCGATGGCACTCCGACGCTGCGTGTGGCTCGACTCACTGTTGGCGGAACGGCTGCCTGAGGTGGCTGACCCGCACGATGTCGAAGCAGATCTTTTGGAGATTGCTGAGCGGGTAGTGGCCATGGCCACCCCCGGAGAACAGATCGAAGCCGTGGTCGTCCACGAACGTGAGACCGAGGTCCGGGCCTACGAGGGTGAAATTGAGTCGCTGACTTCGGCCGAGTCTCGAGGGATCGGTGTACGGGTAGTACGCAACGGATGTCAAGGATTCGCCTACGCGGGCACTCTGGACGCCGACGCCTTGATAGAGGTTTTGGGAGAAGCTCGGGACAATGTCGAGTTCGCCACACCCGACGAGTACTGCGCAGTTGCTCAGCCAGATGGTGTGCCAGTGGCTGAGCTGGACCTGTACCGGGCTGCACTTGTTGACCATCCGACTGACGCCAAGGTAGCTATGGCTCTAGAACTAGAGCGTCTCACCCGGTCTGCCCATCCGCTGATCAGCGGAGTGGAGTCAGCTGAGTATGGCGATTCGGTATCGGCTAGTGCGGTGGCCACGACGACGGGCATTCGTTCTGTCAGTCGAGAGACTAGTTGTTTCCTGTCGGCCTACGCTCTGGCTGAGCAGGGCGGTGAGACTCAGACCGGCTTCGGGTTCTCGTTGGGTCGTCAGCCTGAAGATCTAGACGTTGCCCACGCTGCTGCCGAGGCGGCCGAACGATCTACGCGCATGTTGGGAGCCATCAAGCCAACCTCCGGGCGCATAGCCGTAGTGCTCGACCCTTGGGTGAGCGCGCAATTCCTGAGCATTGTTGCTGGAACCCTCAGCGGTGAGGCCGTGCAAAAGGGTCGGTCTTTGTTTGCCGACCGGATGGGTGACGAGGTGGCCTCCCCACTACTAACCCTGATAGAGGATCCGACCGACCCGGCGGCCACTTCGGCTACGGCTACCGACGGTGAGGGCTTGGCGACCCGCCGCAATGTGTTGATATCGGGTGGTCGCCTGGAGCGGTTCGTGCATAACAGTGAGACGGCACGTCGGGCTGGCACAGCATCTACAGGGTCAGCGGTGCGCGGTTATTCCTCCACTCCCGGCGTCGGTGTGCGGGCTGCGTCTGTAGTTGGTGGTGACCGAACTCCCGTCGAACTGATAAATGGAATTGATGATGGCGTGTTTGTTCTGGGAGTTAGCGGGTTGCACTCTGGGGTGAACCCGGTTAGCGGTGATTTCTCCACTGGTGCTGAGGGCCTCCGGATCAGGGGCGGTGAGTTGGCTGAACCGATTCGGGAGTTCACTATTGCTTCGACCATTCAGAAGATGCTGGCAGACCTGACAGACATTGGTAGTGACGTCCAGTGGCTACCAATGCGGGCGGCGGGCGTCACGCTGGTTATCGCTGAACTGACGGTCTCGGGGGTCTAGGGCGCTCTGGCCTAAAAAAACTTATGCCGGTACTACATGCAATCCTGCTAGGCATCGTGCAGGGATTTACCGAATTTCTACCCGTCTCATCCAGCGGCCACCTAGTGATTGTGCCTTGGCTATTTGGGTGGGAGGACTTCGGAGGAAATGGTCGTCTGGAAAACGCGTTTGATGTGGCGCTTCATATGGGGACCTTGGTAGGGGTCATGGCTTATCTGCGATCCGACGTGGTCCGCTACTTACGGGCCGGCTTGGGTTGGATCCGATCTGGTATCGGTGCTGCACCGGTCGGGGATGCCCGTACGTTCTGTTTGTTGGCAGTCACAGCGCTGCCAACAGCGTTTATTGGCTTGATGGTGATCGTTGCAACCGAAGAACTTGGCGACCGGGTTTGGCTAGTGGCCGCTTGTCTAATTGTCTTTGGCCTATTGCTGTGGATTGCTGACCACCGGTCAGGAGACCGTGGCATAGAAGATCTTTCTTTCGCTAAAGCCTTAGTGCTCGGCATAGCGCAGGGCCTGGCCTTTCAACCAGGAGTATCGCGTTCTGGAGTGACCCTGAGCGTCGCCCGGTTGTTCCGGTTGGAACGAACCGAGGCGGCACGGTTCGTTTTCTTAATGAGCCTGCCAGTGATTGCAGGTGCTGGCCTAGTGTCAGTCGTTGACATAACTGTGCCCTCCGACTGGTGGCTCCCGTTTCTGGCGGGAATGGCGGCTGCAGCGATCAGTGGGTGGCTCGCCGTTCATGGTTTACTCCGACTTTTGGCTCGGACGGGATTTGGAGGCTTCGCTGCTTATCGGCTGGTGATAGGCCTTGGTGTTTTAACCCTCCTCGCTACCGGAACCCGCTAACCGAACCAAACCATCTTCGACCTTCAAGGGGATGGAGTGAGGTGGGGCCAACAGGAGCAGTCAGCGTCGGTTGCTTCGTCGAAGTGCCTTGACCACTTCAGTGACTTACTTGAACCCATTTGGGCTAAGACAATGGTTCGGTCGTTGGGATTGATATTCCGGGCCGTCTCGCCTGCAGGCCTGGCCATCAAGCCTGCCGGAGCAACTCAAGGCCGTGGTTCGCTTTGCGGGCAGAGGGCACCAGGGGAAGCCCTAGTCAGGTGGACTTGGACGCCTTCGGCGTTGCTGCAGCGGGTTTAGATTCGCTAGTGGTTTCGCCCGACGCCTTCTTCGGGGTGACGGACGAAGAGGCTCCGTCGTTGGGCGATTTGCTTGATGAGTCGTCAGATGACGAGGAGGTCTCGGAGGTGACAGCCGATTTGGAGTCCTCAGTTGGGCGACTCTTAGCGGAGGCTCCGTGGTCGTTCTTGTAGAATCCATCACCCTTGAAAGAAATGCCCACCCCGCTGAACACTTTGTTGACAGGACCGTTACACCCGTCCGCCGGGCATGCGGTTAGGGCGTCGTCAGTGAACGATTGGCGCACTTCAAACTCACCTGTGCAGGTCTGGCAACGGTACTGGTAGGTCGGCATGGGAGAAGGGTCTCGGAAGGGATCGGCAGGTGTCCTAATGAGAACGGTGCAGCCTACCGGCCCCGTTCGGGCAGACTTGCGGCGTGGACTTCCCTTCTGGCCTAGGAGCATGGGCCCTCTTGGTGCTGGCCTACCTCTTGGGGACACTTCCGTCGGCCCACCTGATTGCTCGGCGACGAGGAGTGGATCCGACGGCTGAGGGTTCGGGAAATCCTGGCGCAACGAATGTCTACCGGACCGCTGGGCGAAGAGCTGGCATGGCTGTGTTCTTCGCTGACACCGGCAAGGGGGCTGTTGCCACGGCCATCGGTCTAGTGATTGATGGGCGATCACTTGGACTTGCCTGTTGGGTAGCGGCCACAGTCGGTCATGTACTTCCGATTACTCGCCAGTTACGCGGCGGTAAGGGCGTAGCCACGGGTGGTGGGGGTGCTTTCGTGCTTTTTCCCTTGCTGGGAGTTGCGATTATCGCAATATTCGCTTTGGTGGCTCGGATATCAGGCAAGGTTTCGTTGGGCTCAATCGTTATCTCTACGGCACTACCGGTCGGAGTGGTGGTCACAGGACGTGGTTGGGCGGAGTTCTTAGTGGCGACCGGCATCTGTCTTCTGGTGCTCGCACGGCACCAGGCCAATATCATTCGATTGGTTTCAGGAAAGGAGCAGAGATGGGATCGTTGATCGCTCTAGCCGAAGCCCGCGACCATATTCTTGGTCTATGTCCTGTACCTGTTTCGGCCGAAGTCCAAGTGGCTAATGCTCGCGGCTTGGTATTGGCAGAACCGGTGGATTCGCATGAGCACGTACCGCCGTTTGCCAACACGGCCATGGATGGTTTCGCTGTGCGGGCAAAAGATACCGTCGGAGCCCCAGTAACTCTTAGCGTGGTGGGCACGGTGGCCGCCGGTATGGACCCGGTGGCTGGTCGCATCGAAGTTGAGCCGGGGACTGCGGTCCGGATAATGACCGGGGCACCGATGCCGCCCGGAGCTGATGCCGTGGTGATGGTTGAGCGCACCAACCTGTCGTCCGACGGTTGCAATGTTGAGGTAACCGTGGAGGTACCGGTCGGTAACCACGTCCGTTTGGCTGGCGAGGACTTGATGGCTGGCGACCAAGTGTTCGAGGCCGGGACGGTGTTGGGTCCCGGACACCTTGGGGTGCTCGCCAGCATCGGAACTCAGTCGGTAGTTGTTTACCGGCGACTCCTAGTTGGGGTTTTGTCTACGGGAGATGAACTATCCGAGGGGCCTGAGGCTTTGGCTCCCGGTCAAATACGAGATGCCAACCGTCCGTCTCTGCTGGGCCTATTGGATGAGTTGGGTGTCGAGGCGGTCGATTTGGGGCGGGTGCCAGACAGCGAGTTGGCCATTGAGTCCGCGCTGGTTGATGCGGTAGCCCGATGTGACGCCGTGTTGACCTCGGGAGGTGTATCGATGGGTGACTTTGACTACGTCAAGGTGGTGCTGAATCGAATCGGTGAGATGCGGTGGATGCAAATAGCTATTAAGCCGGCCAAGCCACTCGCCTTCGGATTGGTCGACGGTGTGCCAGTGTTCGGCCTTCCCGGCAACCCAGTGTCTTCCATGGTTTCCTTCGAACTGTTCGCACGGCCAGCGCTGCGAGCCATGGCGGGTCACGTCGAACTGGACCGACGTAACGTAAGGGCTCTTGTCGATGGTGGACTGGAGCGCCATAGCGACGGCAAGGTCCACTATGCCCGCGTCCTTGTCAATGTCTTGGACGGACAGTTCTGGGTGTGTTCTGCTGGCGGGCAGGGTTCTCACCAACTCAGTGCTATGGCAGCAGCGAACGGGCTTGCCCTGTTGCCCGATGGCAATGGCATACCGCACGGCGGTGAGGTAGAGGTACTTTTGCTCGACTGAGATTTTTGCGGCTGACGCTATGAGGAGCGGTAAACCGTACGATGGGGTGGTGGTTCAACCCTTAGTCGACAGTTTTGGCCGGGTGCACCGTGACCTTCGGATCTCGGTGACCGATCGGTGCAACTTCAGGTGCAGTTACTGCATGCCTGCTGAGGGGCTCGAGTGGTTACCCCGGGCCGAGTTGCTCACCTTTGAGGAGATCGAACGGGTGGCTCGTCTACTAGTCGAGCGCTATGGGATTGACAGCATCCGTCTTACCGGTGGTGAACCTACAGTGCGGGCAGATCTGCCTCGCCTTGTAAAAATGTTGGCTGGACTAGACGTTGACCTTGCTCTGACTACTAATGGCGCCACGCTACGTCTTGCTGCTTCAAAGCTGGCCGCCGCCGGTCTCAAGCGCATCAACGTTTCGCTGGATTCGCTTCGGCCTGAACGGTTCGCCGAGTTGACGTTGCGAAATGAGTTGGACAGTGTCCTAGAAGGTATTGATGCGGCCCTCGATGCCGGTCTAAATCCCCTGAAGATCAACGTGGTTGTGATGCGAGATGTCAACGATGACGAGTTGGTTGACTTCGCCCGCTTCGGTCGGGACCGGGGTGTGGTGGTTCGGTTTATTGAGTTCATGCCGCTGGACGCAGATAAGGCGTGGACTGACCAGATGGTTGTCGGCGTCGAAGAGATTGTGACCCGTGTAGGAAAAGTGTTTCCACTGGAGCCAATCCCCCGGACCTCGGCGCCAGCCAGCCGATTTCGTTATCTCGACGGAGGTGGCGAAATCGGTGTAGTCGCCAGCGTCACCCAGAGTTTCTGTGACTCCTGCGATCGAATCCGTCTCACTGCAGACGGCCAGTTTCGCAACTGCTTGTTCGCTGTGGATGAGTTTGATGTTCGGTCGCTATTGCGTTCCGGCGCCGACGACGAACAGGTTTTGGGGCTGATGGAACGAGCTGTGACAGCCAAGTGGGCCGGTCACGGAATTGGTCGAGTGGAGTTCATCCGGCCAGCTCGTTCAATGTCTCAGATCGGTGGTTGACCTGATGGAGACCGATGGCTTCACGCATCTTGACGGCGAGGGTCGGGCTCGCATGGTTGACGTGGGCGGTAAGGACTTGACCCATCGGCGGGCAGTAGCGCGGGCCCGGATCACCATGAAGTCAGACACGGCCACGGCACTGACCGCAGGAACAGTTCCAAAGGGGGATGTTCTAGCGGTAGCCCGCGTGGCTGGAATCCAGGCTGCCAAGCGGACTTCGGAACTCATCCCGTTATGTCACCCGTTAATGCTTAGTTCGGTGACCGTGGACCTAGTAGTTGGCCAAGCCTGGGTTGACATCGAGGCGATCACCGAGACCATCGACCGCACTGGTGTGGAGATGGAGGCACTAACCGCTTGTTCGGTAGCGGCTCTCACCGTCTACGACATGTGTAAGTCTAGAGACCGATCCATGACCGTTGAGTCGCTGGGTTTGTATGAGAAGTCCGGTGGTCATTCAGGTGAGTGGCGTCGAGACGACCACCCTGCGTGATCCAAGTTTAGATTTCACGCGCGCTTCGCGCGAATATTCGCGCGCTAAGCGCGTAGACATCCACCATTTAACAAGGAACACCTATTACGTTTCCCATTTATCCACAGGAGTATGAGCGGACCGGAGGGTGGAGCAAGATGGGGATAGATCGATGTTGATTCTCCTAGGGCTTGGGATTCTCTGGGCTGCTGTTCTCTTGCCACCGATTGTCCGCAACCGAGATGTGCTCACCCGTCCGCTGGTAGCGGTTGCCTCTATGGGCCGGCCGGTCAGCGTCATCCATTCCCGCCGCTTGCGGGCTTTCCATTCGGCAGCCACCTCGGTGCCCGGCGACGTCGGTTCGGCTCGACGCCGCCGTCGCGACCTTCTTCTTGCTCTCGGTGGTGTAGCCAGTTTCACCTTCCTCGGCGGGATAGCGGTCGGCGGCCCAATTTGGATAATTCATTTTCTTGTAGATCTGCTGTTGGTCGGGTATGCCGTACTAGTCACCCAACGCCATCAACTTGAGGCGGAACGACGGGAGACGGTCATTCCCTTCCGTCCAGATAGACCACTCATGGGTGGCTTCACCAACTCCTCTGGAATGCGTGATGAGGCGGTTCTGAGTCGTCGCGCCAACTGATCCGGGTAACATCGCTCCCGGTCGCGGGGGTGTAGCTCAGTTGGCTAGAGCGCTACGTTCGCAACGTAGAGGTCGTGAGTTCGATTCTCATCACCTCCACCGCAACTATTAGGCCCACGCTCTATTCCTGGAACGAGAACAGAGTTGTTTAGTGACCCGAGACCTCATGGTGGTCCGCTTCCACAGCAGCCACCAACCTTTCGGGCAGGTCAGGGAGTTCCGAGCGGACCCGGGACCAACTGGGGATAAACGAGGTCTCTAGCGGATCGTCCAGAAACTCCTGTCCGGCGCGTACGACGGACTGCGCAAAGACCTGGACGGCTGACTCTTCAGCATGCCGGTCATATGCCATCCCATTAAATCTGGCATCGGCCTCATAACGGTCGATCAGATCGAGCGCCGTGCGATCGTAAGCGGCTTCTAAGGAGCGGAACCCCTCAACGCTCAAGACAACACCACCGATAGCCAGCTTCCGGTAGATGGCACGGGCAATATCAGCACTCATCCTGTGTAGTCCAGCCATCGGGTCGTCGGCCGAGAGTTCCCGGTGCTTGTGGTCATAGCCACTGGCTACGTCCACTTGGCAGACTCGGGTTGTGGGGAAGTGGCGGTACACCTCAGCCAGTACGCCAATTTCGAATCCCCAATCTGATGGCACCCGTAGAGTTTCAGCCACATCGGTCGACATTGCACATTCACCAGCCAGTGGGTACCGGAAACTGTCGAGGTACTCAAGGTAGCCACGATTCCCGAATGTCACG
>CAWVUB010000002.1:0-58108 GCA_963933065.1 uncultured Acidimicrobiaceae bacterium | reverse complement strand
CCAATCACCGACCTAGTTCCCGACCATCCAAACGTGGTGGTGCTGCGGACGTTCTCCAAGGCCTATGGGCTGGCTGCCATGCGGACTGGCTACGGGGTGGCCGATCCGTCGGTGGCCGAACAGGTCGACAAGGTGCTGATCCCGTTCGCCGTGAACCATCTCGCCCAGGTCGGTTCGCTCGCCGCCATCGCCGCCTGCGATGAGGTGCAGGTGATTATCGACCGCCTGACCGCCGAACGTGAGCGGGTGTTGGTCGCCCTGCGGGACGCTGGATGGGAGGTGCCCGACGCCCACGCCAACTTCGTGTGGTTGCCTCTCGGGGGCCGGACCGACGAGGTCTTCCCGGAGTTGGAGCGACAGGGAGTGGTGGTGCGGCCGTTCCCCGGCGTGGGTATCCGGGTGACCATCGGGACGCCGGCGGAGAACGACCGCTTCCTGATTGCACTGGCTGATCTCTGAACCTGGGTCTCTGAGGCGGGTTCAGCAGTCGAGTAGGGAGGCAGCGTCGGCCAGCGCCGTAGGACGGGCCTGGTACCAGATCCAGCGACCACGGTGTACCCGGGTCACCAGATCGCCGTCGTGGAGGATCTTGAGGTGGTGGCTGATCGTGGGTTGTGACCGATTGAGTAACTCCACGACATCGCACGCGCAGGTGCCGCCGGGCCGAGAGGCGATGAGGCTGAACAGGCGGAGCCGGACTGGGTCGGCGAGCACGGCGAACACCTCGGCCAGACTGGTGGCCGCAGACTTGGAGAGGGCCGACTGGGTCAGTGGCGGGCAGCAGGTGATCTCGGCTGTTGCGCTCATGTAGAGAGCAGTCCATATTTATGTTGATCGATTCGGCAAGTACCGTTTGACTCGGTGACCGGAGAAACCGGAGAAGGATGATGAACCATGGGACGACTGCAGTTGGCCATCGACGTGAGTGACCTCGACGAGGCCATCGACTTCTACACACGCCTCTTCTCCACGTCGCCAGCCAAGGTGAAGGAGGGCTACGCCAACTTCGCCATCGCCGACCCGCCGCTCAAGCTGGTGCTATTCGAGAAGCCGGGCGCCGGGGGCACCCTCAACCACCTGGGGGTCGAGGTTGAGACAACCGCAGAAGTCGTGGCCGCCGAGGCTCGGATCGTTAACGAGGGGCTGGCTACCACGGGAGTCGGAGACGCCATATGCTGCTTCGCTGAAAAGACTGAGACTTGGGTGCAGGCGCCGGATGATGTTCGCTGGGAGTGGTACGTCAAGACCAGCGATAACGAGATGATAAATTCGGTCCAACTTGGCCCGTCGGTGGTGGCCGAGAGTCATTCTCCAAAAACTGAGAATGCTCGGACCGAGCCCGCCGGAGAAGGGACTTACTGCTGATGTTCGCATCCCAGATGAATGGGACTAGTAGCCCTTCAAGAAGACACAGAGCACACCCACTCCGGCAGTTGGTCTACAGGTATTTTAGTAGGTTCTCAGCCGCGTTTTTTTCGCTAACTAGCTCGACAGGCCCTCACCTATGCGTGATTTGGAGGGGTTGAGTTGGTGGCTGTTCGCAGCCTCCGCCGTGTTCTTCACTGTCGGGTCAATCCAGACCGGTGAACCGATCTTTCTGATTGGTTCATTACTTTTCTTGGCGGCATGCTTGGTGTTCCTCCTAGGGCATGATCGGTCGCGCCGACGGTGACTCGCTCAGGCGGCGAGTTGTTAGTCGAGTGTCTCTTAGTTCAAGGGGTCGATAAGGCTTTCGGAGTACCCGGTGAGAGTTATCTGGCGGTACTTGACGCACTGCATGATGCAGGTGACCGGTTTCGTTATGTGTCGTGCCGCCAAGAGGGCGGTGCGGCCTATATGGCCGAGGCTTGGGCTCGGCTGACTGGGCGAGTTGGAGTGTGTTTCGTCACCCGCGGGCCAGGAGCCACCAACGCCTCAATCGGGGTACACACCGCCGATCAGGGTTCCACACCGATGGTGTTGTTTGTTGGACAGGTGGGCAGGCCCCACCGAGGTTTAGAGGCCTTCCAGGAAGTTGAGTACACGACATTTTTTGATGACTTAGCCAAGTGGGTAGTCGAGATTGATGACGTAGACGATATTCCACAAGTTGTCGAGACGGCTTTCAAGGTGGCGTTGACAGGCCGACCAGGGCCGGTTGTTGTTGCTCTTCCTGAGGACGTACTACGTGACCTGACTGCAGCTGAGCCGAGACCCAAGGTGGTGGTTACTGAGGAGGCTCCGTTAGTCGAAGACGTGCGCGCCGTCCTGGATCTGTTGGTGGCGGCTGAGCGTCCCGTAGTGCTTGTTGGCGGGGGCGGTTGGAATGACCGGGGGCGAAGTGCCTTGTCCTCTTTCGTTGAGGCAGGTGACTTCCCGGTGGTTGCATCATTTCGGCGACATGACCTGTTTGACAACACTGATTTGCACTATTGCGGTGAGGCAGGAGTGGGTATGCCCCCGGCTGTACGGGAAACCCTAGAAAGGGCAGACGTTTTACTAGCCCTGTGCTGTCGGTTTGGTGAGATGACGACTGGCGGCTACACCCTTTTCGGGAGTGATGGACGGAAGTGTGAACAGCGGATCCTGCACGTCCATCCCTCAACCTTCGAGTTCGGAAAGGTCGTGCACCCGACTACCACCGTGCGGGCTGGACCCAATGCCATGGTCGCCGCTCTGGGCACAGCGTTGGCTAATAGCAGGCCTCTGGGGAAGCCGGTCCGGTGGGCCAGTTGGCGAGCTGAGCGACGGGCTGACTTTGAGGCCACACTGGACTGTCCGCCGCAGCTGGGGGACTTGGACATGGGCGAGGTTATGGCTTGGATGCGTGACCGACTTCCGGCCGACGTAGTGGTAACCAACGGGGCGGGGAACTTCTCCGTCTGGCCCAACAAGTTCCTGTTCTACGGCCCCGATGCCCGGTTGTTGGCCCCTCAGAACGGAACTATGGGTTACGGTCTTCCCGCCGCCGTGGCCGCCAAGGTGTCCGAGCCGGACCGCACTGTGGTGTGCTTCGCCGGCGATGGTGACATCCAGATGACCATTCAGGAGTTGGGCACCGCTCTGCAGGCTGATGCCTGGCCCATTGTGCTGTTGCTCGACAACTCGTCATGGGGCACAATCCGGATGCACCAGGAATTTCAATATCCAGGTCGGGTTTCAGCCACTGACTTAGTCAATCCCGACTTCGTGGCCGTCGCCGCTGCCTACGGAATGCATGCCGAACGCGTGGAACGCACCGACGAGTTTGCTCCAGCGTTCGAGCGTGCCATGTCCTCACAAACTGGGGCACTGCTGCACCTGATCATGGCGACCGACCAACTCAACCCCCGCTTGACGGTGGCTGACGCCCGTCGGACTGCCTCCGGGGGCTGACCGGGTTCAGGCTCGGTCAGTGGACTCAGTTGGTGACCATGCCGTTGTTGATGGTCCATGCTGAGCGACCGTCGACCCAGGTCTCAACCACCGACAAATCGGTTAATCGGTGGACGGGCTGGTTGAACGGGTCGTCGTCGAGTATGGCCAGATCTGCCAGACGGCCAGGTATCAGCATCCCGAGGTCGTCGCGACGCAGGGCGTGGGCTCCACCGGCTGTGTAACCAGCGAACGCCTCTCGCCGCGAGATCCGACTGTTCGCACCGAGTACCCGCCCAGCGGTGGTGAGCCGGGTCTCAGCTGCCCAACAGGCCAGGAGTACGTCGGGGTTGCTCACCGGGGCGTCCGAGGACAGCACTACGGGTACCCCGGCCGCAGCGATGCGGCCAGATGGATACATGCCATCGGCCAAGTCGGGGTAATCACGACGCACGCCTTCGCCGTATAGGTGGACCTGGGTGGGCTGGGGCACAGGCACCACCCCGAGGCGGCGCATTGTGGCCAGCTGCTCGGTCGACGGGAAGCCGCAGTGCTCAATGCGGTGGCGAAGGTCAGGCCGATAAGGAGCCCGCTGGAGAGCGTCGAGCACCATCTGGATGGCATCGGGTCCCTGGGCGTGGGTGGCCGTCTGTCGTCCGGTGGCAGCTGATGCCATCAGCAAGTCCTCCAACTCACCGGGTGGGTGGTACAGATGTCCGTGGATGGCCCCGCAACCGCAGGGCAGGAAGGCCGTACTACCGGTCAGGGCTCCATCGGCGTAGTGCTTGACCCCACCGATGGATAGGTGGGCATCGCCCAGCCATGAGTCCAAGCCGAGGCGGTTCAGGCTGTCGACGTGGCTGGATAACACGTACATGACCACCCGGAGGGCCAGACGATCGGCGTCCCGGGCGGTCAGGAACGTCCGTATCTCGCGTTCGGTGACCTGGCAGTCGCCGACTGTGGTGATGCCGGCAGACAGAAACTGGACCTGGGCATCGTCGAGCATCCGCGCCAGGTCGTCGGGATCGTCGGGTAGGTGGAGGTTGGGGCCATGGTTGCCGATCTTTACTCCATCGGGCCCGGTCAGGAGGTCGCACGCCGCGTCGAATATCCGGCCAGTGGGATGTCCTTGGTCGTCCCGGTCAATCAAACCTCCCTGCGGGGTGGGGGTGGACGGAGTAATCCCAGCCTCGGCCAGCCCATAGTTATTTACACAGAAGCCGTGGCCGCTGACCTGCATGATGGTGATCGTCCGGTCGTTGGCCGCCCGGTCCAGCTCGATGGCTGTGGGGTGTCGTTGGCCGTCGTAGCGGTGGTGGTCGTAGCCGAAGCCTCGGATGGGGGTGGCGTCGTCCGGGTCGCGGAGGCGAACGGCCCGGACCTCCTCGCCCAGTAGCTTAACTACTTCGTCGACGCTGGATGCTGAGGTTAGATCGACCCAGCTACTGCACTGACCGTGCATGAGTGGGTGGGTGTGAGCGTCTACGAAGCCGGGGAGCACACAGCGGCCGGCCAGGTCCACTTCGTCGGCGTAGCCGGCGGCCCGAGCGTCGGCCAACGTGCCGGCCACCGTGACCCGGCGCCCGTCGATACGCAGGGCCTCTATGGTGGCCTCGGCATCACCGGCTACCGCGTGGATCGATCCACCCGTGAAGATGGTCCCGGTCTGAGGTTGGTTTCTTCGAGAGGCAGTTAGGTGTTCAGGGGGGATAGGGGCCGTCATGAGATGGTCTGTTCTTTGAGAGCGAGGGAAATTGCGCCGGCAGTCGCCGCGTTGTGGACCACCAGGGCCACATTGGCCTCCAGGCTGGCACCACCGGTGGCCGCGGCCACGTGGGCCAGCAGGAACGGGGTGACGTCACGACCGGTCACCCCGGCAGCGGTCGCCGCTGCCAGTCCGCCCTCGATGGCGGCTGTGATGGCCACCGGGTCAGCCTCGTCGGCGATCGGGATGGGGTTGGCCACGACCACGCCGCTGGTCAGGCCACAGCCCCAGTGGGCGCTGAGGATGGCTGCCGTGGAGGCTGGGTCGTCGGATCGAACCGACACCGGGAGGTCACCTCCCCGGGTCCAGAACTCGGGTAGCGCGTCGGTACCTTGACCGACCACTGGGACGCCCAGTGTCTCGAGGGCCTCGACAGTGCGACGGAGGTCGAGAACGGCCTTGGCGCCAGAACAGACTACTGCTACGGGAATGGTGGCTAGTGCTGTGAGGTCGGCCGACACATCGTGACTCGATCCAGTCTGACCGCTGCGATGAACCCCACCAATTCCACCAGTTGCAAATACTCGAATTCCAGCCTGGGCCGCTGCGAACATTGTGGCGGCCACCGTGGTCGCACCTGTTCTACCTTCAGCCAGTACTCCACCCAGATCTCGCAGGCTTACCTTGGCTATGGGACCAGTTCGATCTACCCCACTAGCGAGACGTTCCAAGTCGGCGGCTGCTAAGCCCACTCGTATAGTCCCATCCAGTATGGCCACGGTCGCTGGTACCGCCCCTGCGCCTCGTATGGCCATTTCACAGGCTTGGGCTGTCTCAAGATTTTGGGGATATGGCATACCGTGACTGATAATGGTGGTCTCTAAGGCCACCACGGCCCCTCCGGCGGTTAAGGCGTCAGTCACGTCGGAGGCCACCACAAGTTTGCCGTTGGTCATATTTCTCGGAGTGGTGCCTGATGCCATAGGCCCCAGTGTGCCCTTTGACACGCTCGGTCTGTCCCGTCGGGCTCAGAAGGACCTCCTATTAGACTAGTTATTTCTCCGGAGTGATTTTCATTGAGGTCCCGAACCGGAGCCCGGTCCCGAGGAGGCATCCCCAGTGGCAGGCAAGAGCCCCAAGAGTACGCCAGCAGCGATTGGCATTGTGAAGTCCGTCGAGTTCGACGACCGTGGTGCCGTCTTGATTTTTGGTGATTCCTCCACAACTTCGACATTGGTACTCGACGTTGAGCCCAATGTTCGTGGGGCCGAGCGTCGGCTTAAGGCATTCCATGATGTCTACACGGTGGTCGTTAAGGCTGACGCTGATGATGTTTCAGCCGAGTTGTACGGTGTGAATCACAATGGTGAGGTAAATCGTCCGGTGCCCATGGCGGACGCTCTAGGTCTCTGGGAGTTGGGCGTACCGATTCGTGTGGAGCGAGCTGCCGCGTGACTATTCGCTAGTTAGCCGTTTACTGAATGGAAGAAAATTTTCGTCTTCGTGTTAAACCAGTCCGATAAGTGGGTCAAGATCGAATAAGACGGCTACTTCGTTGGGAAGGTCGGCGGCATGTGGTGCATTGGGTGTGCCCCGATCAGGGGTATCCACCGCGAGATTGTCTAATTCGGTGACCATGGAGGGGTAGATCGTAGAAGACCTCCAGCGTCGGATTCCCGGAGATGACGCCATGTCGACGGCAACTAACCCTCCAGAGGCGACAGACCCTCAAAGCCAGGTGGAATCTGGTTCCCCCGTCTTTGCCTCACCCCCGGAACGACGTTTCATTTCTCCACTTGACGGCCCCCACGCCGATCCCCAGTCCCTGGCAGAGGATGCAGTGGCTGTGGTGTCCCGCTGGCTGATAGAGGCCCACGCAGCCGAACTCCCTGAGGAGGTTCGGCTAACTAAGCGGATGTGGGAAATGATCAAGGACCCGGCTGGTGTGAGTTTCACTATGCGGTTCGTGGACCGGGTAGCCCGCCACCGCAACCATTCTCTGGCCGCTGCGCAGTTGGCCTCTCTGGTGGCTGATGTTGACTCGCCAGCGTTCCTCGGGAGGGCTGACAGACTGCTGTTGAAGTCCGGTGCCTATCTGGCGCCAAGACTTCCTTGGATCGTGATGCCGTTAGTACGTCGCCGCTTACGTCAGTTGGTTGGCCACATGGTGGTTGATGCAACGCCTGGCCCCTTCCATGATCATCTTGCTGGGCGACGGGCTTCGGGCTATGCGATGAATGTGAACCTTCTGGGCGAGGCCGTGTTGGGAGACGATGAGGCGACCCGACGCTATGAGAAGACTTTGGCACTCATTAACAATCCTGAAGTCGACTACGTCTCAGTCAAGGTCTCATCCGTTGCTAGCCAACTCAATATGTGGGCATTCGTCGACACCCTGACTCGCATTGAGGAACGTTTACGGGTCCTCTATCAGCAGGCCACCACTGCTCCGACAGTGTCGGGTCGACCCACCTTCGTGAACCTAGACATGGAAGATCATTCTGACCTTGAACTAACAATCCGGGCGTTCACCAACCTGCTGGATGAGCCGGAACTCCGTCAACTCGATGCGGGCATAGTGCTGCAGGCTTACCTGCCGGATGCCTTTGGCGCTCTCCGGACGATTACCGCCTGGTCTCTAGCTCGCCGAGATGCGGGAGGTGGTGAGGTGAAGATCCGACTTGTGAAAGGTGCCAACCTTGCTATGGAGCGAGTGGATGCTGCCTTACATGGTTGGGTTCAGGCACCATACGACAGCAAGGCTGAGGCTGACGCCAACTACAAGCGCTGCGTGGACTGGGCACTAAGACCAGTCCACACTCGGGGGGTACGGATCGGCATAGCCAGTCACAATCTTTTCGATGTTGCTTGGGCTCACCTGCTAGCGGAGAGTCGAGGGGTAGCGGACAGGGTTGAGTTCGAGATGCTTCAGGGCATGGCCTCCGCTCAGGCCCGGACGGTGCGAAACGAGACAGGTGGCCTTCTGCTTTACACGCCGGTTGTAGGGCGCAACGACTTCGACACAGCGGTGGCGTACTTATTTCGTCGACTAGAAGAAAACGCGTCGAATGATAATTTCCTGCGCCACCTATTCACCCTCCGGCCCGGAACGCCGGAGTTCGATACCCAAGCTGACTTCTTCCGCCAAGCAGTAGTCGACCGGTGGAGGGTCGATGATCTTCCTCGCCGAGAAGCTTTCACCCGTAAGAACCGAGCTGTCAGCATTGGTGTATTTGAGAATCAGCCCACGACCGATCCAACGTTGCCTGCGGTTCGGTCGCGTGTGGAGGTGGTGGCTGGGCGCTCCTTTGAGCCGTCGGGGACGTCAACCATTGACATGGTGGAGGGCCCTCGCGGCATTGACTCTGTTTTGTCCACCGCTAGCACGGCTCAGCCTGGTTGGAATGCACTCGGCGGTACAGGTCGTCGTGACGTGCTGCATCGGGTGGCTGAAGAGTTGTTGGTCCGTCATGACGACCTGTTGGTAGCCATGGCCCATGAGGCGTCTAAGACGCTGGCCGAGTCCGCTTCAGAGATTGTTGAGGCGGTTGACTTCGCCCGCTGGTATGGCGAGCGGGCGCTGGAGTTAGAACGGATAGATGGGGCGGATTTCACTCCGTTGGGTGTGGTTGCCGTGATCCCACCCTGGAACTTTCCAGTGGCCATCCCTGCTGGTGGGGTTCTGGCTGCGCTTGCCGCTGGTAACGCAGTGGTGCTCAAACCGGCACCTGAGACGCCCCGGTGTGCAGAGATCGTGGCTGAGGCGTGCTGGGCGGCTGGGGTCCCGGAAGAAGTTCTACAGTTTGTCCGGATTTCGGATAATCAGGTAGCCCGTCAATTGGTCACTGCTGCTGATGGAGTCATCCTGACCGGTGCCTATGAGACCGCTGATCTCTTCCGCTGCTGGTCCCCTGCTTTGAGGCTCTTTGCTGAGACGAGTGGCAAGAACGCCCTCGTAGTGACCCCTCAGGCAGACCTTGATCTGGCAGCGGCGGACTTGGTGGCCTCGGCATTCGGCCACCAAGGCCAGAAGTGTTCGGCCGCGAGCCTTGGGATCCTGATCGGGTCGGTGGCTACTGACAAGCGGTTCCTCCGCCAGTTAGTGGATGCGGCTCGGTCCTTGCGAGTTGGTCCAGCTCATGACCCCGCCACTGTTCTAGCCCCGTTGGTCAGTCGAGCCTCTGGCAAATTGTTGGACGCCTTGACGGTTCTAGGTCCTGGTGAGAAGTGGATACTCAAACCCCGTTGCCTCAATGAGGAAGAGGGCCGACACTGGACGCCGGGTATCAAGGTTGGCGTGCGTCCAGGGTCTTCGTTCCACCGGGTTGAAGTTTTCGGGCCAGTTCTTGGTCTGATAGCTGTGGATGACCTAGATGAGGCGATCAAGGTTCAGAACGCAGTGGACTATGGGTTGACTGGTGGAATCCACTCGCTTGATCCTCATGAGGTCGAGCAATGGCTGGACGCCGTCGAGGTGGGCAACGCCTATGTCAATCGAGGGACCACTGGGGCTGTCGTGCAGCGCCAACCCTTCGGAGGATGGAAGCGATCGTCAGTGGGCGTAGGTGCCAAGACAGGCGGGCCGGACTATCTGCTACAGCTTGGTACGTGGGCATCCACCCGTGATCTCACTCAAGTGGGCTCAGTTGAGCTCAGTGAGTCTGACTCCACTTGGTGGACTACGCATTACGCGTTAGACCGTGACCCAACAAGTCTGTTTTGTGAATCAAATGTGCACCGTTACCGTCCCCACCCCGACGTCTTAGTTCGTATCGGCTTGGGGGCCACTGAGAGTGAGGTAGATCGGGTGTTGGCCGCGGCATCTCGTTGCGGAATCACACCACGGATTAGTCGGGCTGCGATAGAAGATGATGCGACGTTTGCTAGGTCTTTGTCGGTTCACCGGTTTGGCCGCATTCGAGCCGTTGGCTTCTTGTCTGAAATGGTGCGCCGGGCAGCAGCGACAGCTGAAGTTGACGTAGTGGATGAAGTGGTCACAGCCAGTGGTCGTCTAGAACTGCGACATCACCTTAGGGAGCAGTCGGTGAGTCGGACGTTGCACCGGTTCGGCAACTTAGCGGCTTCTCCCAAACCAACGGACATAACTGATTAGTGTCATATCGTTTGGCGTAGACCTGACTCGGATGCAGTCTTAGGCCTATCCGTTAGTCGTCGGCGAGCGCGACGGGGATGGGCAGCCGGGCCGTGCGACCACCATCTACAGTCACCACCTGCCCGGTTACGAATCCGGCATCGGCGGAGGCCAGCCAGAGAGCGGTGGCGGCGATGTCCACAGGATCGCCGATGCGTCCTACTGGATGCAGCGATGCCAACTCGGCGATCGCCGTCTCACGGTTCGGGTGCCTGTCTACGTAGCCGCGGTTCAGGTCGGTGTCGATCCACCCAGGGGCGATGGCGTTGACACGTATACCCATGGGGCCGAGGTCCACGGCCAGCGCACGGGTGAGACCGTGGATTCCGGCCTTAGAGGTGGCGTAGGCGGCGTGCAGAGCATTAGCGGCCAGGCCCTCAATCGATCCGATGTTGATAACCGAGGGTGAGTCCCGGCCATCCATAAGGGGCAGCAGGTGTTTAACCATCAGGAATGGACCACGCAGGTTGACAGCCATCGTGCGGTCCCAACCGGCAACCGTTTCGTCCAGAACCGACCGGGTATCCATGATTCCGGCGTTGTTCACCAGAACATCGACCCCGCCGTGCCCGGCCTGCACCGATTTGGCAAACTTCAAGACCGATATTTCGTCGGTCACGTCCAAGGGGACCCATTCCCGATGTCCCGCGAGGTCGAGGCCGGCCCCCACCGTGTCTGGATCTCTGTGGTCGCCGATCACGACGGTGGCCCCCTCTGCAGCCATACGGTCCACTATCGCTCGGCCGATCCCGCGTGCGCCACCGGTTACCACCACTATCCGGCCGCTCATCCGTACCGGCTCGTCCTGTTCGCTCATGCTGCCGTGTACCCCCCATCGATGCTCAGGTTCGCTCCGTTCACGTGACGGGACCGGTCGTCAACCAGGAAGGCCACCAGTTCGGCCACCTCCGCGCCGGTCGGTATCCGACCGTCGGGGATGGCTGTCAGGTTGGCCGTCCGAACCTCTTCGACGGTGTCGCAGCGCTCCGAGTACAGCATGTGGGTGTCCACGGCACCCGGACAGACGGCATTAATCCGGATTCCCTCGTGGGCGTGGTCGAGGGCCATGGCACGGGTGAGGTTGGTGACCGCACCCTTAGAGGCGCAGTAGGCGGCCAGCCCGACAGCGCCGACTAGGCCGTTGGTGGAGCTGATGTTGACGATGGATCCGCCCCCGACTGCCCGGATGGCCGGTAGAGCCGCCCGGCTGGTCCTGAAGAGGCCGTCCACATTGGTGGCCATGACCCGGTGCCATTCTTCGTCGGAGGTTCCCTCGGCGTCGGCCCGGGTGATTACGCCGGCCGCGTTGATCAGCACGTCGAGGCGACCGAAAGCATCGATAGCGGCTTCGACGGCTGTATCGCCGTAGCTGGGATCGGTCACGTCCCCCAGAGCGGTGGCGGCCGTACCACCGGCGGCGGTGATCTGTTCCACGACGCTTTGGGCGTGCCCCACGTCGCGCCCCCCGACGAGAATCGCCAGACCGTCGGCCGCCAACCGCAGCGCGCACGCACGCCCGATCCCCGAGGTCGCGCCGGTCACTAGGGCAACCCGCTGCATGCCGGCTGTGGCCGGATCTAGGCCCTGTTCTTCTATCCGTGTCATCTAGGTCGTCTCTCCGGGCCCTAGGCCCTACATCTCTCGTCCGGACCGCATCCGCAGCCGGCTGGCGTAGAGGTTCACGCCCCAGCCGAGGAGTGGGTCGGAGAGGTTCCGGTTGGGCCGTCCCCTGGTCAGCATCTCGTCCAGCAGGTCGGAGTCCTCGCCACAGACCATCTCGGCTATGAGTTTTCCGCAGATCGCTCCACGGCTCAGTCCCGTACCGTTGTGGACCAGCGCACCGTGGATGCCGTCAGCGAGACGTCCGAAAACCGGTTCGCCGTTGCGGGCCATGGATAGTGCACCACCCCATGAGTAGTCAAAGGGCACATGCGTCAGGCTGGGGAACCGACGCTCGAAGGCCACCCGGTGGGCTTTGGTGGCCCGACGCCGGACGCGGTCATCGGCCACCGAGTGGCGGTTGTAGTTGTAGACGTTGCGGATCAGAATCCGGCCATCGGCTAGGCGTCGCACCGTGGTGCCAGACGGTGCCGCCGGGATCACACCCCAGCTCATGTCGCCACCTATCGAAGCTGACTCTTCGTCGGTGAGCGGTCGCGTCATGGACCCCCAAGTCATCACAGGAATGAGGTTGCGGGCGTAAAAGCCGAAGCCGACGGCAAAGCCGTTGTTGGCGAGCACGAGTTCTGGGGAGCGGATGGTCCCACCTTCGGTGTGTAACTTGTGGGGTGGGCCCTCGTCCAGCCAGATCACCGGGGTCTCCTCGTGGACGGTCACGTTGGACGGTAGGGATGCGGCCAGACCCCTGCAGAGTGCAGCTGGCTGCAGCAGCACCGTTCCAGGGGTGTGGAGCGCCTGATGGTAGTAGTCGATGCCTAGCCGATCCACGGTGGCGGTGCGGTCCAGTATCTCGTAGTCCTCGTCGATGAGGTCGAGCGTGGCTGCGAAGTGGTCTAGGTCCCGGGCACCGCGGTCGGTGCACGCGGCATGGATCTTTCCAGCCCAGGTCCAGTCACAGTCAATGCTGTGGGTTGTCACCGCCTCGGCGAGGTAAGCCTGCCCGGCCCTGTTCAGGGCGATCTGTTGTTTTTCGTATGCAGCCGAGTCGGCGAAGCCCTCGGAGCGGATGTTGTGAGCGTGGTCAATGGCGAAGCCGGACGACCGCCCGGCTGCACTATTTCCAATCCGGCCCGCCTCAACGAGGAGAATCCGTTCATCTGGGCGGAGTTCGGCCAGCCTCCGGGCGGCCGCCAGCCCTGTGAACCCAGCGCCTACGACGACCACATCAGCTTCCGTGGGACCGGAGAGTGGTGCGGCTGGCGGCACCACGTTCAGGGTCTCGAACCAGCCGTTGTTCCTGTCGTACTTGGGTAGGAGCGTGACGGCACCCATCGTGGCCTCCCCCGTCCAGTTAGTGGGTCACCATCAGGAAAGGTCCATCCAAATGGTTTTAAGTTCGGTGTACTGCTCGTGGGCGGCTATCGATTTATCCCGGCCACCGAAGCCCGACTGCTTGAACCCACCGAAGGGCGTGGTTATGTCGCCCTCGCTATAACAGTTCACGGCGACCGTTCCGGCCCGGATGGCCCGTGATGCTAGGTGGGCAGTGCGAAGGTCTGTTGTGTGGATGGTGGCGGCCAGCCCGTAGTCGGTGTCATTGGCAAGATGGATGGCTTCTTCTGGCGTGTCGAAGGTAGTCACAGCCAAGACCGGTCCGAAGACCTCTTCGCGGGCCAGACGGCTGGAGGGATCCACGTTTGTGAAAACAGTGGGCTCCACGAACCAGCCACCGCTCTCCTGTCTAACCTGGTTGCCGCCCACGGCACATGTTGATCCGGCCTCGTGGGCGTCGGCAATGTGGCCCAGCACCTTTTCCAGATGGACCTCCTCGATCATGGCGCCCACCGTCGTCTCGGCCACCAGAGGGTCACCGACCACCCAGTCGTGGCTGCGTTCGGCGATGCGCTCCAGAAGTTCGTCGCCGACAGACCGCTGGACGATGAGCCGGGAGTTGGCGCTGCAGTTCTGTCCACCGTTCCAGAAGATGCCCTCGCAGATACCGGTCGCTGCAGCGTCTAGGTCGTCGGCGTCGGCCATAACTATGACCGGACTTTTACCTCCGCATTCCAGCAGCACCTCCTTGAGGTTGGAGTCCGCTGAGTAACGGAGGAAGTGACGGCCCACCTCGGTGGAGCCGGTGAAGGCCACACAGTCCACGTCGGGGTGGAGGCCGATGGCCGCCCCGGCTGTCTCACCAAATCCGGGGACCACGTTGAACACACCGTCGGGGATGCCGGCCTCGATGGCTAGTTCGGCGATACGGATGGTCGACATGGAGGTCTGCTCGGCCGGCTTAACGACGCAGGTGTTGCCGGCGGCCAGAATTGGACCAATCTTCCAGCCGGCCATCATGAGCGGGTAGTTCCATGGCAGGACGGCGCCTACCACGCCGATGGGCTCGCGAACGACCATGCCGACCCGACCGGGGCCCGAGGGTGAGAGCTGGTCGTAGAGTTTGTCGGCGGCCTCGGCGTGCCACCTGAGGGTGGCCACTAGGTCGGGTAGGTCGAGGCCCGAGCAGTCGCTGATCGGCTTGCCAGCTTCCAGAGTCTCAATGATGGCCAACTCGTCGGCGTGGGCTTCGACGAGCGAGGCAAACCGAAGGATGAGCCGCTTGCGGTCCGCAGGAGCGAGACGTCCCCACGGCCCTTCCTCAAAGGCTCTACGGGCTGCGGCTACGGCCCGGTTGACGTCTTCGGCGTCACACTCGGCGACCTGAGCCAGTTCTCCACCGGTAGCCGGGTTGAAGGTGGTGAAGGTCTGCCCAGTGGCCGATTCCACACTTCGTCCGCCGATGACGGCGCGTGTGGGTGGGTTGATCGACGCGGCCAGTGCGGTCGGGTCGGTGAGGTCGAGTGCCATCAGGTATTGCTCCCGTTTCCGTGGGTGGTCGTTTGTGTGCGGCCCACTCCGGCGCGACTGGTCATCTGGACGAGCCAGTCTCGCTCGTCCTCCCATTCGCGAAAGACCAGCCGATCACGTTCGACGCCGTTGACTGGGAGGGTGGAGAGTGCGGCTTGCAGGGCAACTCGGCCCTGACGGGTCATGGGCATCACTGGGCGGCGGCATGGGCCGATGGTCCGGCCCACCATGTTGGTGGCCGTCTTGACCGCCGAGTTGTACTCGGCCTCGTGCGGGTTGTCCCAGAAGTAGAGATTGGCTGGGAGCATCCGATGCCAAAGTTCCATCGCCTCGGTGTGGCGACCAGCGGTGATGTGGTCGTAAAGGGCTACGCACTCGTGCGGCATGACGTTGGCCGCTCCCCAGATCCATCCGGCGCTGCCGGCGATGAGGGCGAATGGGGCCAGTGGGTCGGCCCCGGACAGCACGTGCCCACCTATCCCCAACAACTGTTGGAGCCGGATGAGGTCACCGGTGGAGTCTTTGATGTAGTCGATGTTCTCCATGGCGATGAGCTTGCGGTACAGGTCCGGCGTGATGTCAAAGCCCGACTGGACCGGAATGTTGTACAGCACGATCGGGGCGTCGATGGCCCGGGCCAACTTTTCGTAGTGGTAGAGGACGCCCCGTTCGAACGGCCCTTCGAAATAGGGAGGGAGGACCATCACGGCGCTGGCCCCCAGGTCAATGGCCGCCCGGGAGTTCTCGATGGCGTCGACCGTGGTAATGGCCGAGGTCTGGCAGATTACTGGGATGCGACCGGCCACCTGATCGATTCCGATGCGGAAGATGCGCTCCTTTTCTTCCGCAGAGAGGAAGGCGAACTCGCCTGTGCCGGCTGCTAGCACCAGGCCGTGCACGCCGGCTTCTACGAGACTGTCCACGTGGTCGCGAATGCGGCCCTCGTCCAACAATTCGCCAGAGTCGTCGAACGGGGAACTCATGGCGGCGCACACGCCGTGCAGTAGCGGCCGGTCGGGAGCGGTCTCACTGGTTGGGTTGGTTCTCATATCGTGTCCTGTTCGAAGCCTTACGGTCAGGTGACCAGATCCGGAAGTTCGGCGTCACGACGGGCCACGTATTCGTCGAGTTCAGCACGCACGTGGTCGGGCAGGGCAGGCTCATCGTATTCGTCGAGGAGTTGTTTGCACTTGGTGGTGGCCCGGTCCTCGGCGCTGAGGGCACCGTCTGCCAGCCACTGTTCGTAGTTGTCGCTGTTCATCATCTCGGGCATCGAGAATGCGGTCTGGAAGTTAGCCAGCGTGTGAGCAGTACCCAGATGATGGCCACCTGGGGGGACCTCTCGCATGGTGGCCAGCACCTCGTCGAGGTCTTCGAACGACACGCCGCCGCCTAGGCGCACCATCATTTCCAGCTGTTCGCTGTCCAGTACCCACTTGGCGTAGCTCTGACACATGGCGCTCTCTAGATAGCCGGTGGTCGACAGTACGAAGTTGGTCCCGGCCATGAGTACGCCGTACATATTGCGGGCCGCCTCATACCCGGCCTGGGCGTCGACCATCTTCGAACTGGTGCACGACCCACTACAGCGGGATGGCAGTCTGTAGTGGCGGGCCATCTGGGCGGTCAGCAGATTCATGTGGCAGATCTCGGGCGTGCCGGCCTGCGGAGCACCAGTCTTCATTGAGACGGTGGCCAGCCACTGGCCGTATAGAGCGGGGGCGCCGGCTCGAACCAGTTGAGAGAAGGCCACGCCGGTGAGTGCCTCAATGTTGACTTGGATCACCGCCCCGACCGTCGACGCTGGGGTGGACGCTCCGCCCAGGACAAAGGGGCTGAACAGCGTGGCCTGATTGGCTGCTGCGAATACACGGACGCTGTCCAACATGGTCTTATCCCACACCAATGGGGTGTTGCCGTTGGCCAGACAGGTCATGACAGTGGTGTTTTGCACGAATTCCTGGCCGAAGACGATGCCGGCCATGTGCAGACTGTCTGTGGCCCGTTCCATTGAGGTCACCGCACCCATGAACGGCTTGGAGGAGTACTTGAGCAGGCTCTCGGTCATGTAGAGATGTCGTTTAGGGACAGGCACGTCCATGGGTTCACAGACCACGCCGCCCGACATGTGTAATGCGGGCGAGAGGTGGTTGAGTTTGGTGAAGTTACGGAAGTCCTCGATGCTGCCGGGGCGGCGAACACCGTCCAGGCCGAGGACGTACGGGGCGCCGTAGGAAGGGGTGAAGATGGTCTTCCCATCGCCGACGGTCACCGTGTGGGCTGGGTCTCGGGCCACCATGGTGTACGACGATGGTGCCGTGCTAATGAGTTGCATGAGGAGCTGACGGTCAATACGTACCCGGACGCCGTCGACCGATGCACCTGCGGTGGTCCACATGGCTATTGCATCCGGACAGCGGAACTCCACGCCGACCTCCTCGATGACGTCCATAGAGGCATCGTGGATGGTCTGGACCTGCTCGTCTGTCAGTAGGTCGACCCAGGGGATCTTCCGCTCCAACTCGGGGAGCCAGGTCTGGACCCGGGTGCGGCGTCTGGCCGCCCGGACCTCGCGGCCTCGCCGAACCCTTCCCAGTTCAGGCTTGGCGCTGACCTCTAGGCCGTCCGTGGTGTCGGTCATGCGTTGGCTCCTTGTGTGCTGAGGGCGCGGTGCAGTTCGTTCCGTAAGGCTTCGATGGGTTCGTCGTCGGCGTTGGGTCGTCGACGGATTATGTAGTCCACCTCAGGGAGGGGGAGGTGTTCGGCTCCCCAGGACCAGCACCGCATACCGTCGACGACGTTCCGGCCGTTCATGATGGCAACCCCCAGCCCAGCCCTGACCGCAGCCTGAACACCCACGATGCTGGGGCACTCCAGGACTACGTGGGAGGTGACACCGAGGCCATCGAGGCGGTGTCGGGCCTGCGGGAGGTAGATGCACCGTTCGCCGGAGCTGATGAGGGGGATGTCGTCGTCGGGCTTAGGGCGGATGTGGTCGGCGTGCACCCATACCTGCTGGTCTGTCCAGAGCAGGAGGTCGTCGTCGGCTCGATCCGCCGGATCCTCGATGGTCTGGATGACTGCAAGATCGATGCTTCCCTCGTCCAGCCAGTCGGTTACCTCGAAACTCTGCTGGACCCGGATCTCCACCCGGATATCCGGGTGGGTGCGACTGAAGCGGGTGATGATCTCAGCCAGAGCGGTGGCGGCCACCTCTTCGTTGCAACCGAGGCGAACCACGCCGGTGAGGTCGGAACGTTGGAGGCCGTCGACCGCATCGTCATGGGCGGCCAGAATCCGTTCGGCGTGGGCCAGCAGGTCACGTCCGTCAGCGGTGAGTGCGATACCACCGCCTTCACGGATCAGAAGCGGTCGATCGACTCGTTCCTCGAGGCGTTTGATCTTCCACGAGACGGCGCTCTGGGTTATGCCGAGACGTCCGGCTGCCGGGGTAAAACCTTTTTCGTCAACGACTGCAAGGAAGGCTCTGAGGGACTCAACGTCAAGTCGCATTCAAAAATCATGACTAATCGTCATAATTTTGTCAATACCTATGAATAATATTTCTGAAAGAACTGTTCCTGTTTCAACCACTATGCAAAACCCACAGCATCACGACATTCAGGCTCGCGTGTTTCTGTAAAACTGTGGCCATGGACAATGAAGAGATTTCAGGGCATCGGACGCTTGGCCCCGGGGCTCTCTCCCATCTCCGAGTGGCTGACTTCAGCCGGGTACTGGCTGGCCCTATGGCCACCATGGTGCTAGCTGACCTAGGGGCCGACGTGATCAAGATTGAACAACGCGGCGTGGGAGATGAGACCAGAACCTGGGGACCACCCTGGTGGGGCGAAGGAGATGAAGCAACGAGCACCTATTACCTTGCCCTTAACCGCAATAAGCGCAGCATCGCGCTGGACCTACAAGATTCCGAAGATGTGGCAGTCGCCCGGCGTATCGCCCTAGGGGCGGACGTAGTTGTCGACAACTTCCGAGTCGGCACCATGGCCCGCTTTGGCCTTGACCGCAATTCGCTGGCAGTGGAGCAGCCACGCCTCATCACGTGTTCGGTCACCGGCTTCGGCAGTGAAGGTGAGGGCGCAATGCTGGCGGGTTACGACCTTCTCGTACAGGCCATGAGTGGTGTGATGGCTATCACCGGCCCTGCTGACGGCGAGCCAACCAAAATCGGTTCGGCCATGGTTGATAATCTGACAGCGCTTTATGCGGTTATCGCCATTTTGGCTGCAGTCGAACGACGTCGAGAGAGTGGCATGGGCCAGCACGTCGAAGTATCGCTCATGTCGGCCGCCTTGGCCGGGTTACTAAACGTGGGGTCAGGCCATGTGGTTGCTGATGTTGACCCCGGGAGGCAGGGCAACCGTCACCCATCGATCGTTCCTTACCAGCCCTATCACACCGCTGATGGGATCTTGACGATCGCAGCTGCGAGTCCAGCTTTATGGGAGAAACTTTGCAAGGCATTGGATCGAGATGACTGGCTGACCGATAGCCGGTTTGTCGACAACGAAGCCCGTATTGTCAACGCTGACGAGCTGGAAGCCGAGATCGAAGGGGTGCTGGCCGGCAACACGACAGCCGACTGGCTAAAGGCGCTACGGGTTGCAGGAATTCCGGTGGGGCCGATCAATACGGTGCGTCAGGCCTTCCTCGACGCTGAAGCCCTCGGCCTAGACCCGGTCGTCGTTCTTGAAGATCCTGAGTCGACTGATGGTCGGGCCGGTGCGTTCCGGTCGGTGCGCTCACCGATTCGGATGTCAGTTACCCCGCCAACCGTGCGACGACGCCCACCTTTCAACGACGAACACAGCGCAGAGGTCCGTCGTGAGATTGCTGATTGATGAGGACCTAATCCCAACTAAGGCTCAATGATGTTGTAAAAGCGTGGGAACTCAGTCACGCAGGCGAACAGGGCTCGGAGTCGCTCCAGGTCACCTTCAGCGGTGATGGCAACTTCGTCAAGCAGACTGGCAATAGTTGCGCCCTCGAAGAACAACCGGTCGAGTTGGCTCCGGTCGCCATGGACCACTGTGTCGGCTGACGCGTGGGTAGCGCCTGGCCGCGAGTGCAAAGTGCCGTTGGAGAGTTCAAGCCGAACGGTTTCTTCTATGTCGTCAAGGTACCAGTCGACAGTCAGTGAACCTATTGTTGCGGCGGTGGTGCCGTCCAGTGAAGCAGCCAATAGGTCAAAAGCCTGTTGGAGATCCATCCCCGTCACCAGTTCCGGGCGTGGTCTGCTTACTGCTTCAACCGTGAGCGAACCATGCCGAAGTTCTTGTGCCCCAGACAGGTAAATATCACGCCATGGGCCAGATTCAGCTCTGTAGGCCAACTGCTCGAAGGCGTCAGCCTGCAGGAGGCGGGCCTCCTCACACATGGGGTCAGCGAACACCGCGTGACGTAGCACTTCGGCCACCCATCGATGGTCCCCAGCCTCATAGGATTTGCGCGCTCGGGCAAGCAGCGTGTTCATACCACCCATGAAGTCGACATAGCGTTTGCCGGCCTCAACCGGTTCGTAAGGATCAAGGCTTGAGGGGTGCCCGTCGTAGAAGCCGAGATATCGCTGATAGACCGCCCGCACGTTGTGGCTAACGGTCCCGTAGTAGCCGTGGCAGTGGTAGTCGGCCCACAATCCGGGAGGAAGGTCGATGCGGGCCGAGATTTCGTTAGGTGAGTACCCAAGGTTCATGAGCCGCATCGATTGATCGTGTAGCCAGCGGTATAGGTCGCGTTGGCGAGTCAGATAGTCGATGACAGCCTTTGTGCCCCAGTGAGGCCAGCCGTGGCTGGCAAACACCACGTCGGTCACGGCACCCCAGCGGTCCATGGCCTCATCGATGTACCGGCTCCACATAAGGGTGTCACGCACCAGTGCGCCCCGGAGGGTAAGCACGTTATGCATTGTTCCAGTGCAGTTCTCAGCCATGCACAGTGCTCGGTGGTCGGGAAAGTAGAAGTGCATCTCAGCCGGTGCCTCTGATTCAGGCGTGAGCTGGAACTCCACTCGGACACCGTCTAGTACAAGTTCTTGGCCGGTTTCAGTGATCTCGATTGTTGGTGGAACTAGGGCTGAAGATCCAGTGGGCACACCCTTGCCGAGTCCTTGGTCAACGTGTCCGTGTTCGTCCCAGTCGAGCAGCATCCCGAATTGATACATGGCCCGTCGCCCCATGGCCGGACCGGCAAGAAGGTTTTCAGCAACAGCCTCGCGGACGAACCCTTCGGGAGCCACAATAGGTACTTCGCCGGAATCCAGCCGATCTTGATCGATTACCCCAAGGATTCCGCCAAAATGATCGACATGTGAATGGGTGTATATAACAGCCGTGATTGGCCGCTCACCGAGGTGCTCGGTGACTAACTCCAAGGCGGCCCGGGCCGTCTCGGTAGTGGTAAGTGGATCGATGACCACCCAACCCTCGTCACCTTGGATGAAGGTAACCGAGGAGGTATCGAATCCCCGCACCTGGTAGAACCCGTCGGTTACCTCGTATAGACCATGCTGAGCGTTGAATCCAGCTTGCCGCCAAAGTGATGGGTTGACGGTTTCGGGGCAGGGGCCCTTAACGAAGTCTGATTTTGATAGGTCCCAACTAACAGGCAGCCACGCGTTGGGATGGATCTTCTCAATAATTGGCTCAGTTCTCGTGGCGATAAAGCCTCGAGCCACATCTACTGCATCGGTGCCATCGTCATCAGGCAGTGTGGCAGTAAATGTCTCCAGATCGGAGCGGGTTTTCGCAGTAGCGGGCTTCTGGTCGCGAGGATCATTTGTCACGGTGGGAGCCTCCAGAGGGGTGGAAATATTGGGTGGTGGGTGGGCTGGGAGCGCCGGTCAGGGGGTGCTGAAGGCTGGGCCCGTGTGGCTGTACATCGGCACGTCGCCGGGACCGTCCTGGTATCGGTTGAGTTCGAACCGAGATACCACGAAGTGGTGAACCTCATCGGGACCGTCTGCTAGACGCAGAGTCCGTTGTTGGGTATACATCCGTGACAGAGGTGTCCATTGGGAAACGCCAGTGGCGCCGTGGATCTGGATAGCGGCGTCGATTATTTGGCAAACCTTCTCTGGCACCATGGCCTTCACAGCGCTTATCCAAACCCGAGCCTCGGCGTTTCCCATGGTGTCCATAGCCTTTGCGCCTCGCAGCACCATTAGACGCATGGCCTCTATTTCGATGCGGGCTCTTGAGATCACCTCCATGTTCTTGCCGAGGTGCGAGATGGTCTTTCCGAATGCCTCGCGGTTCAGGCCTCGGCGGCACATGAGTTCGATTGCTCGTTCAGCGGCGCCGATAGATCGCATACAGTGGTGGATACGGCCCGGGCCCAGACGCAGTTGGGAAATCTCAAACCCGCAGCCCTCGCCAAGCAGCAGGTTTGTCGCCGGAACTCGAGCTTCGTTGAAAGTTATATGCATGTGGCCGTGGGGGGCATCGTCGTCACCGAATACATGCATGGGGTGGTCAATGACGACTCCCGGAGTGTCGATGGGTACGAGAATCATTGACTGGCGGCGGTGTGGAGGTCCGTCAGCACTGGTCTGGACCATGGTGATCATCACCTTGCAGCGGGGGTCGCCGGCACCCGAGATGTAGTACTTAGTTCCGTTTATCACCCACTCGTCACCGTCGAGCACGGCCCGACAGGCGATGTTCTTAGCGTCCGATGAGGCCAAGTCGGGCTCGGTCATGGCGTAGGCGGAGCGAATCTCACCATTTAGGAGTGGTTCGAGCCACTGTCTCTTCTGTTCAGGGGTACCTACCCGCTCGATGACCTCCATGTTGCCGGTATCGGGGGCTGAGCAGTTCATGCTCTCGGAGGCCAGTGGATTTTTCCCAAGCTCGGCGGCGATGTAGGCGTAGTCAAGGTTTGACAGCCCCTCACCCGTTTCGGCGTCAGGAAGAAAGAAGTTCCAGAGGCCGATTTTACGAGCCTTGGCCTTCAGTGCTTCAAGGATGTCAAGTTGGCCCGGGTGATAACCCCAACGGTCGGTACGTTCGATGCCAAGGCGGTGGAATTCCAGGGTGACCGGTTCGATCTCCTCGGCGATGAATACCTTGACCTGTTCATGGAGGGGGCGAGCACCCTCAGACATGCGCAAGTCGAGAGAGGGGTCTCTGGGGTCGTCAATGTGGAGGCCGGGGCCAACTGCCATTGGGTGTCTCCGATCTTGGGTCAGAAATTAGGCGGACGGAATGAACCTAGAGCCGTTGGCCACTGAGGTCCCCAGCGGGCATGATGAGCGCCGTAGCAGAGGCGACAAATCCCATCATGGCGTCACCTGAGGTAAATGGGCCTGTGTGCGGCCCATGGTTAGAGGGTTCACATGGGTAGCCAAAATGTCGAACAGGCTTGCCCGCATCGACGCACTGGCCTCGACGGCGGGATCTGATGATGTTGGGGATCCCTGTGAACCCAAGAACACGAAGATCTTGAAGCCGGAACTGATCGTGTGACCGACGTATTTGACTGAGATCAGCAGGGCCAACTACCAGAGTGGCCTAGTCCTCGAAGGTCGCTTCGTCGGCTTCCGGATCGAACACCTCCGTTTAGGTGGTGGTCAGGAAAGGTCGGGCACTTACTGACCTACAACTAAGCAAGGCCTTACCGCTCTGGGGTTAACTCTAGTATACGTGCTACACAGTATACGTGTAACACGTATACTAGAGTTAACCTCTGTGACAAATCTAACGCTAGCTATCGACGATCATCTGCTCCATCGGGCCCGGGTGCGGGCTGCTGAGGAGGAAACATCAGTCAACGCTGTGGTTCGAGAGATGCTGGCGTCATATTCGGCCGTTGATCGCCTTGATGCTGCCCGCCGTCGCCTGATTGCTCTGTCGGTCTCGTCGGCTGCTGGATCGGGTGGTCGACCCATTGCCGGCGACTTGTCTGTGAACGTGGTGGAGTAATGAACCGGATCTTTGTCGACGCTTCAGTTCTAGTTCGCCTCTTTGATGACGATGAGCCAAATCGTCAGGCCGCGGCTCGAGGGTTGGTTGGGGTTACTGGCGGACCAGCGCTGGTCGTATCGGGCCAGGTTCTCGCTGAGTTCGTCGATACTGTCACTACCCGAATGAGTCGTCCCTTGCCAGTGGTGGTGGCGCGGAGGGCGCTCGCTGAAATGGCCGAGCTGACCGTGGTTCCTACTGATGCTTCGCTTGTTTTGGCTGCTGTAGACACCGCACACGAGTCGGGCTTGTCCGTACGTGACGCCCTAGTTGTGGAAGCTGCGGTAGTCGGTGGGTGTGACCGGTTAGCCACGGAGGCACTTAGCCACGGCAGCATCGTGCGTGGGATTCATATTGGTGATCCCTCCATGGCTGGAGATGGGGCCGAAAAGGCATCAGGAAGGGGGTAGGTGTGACCACTTTGAGTGACCTGATGGAGACGGGTTTGTTACGCCACGAGGTAGATGCCCATGGGACTCGGATCCATGTGGCTGAGGTTGGTAGCGGGCCACTGGTGCTGTTTGTTCATGGCTTCCCCGAGTCGTGGTACTCGTGGCGGCATCAACTCCCAGTGGTGGCCGCTGCGGGATTTCGAGCGGCGGCTATTGATGTCCGGGGCTATGGATCTTCTGCGGCACCGGAGGCGATCAGCGCCTATCGGCTACTGGATTTGGCTGGGGACTGCATAGGAGTAGTCGAGGCTCTGGGAGAGTCGGAGGCGGTGATAGTGGGCCATGACTGGGGTTCACCTATCTCGGCTACTGCAGCTCAAATTCGTCCAGACGTCTTCACCGCTCTCGCCCTTTTGAGTGTTCCCTACACGCCTCGCAGCAACGTACGTCCCACTGATCTATTTCGGGCCATGGGTGGACCGGATGAGATCTTTTACATTGACTACTTTCAGGATCCTGGCGTAGCTGAGGCCGAGATTGCTGACGATCCGGTTGCCTGGCTTAAGGCCTTCTACCTGAATGCCTCAGGAGATGCTCCGCCTATCGAGACCCAGGCTCGGCCACGTTTCTTCACAGAATCTGGTGGCACCCTAGTAAATCGACTTTCCCCCTGGGCGGGGCCGTTACCTTGGTTGGCCGAAGAAGATATATCGTTCTACACAAGTGAGTTCGCCCGTGTTGGATTTACTGGCGGTTTGAACCGTTATCGGTGCATTGATTACGACTGGGTTGATCTCCGGGCCTGGCACGAGGCGCCGATCGCGCAGCCTTCGTTATTTATTGGTGGAGAGCACGATGGACCCACTTTGCTTGGGGCGGGCAGTATCGCCCGATTCGTTGACACGCTCCCTGGCTTACGTGGATCAGTGATTCTGAAAGACGTCGGTCACTGGATTCAGCAAGAGGATGCACCGGGAACTAATGCAGCACTGTTGCATTTTCTCGCTGGTCTCTAACCCTGCTGCCCGCTCTAGCAGGAAGCGAACAACCATGACCTAGGGTCACTCTATGGGGAAGTCTGAAGTCAGGGATAACCATGGTCGGTTAACCCGATCGTTAGGTCTTCGTCACGTCTTCGCTCTATCTACCGGGGCGATGCTTTCTTCCGGTCTGTTCCTGTTGCCTGGTTTGGCTGCTGCTAAAGCTGGACCATCAGCTGCACTGGCCTATCTGCTGGCTGGATGCCTGGCTGTGCCTGCCATGCTCAGTGTGTCTGAATTGGCTACAGCACTTCCCAAGGCTGGTGGCGCTTACTATTTCTTAGAACGGGCGCTCGGCCCAGCAGTAGGAACTGTTGCCGGATTTGGTACTTGGCTATCACTGGTACTTAAGGACGCGTTCGCCATGGTCGGCATGAGCGCTTACCTGGTGCTGATTTTGGATGTCAATCCCACTGCACTTGCTCTTGTCCTGATTGGACTGTTCACATTGGTCAATGTGGTGGGTTCCAAGGCCAGCGCCTCAATGCAACTGGGCCTCGTGGTCATCGTGCTCAGCGTTATGGCCTGGTTTCTAGTAGGAGGGTTGGTCAAGACAGCCGAGCGAGGTATCGATAGCTCGAACCTCGATCCGTTCTTTACTTCTGGTGGATCTGGTGTGGTCGCCGTTATTGGTTTGGTATTTGTTTCCTACGGAGGGCTGACCAAGGTGGCCAGCGCGGCCGAGGAAGTGGACGATCCCAGCCATCGAATCCCTCTCGGAATGGCGCTATCGCTAGTTGTAGCCACAGTCTTGTACACCCTCGGGGTTCTGGTAGTTGTAGCCGTAGTGCCTCCTGACGTGCTACACGGGGACCTAGCACCTATCCATACAGCCGCCGAGCTAGTGCTGCCGAAAGTGGGTGTGTGGTTGGTGGTGGTGGCCGCCCTTGCCGCGTTCTCTTCCGCAGTGAATGCTGGCATTCTCGCTGCAGCCCGCTACCCGATGGCCATGGCCCGCGACGGTTTGCTCCCAGACTGGATGGGTGGCCTCAGCCGGTTTGGGACCCCGGTCTTCGGGGTGGTGACCACTGGAGGGGCTATCGCCGTAGCAGTAGTTGCCTTTGACGCTGAGGCCATTGCGAAACTGGCGAGTGCCTTTGTCTTACTCACCCTAGGGTTGGTGAACTTGGCAGTACTGGTTCTGCGAGCTTCAGAGATTCGCTCCTATGCGCCCTCGTTTCGCTCACCGTTATACCCATGGACGCAGCTAGCGGGCATCGCTGTGTCTTCCTATCTAATCTTCCAACTGGGGGCGGCTGCCCTGACTTTCGTGGGTGTGGTGACTGCCGTGGGCTGGGCGTGGCATCACGTTTACGCCACGCCCCGTACTGAGCGATCGGGGGCTATCCGCCATGTCTTTCGGCGTTGGGGACGAGGAGCGAACGAGGCCTTGGAGCGAGAAATCAGCGCAGCCATGGCCGGGCATGGTCTACGCGATCGCGATGACTATGCCGGACTTATCGCTAGAGCCGTGGTGCTTTCCATCCCTGAGGGTGCCGACATAAGCGAGGCGGCAACTCGGGCCTCCGCTGTCCTCTCCGAACGTATCGGAGTACCCACAGAGAGCATTTCTGAATGTTTCCTCGAGACTGGATCATTATGGATCCAGCCGTCGGAAGATCATCCGACGGCCACACCAGTCGCCCTTCTCGATGTCATCGAGAACGACCAGTTAGTTATTGTGCGGGCAGCCGCCGGGATCCGCATTCCAGCGGCATGGGGTGGTGCAGGAGAGTTGGTTAACGCCCTGTTTTTCCTAGCCGGCACTACCGCTGATCCTGGGCGTTCTCTCCGACTAGCTGGAGAACTGGCAGGCTTTCTCCATGCCGGAGCCCATGCCTGTGGGCAGGCGGCGACCGAGGCCGAGGTCAAGTCGTCGTTGCTTCCTGGGATGGCTGTACGTCAATACACTTTGTTGCCTGAAGGGATCGACGCTGGCCTGATCGGTTGCAAGATTGATCAACTACAGCTTGCCCGCGGTGCCGAGGTCGCTGCGGTAACCCGGTATGGCGTACCCCTTAACGCAGATGACTCTCTGATACTGGAAGCTGATGATCTGTTGACAGTGGTGGGTCCCGAGGAGGAAATGCCCGCCCCTGGCGAACCCGCTTCACTTGGCTGAGTAGACGTTGCTGTCGCTTTCTCAAAAGCCTCATGCATGTAGGAGGCGACGGATCTCTGCAGTACCGGCGACTTGCTCGGCGCTTGTGGCTGCAACTGGCGCTAAGTTCAGATCCATCGCTCCTGCCTCCACATACGGGCGCAACCATTCGGCGATGTCGGTCGGTGTGCCAACTGGGGAGTAGCGCTCGAAGGCGCTGTAGGGCGTTCCGTAGAACTTCTCCATTGCTGGCCCCAGTAAAGCTGCTCCTTCGGCGGGTGTATCGCCTAGGCCAACCCAGATTTGGTACCCATGACGCCACGCAACGTCATTACGTCCAGCCTGGGCGGCCGCCGCTTCGGCGATACCCACGCCCTCGGCGAACCGTCGAGATGAGCACCACGAGGCCAGCCAGCCGTCACCACGCTCGCCGGATCGGCGGATCGCAGCATCAGAGCGCCCACCGACCGTTACCGGCACTGGAGGCACCGGGGACGGTCGGATCGTTACTTCGGGAGCGTCGTAGAACTCACCGTGGTGGTCGACTGTTTCACCAGCCAAAAGCGACCGGAGCACATCGAGGGCTTCATCGGTGCGACGCCCCCGAGTCGCTGGATTGACGCCTACGACCTCCATCTCGTGACGGTCTTCGCCGCCTATGCCGACGCCAAAAGTCAGGCGCCCAGGCGCATGGGTGGCCAGTGTGGCTATTTGCCGAGCAACGGCCACTGGATGGCGTAGAGCCAGCAGGTACACGCCGACATACACGCCGATAGTGGGGTGTAATCCGGCCAGCCACGAAACAGTCACTAGGCCATCCATGCCGCGGCCATCGAAGAATGCGATGTGGTCGGCTGTGACCAGATGGTCGAGACCAGCATCCGCTGCACTATGCACATATGCCATCGCTAAGTCATGGGACGCGAATCCGGCTGGGGGTAATGAAAGCCCTACCCGAACTTTTGAACCGAGAGTCCCTCGGGGGGGATCGGTCATGGCATGCGTTTCTCCCCAAACCGATCCCAGGAGGTGATCTTCTCGGGACTCCGGTAGCGGGGTGCCACACCCCACTTGCCGGTTGGGTAGCCGAGGGGAAGGAGAGCCAAGACTTCGTACCGTTGGGGAATCCCGACCAGCTCGCGGACCTCGTCCTCGTAAATCCGGTGCAGAGTGGTCATGGCTGTCCCCAAACCAAGAGACCGAGCGGCAAGCATGAAGTTCTGGATGGCTGGGTATACCGAGGCGTGAGTCGGACCCACAGGCATTGGTCCCTCGTCATCGTGGACTGTCATGTCGATGGAAGGCATGAGTAACAGCACCAGGACCGGCACATGCTCGAGGTTCTCTGCCAGATGAACGGTGGCGCGGTTATTACGCTCCCATCCTTCGCGAGCCGTGTCACTTGGGAATTCGGTGGGGGCGATGGCTGGCTCGTAGCGACGCCATCCTCGGCGATAGATCTCGGCTAAACAGGCCTTCATCTCTGAGTCTTGTACGACTACGAACTGGTAGGGCTGGATATTGCCACCGCTTGGAGCCTGAACGGCGGCCTGTAGGCACGTCCAAATGTCTTCCTCGCTTACCGGCTTATCGCTGTAACGACGCATGGCCCGGTTGGTCATCAGGCCGTCGAGCAGACCGATCTTGTTGCCGCGAGCGCTACCCGTCTCGAACGTCATGGTTCACCTTTTCGTCTACTAGGGGTTATCGGCCGGTAAATCGGGGTTCGCGACTTTCGGCAATAGCAGTTAGGGCTTCGGAGAAATCTTCTGACGCGAAGGTCACAGTCTCGAGCGCTGTCGATAGGTCAAAGGCTGGGCCGCAGGTTTGTTTGATCCAGGCGTTTATGGCTTGCTTGGTGAACTGCACGGCCTGCGGTGCTCCAGCGGCCAACCGTTTCGCCCACGCTCGTCCCGCCGCCATGCAGGCTTCTGGGTCACGAGCTGATTCAACAATCAGGCCCATTTTCTCGGCATCGGTGGCAGTGAGCGCGTCTCCGGTAAGGAGGTAGCGCTTGGCCAACTGGGGACCAATGGCCAGTGGCCAGGCAATGGTGCCGCCATCGCCGGCCGCTATGCCAACTTTCACATGCGGGTCACCAAGACGAGCCGTTTCAGACATGACCGTGATATCAGCGAGGAGTGCAATGCTTGCTCCTAGGCCCATGGCATGGCCAGTCACAGCGCAAACGATGGGTAGGTGCACGTCGAGCATGTTCCAGATGATGGACTTACCGTCTAGGCGGATGTCAGCCGCGTAGCCAGGCTCGGAGAACCGGGGGAACCAGGCAAAGTCGCCTCCAGCAGTGAAGGCTGTTTCGGTTCCAGCTAGAAGTACAGCCCGGGCGTCACGCTCCTCGCGCAGCACATTGAAGAGCATCGATAGTTCATGGTGCATTTGGGCATTGATTTTGTTGAGGTTGTCGTCATGCTTGTCGACAGTGACTACAAGGACGTCGTCGTCGCGTTCGAACCGGAGATACTCGAACTCGTTGAATCGGGAATTGTCAGACACGGCCGTGTCTCCTGTCGGGATGAGATGAGATGGGGTGGAATGAGATGGATGAGAAATCGGCTAGATCCTGATTTTGTTTCTCCCCAGCAAGTGTTTAAAGCAGGCGGGTGTCAGTCGCAAGCCCAAGGGCAAGACGCCCGGCGAGTTCGTGGATGCGGGGCGCAACCATGGCGTGGGCGGCAGCCACTTGCCCATCCCGAATTTTCCGCTGAAGGGGCTCGCGCAAGTACACGGCTGCCCCACCTGCTTCTCGACCGAGGGCAGTGAGCGCATCGGCACACCGCTGGGCAGCGTCACACGCTGCCAAGCGGAGCAGCCTCCGGTGTTCGGTAGTGAGGGGGTCACCTGCACACGCAGTGTTCCATGCTTCGCCAATGGCGTCTTGCAGGAATGCTCTAGTTGAGCGAGCCGTAGCTTCGGCGGTGGAGAGCGCTGCCTGTCCGGATGTCCGCTCGGCAAGCGTGCGGCTTGAACCTTCAGGTTTTTTGGCTGAAGCTAGATCGATAAACCGGTCGACAGCGCCTTCGAGTAGGCCGATGGAGACTGAGGCAATACCGATCGCCAGCACGCCATAGAAGGGGAAACGCCACGTGGGACCGTCGAGACGGGGCTCAGCGTCTGTCATTTGGAGCCAGCGCCCCTCGGGTACGAAAGCTTTACAGACGCGGTAGTCGGTGGACCCACTACCTGAGAGGCCGGTCACATGCCAAGTATCGAGGTGTTCCACGTCATCTCGATCAAAGAATGTGAATGGGGCGAACAGGCCGTCACTACGGGGGGTGGACTTTCCCTCGCTGTCAACGATGCGGGTGCCGCCACCGATCCAGTTGCAGTGCTGGGTGCCTGAGCCCCATGCCCAGGTGCCAGTTACTTGCAGTCCACCATTGACTGGGAAAGCTGATCCGACAGGCGCGGCGTAGCCGCCGGCGATGGAGTGTGGAGCACCGAAGATCTCCTTAGCGACTTCCGATGGAAGGAATCCAGCCTGCAGTGACGTAGTTCCTGCGATCATTACGCACCATGCGGAGGCGCCGTCATAACGTGCTATCTCTGTGATGACGTTCGAAGCCGTGGCTACGTCAGCCTCAGGCCCACCTAGTTCGGTCGGGGTTAGAAGCCGGAAAAGCCCTGCATCTCGTAGGTCGGCTACCACATCTTCGGGCAACGTTCGGTTAGCTTCGATGTATTCACTGCGTGCGGCCAGCGATGGTCCAAGTGCGCGGGCACTTGGAAGTAGATCGGCTGCACTAGTTATCCGCATGGCAATATAAGTTAGAAGAACCTTCAATATACGTCAACGTTTAATAGAAATACCATACAGTTTGGATATGGGTGCCCTAAAGGAAACAGCAACAGGACGATCGGCGCGGACCCGTGCAGGGCTAGTTGAGGCAACGTTGGTCCGATTGCGGACAGACGGGTCTTTTACCGCCGAACAGGTGGCCACCGATGCGGGGGTGAGCGTGGCCACCATCTACAACCGTTTCCCTGATGGCCGAGATGGATTACTGGCCGCCGCGTTTGACCAGTCACTGGAGCGTGTGGTGGGGGCCAGCGTGGAAACGTTGACTGTCGAGAATCTTTTGGACAATGGTCTTGATAGGACGATGTGCACGCTTGTTGAAGAACTCGCTGATGTCTTCACCGATGAAGCGCTGGTCATGAGAGTCGCACTAGCCCGCCTGCCAGAGAGTCGGCTCCTGCGTGATATTTATCGACGACATGAGACGATCGCTCGTCAGGCGAACCGGCGTTTCATCGAACTCGGTCAGGTGGCCAATCGGATTAGTGACGGTGACGCCGATGAACTGGCTGATCTCCTAATCGTGTTGGGCCAGGGAGTCAATAATCCCTTAGTGCTAGGCGCTGCAGATCGTCGTCGACTCTGTGCTCGACTGTCGGCTGTCATGGTTGCTGCCCTTTCCCCTATGGCTTTGGAGGTTCGATGACCACTGAGAAATCTGAGTCTCGTCCGGTTGTTTATTGGCGCCCTATGTGCGGGTTTTGCATGCGCCTGTTTGGAGCACTTGAACAGGCTGGAGTGGAGGTCGAGTTGCGCAACATCTGGGATGACCCAGAGGCAGCGGCGTTTGTCCGGTCGGTGAACAACGGCGCAGAGACGGTCCCTACTGTGGTATTACCTGATGGCCAGGTATTGACTAACCCAGCACCTGAGACCCTGACTAAGGTTCGCGACTAACCAACTTCCCCTTCTCTGGTCGCCTAGACAGGAATACACACGAGAAGATGACGGGACTGACGATCATGAGTGAGCACCAACGGTTGGTTGAGTTGGCCGAGAAGCACCTTTGGGGACACTTTTCGGTGCTCAAAAACGATATCGATGGGACTCGGGTGATCGAACGTGGTCAGGGCTGCTACGTCTGGGATACCCAGGGCAACCGATACCTCGATGGCCTAGCAGGGTTGTTCGTTAGCCAATTAGGGCATGGACGCCCCGAACTAGCGAAGGCCGCCGGTGACCAGGCAGCCACTCTTGGGTACTTTCCAATTTGGACTTACGGTCACCCAACTGCCATTGAACTCTCTGCGAAGTTGGCCTCGCTGGCCCCCGGAGACCTGAATCGAGTGTTCTTCACCACGGGGGGGTCCGAGGCCGTCGAATCGGCTTGGAAATTATCCCGTCAGTACTTCAAACTTAAGGGCAAACCTAACAAGGTGAAGGTAGTGAGCAGAAACCTCGCCTACCACGGGACCACGATGGGAGCTCTGTCCATCACTGGACTTGATTCCATAAAGACAGTTTTTGAACCGTTGGTGCCTGGTGCGATCAAGGTTCCCGCGACCGATCACTACCGGTGTCTGACTTGTCAGGATGATCCACACTGCACGCTGCACGCGGCAGAGGCCATTGAGGAAGCCATTGTCACTGAGGGTTCTGACACAGTGGCCGCAGTGTTCTTGGAACCGGTCCAAAACGCTGGCGGCTGTTTCGTGCCACCTCCCGGTTACTTCAAAAGGGTGCGGGAGATCTGCGACCGTCATGATGTTTTGTTGGTGTCCGACGAGGTCATCTGCGCGTACGGTCGGATCGGTCGTATGTTTGGTTGTGAACGGTATGACTATCTGCCTGACATCATCACTTCAGCCAAAGGGCTCACGTCGGGGTACGCGCCACTCGGTGCCATGATTGTGAGCGACCGGGTCGCCGAGCCCTTCGTGGGCACTGGTGAATCGTTCCTCCATGGAATCACCTTTGCAGGCCATCCGGTGAGTTGTGCAGTAGCGCTGGCCAATCTGAAGGTCTTCGAAGAAGAGAAAATCATCGATCATGTCCAGACTAATGAGGCAGCTTTTCGGGCTGCGCTGGACGATTTAGCTGACTTACCTATTGTCGGCGACATTAGAGGTGCTGGCTACTTCTACGCCATTGAGTTGGTCCGAGATCGTGACGGACGAGAGTCATTTAGCCATGATGAACGGGAGCGCCTGCTGCGGGGTTTTCTGTCTAATCGCTTACTTGAACTGGGCCTCATCTGCCGGGCCGATGACCGCGGTGAGCCGGTTATCCAACTCTCACCGCCGCTTATTGCAGGGCCTGTTCAGTTTGAGGAGATCAGTGGAAAGCTCCGTCAGGCTCTAACTGAGTCGATGGCTGAGATGAACAGGTGAATGGCCCGACGGGGGTGTTTGGTAGTTCGGTGAGCGAGGTGTTCCCTCTCAATGAGGTTGACAGGGTCGTTGTTACCTAATTGTGAGTAGATGGTCGCCGGTCGTATGCCGATCTAGCCCCCCGGTAGGCCTGTCACAGGCTGGAGCGCGACAAAGGGTTGACTGATTGCACGCGGGGCGATGTAGGTGCTGGCTGCCACCAACCCCCCCCAGTTTCGGCTGCCCACTGAGGTCATGGTCAGGCTCACTGGGTCTGGTGACATCTGCGCTGTGGTCGTAGCGATCACTGATTCCCATGAGGCTGAATACATTTTGATCACAGCTCGGTTGTTACGACGTTTTGGCCGAGGTCCTGGGTGAGGAACGGGTCAACTCTGTTGCTTGGTTGTGTAAGCAGAGAGTCAACCCAGAACACTGGCCATGGTGTCGATGATCCGACCCAACTCAGTATCCGTAATGACAAGTGGCGGACAGATAGCCAAGCACGTTCCGATAGGACGCAATATCACCCCAGCTTCCAAAATGGCGTTTCTTACAGGGATGGCGTCTCGTCCTAATTCGGCTGCATAGATGGCGCCCATACCGCGCCACGACTCAATCAGTCCATCTACATGGAGGGCACTGAGGCCCTCGCGGAGTTTCTCACCAAGATGGTTCGCCCGCTGGTCCAGTCCTTCGTTGCTCATGATCTGCAGGTTGGCGATTCCTGCCGCGCACGAAGCCTGGTGACCGGAGTAGGTGTAGCCGGTACGCAGCAGGAAGCCGGATTCTTCAAACTCCTCGCAGACCGATCGCGACACGATGACACCAGAAAGTGGAAGGTAGCCCGACGTCACCCCCTTAGCGAAGGTAATCAGGTCAGGGGTGACGCCAAAGGTCTGAGCGCCGAACCATTCCCCAGTGCGTCCGAAGCCGCAGATGACTTCATCGAAGATGAGTAGCGCTCCGTTGTCATCACATAGGCGACGTAGACCCTCGAGGTATCCGTCAACCGGGGGGAACACGCCACCGGCGCCTTGAACGGGCTCGGTCAACACAGCGGCAATGCGATCACCCTGTTCGGCGAAGATCGACGCCACCATCTCGAGGTCATCGTGAGGAACCTCCAAAAAGTGGGGCACTAGGTCGCCCCAGCCCTCACGATTAGGGGCGATTCCCTGTGCAGATGTTCCACCAAAGTTAGTCCCGTGGTAACCGTTGGTCCGTTTCACAACAATCTGGCGACCTTCTTGGCCACGACGTTGCTGGACCTGTCGGGCGAGCTTGAGTGCAGTGTCGACCGCCTCGGATCCAGAAGAGCCCAGAAAGACTCTTCCGTCTGGATGTGGCGATCGTTCCACAATCATCTCGGCCACTCGTGCTGCTGCACCATTGGTGAATGGGGCGAAGGTGTTGTATGCCTCCATCTGATGCATCTGGGTGGTGACGGCGTCAATGATTTCGGTACGACCGTGACCAACTTGACAAAGCCACAGATTGGCCATGCCATCGACGTAGTCCTTCCCGGTGGCATCGAAGATGAGCGACCCTTCACCTCGAACGATCTCTATGTAGTCGTCCTCAGGCATGCTGGGTGGTGAGAACGGGTGTAGAAGGGCATGAGTCATCTGAAGAGCCTCCTGATCAGGTCGATGGGGACGCCGGGTCTAACGCGTTGACCGTCGTCCGGTCGCGTGAGTATTGCACCAATTAGCAGCAGGATCGCCATGACGATTCCAACTATGACCCACGTGATGGTGTCGCCGTTGGACTGGTAGATCACAGCGAAGACAAAGGAAGCCACCGCTGCAGTAGCCACCTCAACAGCAGCCATCAGCCCTTGCGCCGAGGCCTGCCGGTGCTCCTCAACTGCGGCGGCGACCAACATGGGCGCAGATGGGAAGGCGAATCCCTCAAGCACCGCAGTGGCCATGGTTATAGCCACTAATGCGATCACGCCCGGAACAACGCCGAAGAAAATCACCAAAAGAGTGATGCCGACTAAGCCACCAATAGCCCACCGGCGAGCACCGTACCGCTGGGCCAGTGAACCACCTAGTGGCGAAAGTAAGGGAATGGGCAGGGCGACCAGAGTTATCCCTATGGCAAGGGTGGCAGAGCTGGCACCCCGAGTATCCATTTCAAGAATCCACACCGCTTCGAAGGCGCCGATAAAGAGGAAGTAGGCCGATACCACAAAAAAGGCGCCTACTAGACGGCGAATACGCATCAACCCCTTGAGTCCCAGACGCTCCTCGTCACGCGTTGCGGAGTCAGGCTGGGCCCTGAATGCCACAGGCAGGAGGGTGGCCAAGCCGGCGGCAAATACGAAGAAGGTGAATCGGAAGCCACCAAAGTTGTTAAGAACTGCTGCGATAAGTGGGCCAGTTACAAAGCCACCAACATCCCACGCTCCAAGGCGACCCATGTTGCGTCCCAAGTTCTCGGGATCAGCCACGATGACTGTTCGTCGTGCCGCCGGGCCAGCGGTACCTAAGGCAAAACCGAATACGGCGCGTCCCAGCATGTAGTGCCACAGGTCTTGGCCGACCGCTAGAAGAATCAGGCCGACAACACCGAGAATCAGGCCACCACGAAGCATGGCTGGGGCCCGGCCGCGATCAGCGTGGGGGGCCATGACCAGACTGGCTACAAACGCCGCCCCGAAGCCTGTGGCTATCGCCAAACCGATGCCAATCTCAGAAAATCCCAACTCGCTGCGAATTTCTGCCAGCAACACAATGATGGAGGCCAACCCGGCTGAGGCTCCGAACAGGATTAGAAAATACGGGGTAAGACTGGGTCCGGACAGCATCGTCTGGTTCTTTTTATTTGGCCGGTTAGACATAGATTTCGTCACGAGCAAGCACGCAGAGCGGTGCGTGTGGAAAGTTGGCACCGAGCGGTTGACTGTTTTGGGGCATGAGATACGAGTCTCTCACGGTCCAGTCCGGTTCGTGGCTTCGAATGGTAAGGGTTTCGCGTGGGAGGCTTATAGAGATGGCCTACAAGAACCACCGACATGAGCATGACAGGGGATTCCTAGCCGAGCTGCGTTGGTTGTGGAAGATCCGAACTTTCTGGCAGACCGACTTGAATAGAGCCATTATCGAGATGGCTAGCCCCGAATCAGGAGAGCGCGGGCTGGACGTCGGGGCAGGCATGGGTGCGGCCACTGTGCTGGCTGCCCGTCGCGGTGCACACGTGGTGGCTGTGGAACCAGGGGGCACTATGCGATTGGTGTGCCGGATGCGCCGCTTGGTCCAGCGCGCTCGTCGCCGGATCGTCGTGGAAGCAGGGGTCGCTGAGGACCTACCGGTAGCTGGCGGATCCACCGAGGTGCTTTGGGCGGGCAACGCTATGCACCATTGGGTTGATCATGAGGCGGCGTTCGCTGAATTTGCCCGAGTTCTGTCGCCAGGTGGCCGCCTCGTACTCGTCGACGAGGACTATGACGACTCGAGACACCCTGACCACGTCAAGTTTGCCGGACACGAGGCTGAGTTGACCCCAGTTGACGTTTTAACTATTGCCACTGCTATGAGTGGCTTGGGTTTACAGGCGACGGGAAGCCACGAAAGTGTGGCGGGGGTGCCGGCCAAGGTAGTTCGGGCAGTCAAGCCTGCCTAAGGCCCTGACTAGTTATGCCCTAACCGGGTCGATCGGGGTAAGGGTGCCGAGGGCGGCCTCCACGTCAGATGCCGCCGCTAGAGCCAGGTCGTCGCGCCAGCGGTCCGCAACACACTGCACCCCTTGGGGTAGTCCGTGTGCCACGCCAACTGGGACAGCTACTGATGGGAGTCCCAAGAGGTTGGGCGGAGTGATAAATCGCATGAGGTCAATGGTGTCGTCAGAATTCTCAGGTATCAGATCGAAGCCGTGTTCTGGCTGTGGGCGGGTCCACGACGGCATTATGAGCACTGGGTGGTCAACGAAGAACAGCCCCCATTCTCGTCCGAGGCGAGCTGTCTCTTGGTGCACAACTGTGGGGGCCATCCCGCTGGGGGAGAAGCGTTCTGCTAGTTCGTCAAGCACGGCTCCCAACTCGGTGCTCAGTAGTGGCCGAGCCACATCCATCATCACGCCGATGTCGGCTGCGAGCAGGTAAGCCCACACTTCGCTGCAGTAGGCGAGGTCTGGGGGGGCGGTTTCAGTTATCTCCCATCCAGCATTTGCCAGCGCAGTGGCTGCCCGGTCTACACCATCAATAACTGATGGATGCAGATTCACACCTGGGATAGATCGCACCACGGCGGCTTGCCTAGATAGTGCGATCCCGTCAGCTGGAGAGTTGATGAGCGGGACGGTTACCGAACGGGCATCACGCGGGTCTCGGCCGTGCAGAACTTCCATGGCTGTGCACAGGTCAGCTACGGAACGGGCCATGGGGCCGTCGGTCCTCATCACCTGGGAGGCCAGCGCTGGGTTCTGGTCGTGATTGAAGGCGCTGTAGGACGGGAGGCGTCCGTGGGTCGGTTTAATCGAGGTGATTCCACAGCAAAAAGCTGGGTTCCGAAGAGATCCACCGATGTCGTTACCCAGTCCGAGGGGCGACATACCAGTGGCGATGGCCGACGCTTCGCCACCCGACGATCCTCCCGCCGTCCGGTCGGGGTGCCACGGGTTTCGAGTTAGGCCATGTAACGGGTTGTCGGTGGTGATCCTTAGGCCTAGTTCCGGAAGGTTGGTACGGCCGATAGGTATGGCACCTGCTATTCGAAGACGTTCGACTAGTGGAGCGTCACTTGGGGCTACCAGATCGGCGAAGGAGCGAAGGCCCTGTGTGGTGGGCGTACCCACTACGTCGACGTTCTCCTTGATCGTGCACGGCACGCCGTGAAACGGGCCGAGCGGGTCCCCGGCAGACACCATGGCATCAGCCGTCGCCGCAGCGGAGCGGGCCTCGTCAGCGAGCACCATGGTTATTGCGTTGCAGTGGTTGTTCACGTGATCAATGCGATCTAGGTGGGCATCGATTACCTCGCAAGCCGATACGTCCCCTGCTGCGATTAACGCCGCCAGATCGGTGGCGTCCCGTTGCCATAGTTCCTCAGTCACCGTGGCAATCTAACGAGTGTCGCAAGGGCCCACTGGATCGGAGAACGTATGACACAGATGGCCGCTAACGGGCTCTTTCTGGAAGTTGAGGAGTTCGGTGAACCTGACGCTCCGGCCGTACTGCTGATCGCAGGTTTAAACGCTCAGTTGACAGTTTGGAGAGAGGGCTTTTGCCGCGAGTTGGCGGACCGCGGTCACCGGGTAGTTCGCTTCGATAACCGGGACGTAGGGCTTTCCAGTTGGCTTGACCAACACCCGACCGGTGATCCAGTGGAGGCGTATCTCTCGTTTCTCGAAGGTGGAATAGTTGAGTCCCCGTATTCGCTGGCCGACATGTCGGCTGACGCTGTGGGTGTGCTGGATGCCCTCGGCTTGGACTCGGCTCATGTGGTGGGTGGCTCGTTTGGTGGGATGATTGCTCAGCGGATGGCCATTCATGCACCAGAGCGGTTGCGCAGCCTCACGTCGATCATGTCAATGCCTCGAATGTTGCCTCTCGATCTCGAGGTAGTGCTTCTACTCCAGTCTGCCGAGGTTGACCTTGAAGATCGTCAGGCCATAGAGGAGGCGGCTCTCGTTGCGGCTCGGCGGTTTGCTGGGCCCCTTTACCCAGTAGATGAGGACGATGTGCGTCTTCGTTCAGTAGCCGACGTCAACAGGGCCGTACATCCCGATGGTGCGACTCGTCAAGTGTTGGCCGTTCTAGCCGACGGCGACCGCCGCGACCTGTTGGCTGCTGTTGAGTTGCCGACACTGGTAATCCACGGCACGGAGGACCCGCTCATCCCGACTCAGGGAGGAGAGGAGACAGCCAATGCGGTCTCCAACGCAGAACTGGTGTGGATCGATGGTATGGGTCACGACTGGCCTGAGGAAGCCTGGCCGCAAATATTGAACCCCATCTGCAAACTGATCTCGCGGGTGGAAAAGAACCGCTAAATCAGGTGGTCAGCTCTGGATCACGATGAGACGGTCCTCAGTCATTTCTCGGATCGTGTACGCAGGGCCTTCACGGGTGTTGCCTGAGTCTCTGATTCCACCGTAGGGCAGGTGGTCGGCCCGCCATGACGGCGACTCGTTGATGAGTACCCCACCAAAGTCCAGAACCTCTGCAGCCTGTAGGGCCTTACTTAGATTGTTGGTAAACACGGCAGCCTGCAGTCCGTAATCACTATCGTTCGCCCGGACTAGGGCGTCTTTGTAGTCGGAGTAGGTCGCTATTCCGACCACGGGGCCGAACACCTCATTACACGAGACCTTCATATTGTCAGTCACGTCGATTAGCACCGTCGGTTCAAGTACGCCGTCGACCATGGTCCCACCACATACAACCTTGGCACCGGCCGCAGTTGCCTCTTCAATCCAGGAGGTCACGCGTTCAGTTTCACCAGAGTCGATCAAAGATGACACGTCGGTGGAAGGATCGGCCGGGTCGCCCACGGAGAGGCTGCGAGCTTGATCGGCCATGGCTTCCGTGAAAGCTGTTGCGATGTCTTCATGTACGTAGACGCGTTGCGTAGATATACAGGTCTGTCCGGCATAGCCGAACGCCGCCATCTTCAACTTTGCTGCAGTAATTGTTGGGTCAACGTCCGGCTCGACGATTACAGGTGAGTTGTTACCCAACTCGAGAGAAACCTTCTTGCGGGGAGCTGTTGCTCGAATATCCCATCCCACGGGCGGCGAGCCGGTGAAAGTGATCATGGCGACATCGTCGTGTTGTACTAGATGGGCTGCAGTGCGTCCGGGGCAGGTCACCACGTTGAGCCAGCCTGGTGCCAGACCACATTCTTCGAGTAGCACCTCAGCTAGTCGGATGGCAGTCAACGGGGTAGCCGAAGCCGGCTTGAGGATCACCGGACAGCCAGCGGCGATGGCTGGGGCCACCTTGTGGCAAACCAAGTTGAGGGGAAAATTAAACGGTGTTATGGCACCGACCACACCGATAGGAACCTTCTTAACGAAGGCTGTCTTACCCAAACCGGCGGAACTTGCGTCTGGCGTTAGCGCCTCGCTAACCATGGTCCGGGACACTGCGGCAGCGAAGCGGGCCGTGTCGATGGCGCGAGAGGCTTCGACACGCGCCGTAGCGATCGGCTTGGCCGCTTCTGTGGAAATGCTCTGAGCGAACTCCTCTTGGCGGGCAGTTAGTACCTCGGCCAAGCGGTCCAAGATGGAAGCCCGCTCGCAGGTAGGCGGTGGACCGCCGACCAGGGCGGTCTTTGCGGCGGCCACAGCCATATTGATGTGATCGGTAGTTCCGGTGGGCACGGTGCCCAAGATCCGACCGTCGTAAGGTGAGAGGACTTCGGTCGCTTCTGCGGCGTCGATCCGATCGGCACCTATGACCATCAGGTGGTGTTTATTCACAGGGACCTCCAGCGGGTGTCTTGAGACTCAATAACCTACAATGCGGAGATCCTTTGGGTCCAAATAACTGCGCCCATCTGCCACCGGGGTATGTCGGAGGCGCCCAGTGACGGATGAGACTAGGGGTTGAAGGACATGGCGGAACGCTTGCGGGTTGAAGTGGCCGGTGTGCCTGTGTCGATGGACCACTACGTAGGTGGGCGCCGCCTCTCGTCTTCTACCACCTTCGAAGATCGATCACCTTTGGATTGGTCAACTGTGTTAGCGGAGGTATCTGCAGGAGATACCAGCACGGTAGATGCCGCCCTAGCCGCAGCGAGCGCTGCATTCGAGGATTGGGCCGCCCTTGGGCCCTCGGGTCGTGCCCCATACCTCTACCGCTTGGCTGATTTAGTTGACGAACGAGTAGCTGAAATAGCTGCAGTCGAGTGTGTTGACATGGCGATGCGGCACGAGAGTCTCCGGAACCGAGTTATTGGCCGTGGAGCACGAAACTTTCGCGCCTACGCAAAGTTGGCTGAGGAGCACGAGGAGCGCATCTGGTCTTCCAATGGGACCGTCAACCGGGTGCAACGTCTTCCGGCTGGTCCCGCCGTGGTGATCACCCCGTGGAACGCACCGTTCATGCTGGCCACATGGAAACTGGCCCCGGCTCTGGCAGCTGGGAATCCGGTGATCCTCAAGCCTGCTGAGTGGTCGCCACTCTCGGCCAGTTTGCTGGCCGACCTAGTTGATGAGGCTGGGCTGCCTCCCGGCGTGTTCAATCTGGTGCAAGGAATAGGTGCGGATATAGGTCCGGCGCTCACCACGGATCCGCGAGTCCGACGAATCTCGTTCACCGGTTCGCCATCCACCGCCCGATCCATCGGGGCGGCTGCTGGAGCGAACATAATTCCGTTTACGGCAGAGTTGGGAGGTAAGGGCGCATTATTGGTGTTTGCCGACAGTGACCTAGAAGCTGCAGCCCGTACCGCCGCTGGTCAGTTTGACGATTCCGGGCAGGTCTGCCTAGCAGGTACGCGGCTGCTGGTTGAGGCGTCGGTTGCTGATGACTTCCTCGCCCGGTTCAACTACCACGTTGATGCTCATGTGTTGGGCGACAGTCATGATGACGCAGTGACCGTCACTCCGATGATCCACCCGGCCCACGTGGTCAGAGTTGAGGGCTTCATCGAACGAGCCCGGTTGGCCGGTGACGAAGTACTACGCGGCGGCGGTCGTTTCGTGCCCGATGGCTGGACTGGACGGCCTGAGCATGCGCTATGGGTTGAGCCGACTCTGATCAGTCCGGTGTCGAACGACAGTGAGATCGTTCAAAATGAGGTGTTTGGGCCTGTTCTCACATTTCAGACCTTCTCTGATGAGCGTGAGGCGGTGGCCCTTGCCAACTCCACTGACTACGGGCTGTCAGCCACCTTGTTCACGGGTTCAACGAAGCGGGCTGACCGTGTTGGAGGTGCACTAAGAGCTGGTACTACCTGGGTCAACTGCTTTCTAGTTCGTGACCTGACCGCTCCGTTCGGTGGCCTGGGAATTAGCGGTATCGGTCGCGAGGGTGGCGACTACGCGCTTGAGTTTCAATCTGATCTGAAGACCCTCCAAGTAAAGAATGAGACGACTGCCTGACAGATGACAACGGTCTGTCAGGCATGATTGGTGGCTATGGCTGAAATTTGGACTACTCGGCGCCGTGAGTTAGTTGGACGCGTCGCCGAGATGGGGAAGGTATTCGCTGTTCGCGCTGATGCCGTGGATCGCAATGCAGCCTTCCCTCATGAGAACTATGCAGACCTCCGCGATGCTGGTTTCCTCGGTCTTTGCATTCCTGAGGAGCATGGTGGCCTCGGAGGTGATTTCGTGACCTACGCACTGGTGTCTGAGGAGCTTGGTCGACATTGTGGATCAACTGCACTGACTTTCAACATGCACACGGCCACCATGTTGTTGACCGGTCAGATCGCTGATGATCTAGACATGTCAGATGAAGAGAGGGCTGTACATGATCAGCGGCGGACTGCCCTCTGGCATGGGGTGGTCGAAGACGGCCACCTACACGCCCAACCGTTTAGCGAGGGTCGGGCTACTGATGAAACGGCCGGCTTTGCAGTACGGGCTGTCCCAGTCGACGGGGGATACCGGGTGTCTGGTCGCAAGATCTTTGCCTCTCTTTCCGAGGTAGCTGATCGCCACAACGTGACCTGCATGGTTGAAGGGGACGAGCGGGTCCGTTTTCTTGGTGTACCGGCCGACGCCGAAGGCGTCGCCATCGAAGGAACATGGGATCCGATGGGTATGCGGGGCACCATCTCGAAGAACCTCCTATTTGAGGACGCCTTTGTTCCCGCCGAACATGAGTTCCTGCCACCTGGATGCTTCGACCAGATGGCGGCTCGCTGGCCGTACTTCTACATGACGTTGTCCTTCACCTATCTAGGAATCCAACGTGCGGTGCTCGATTACACGGTTGATGCGTTGCGTGGTGATGACGGGCCGGTAGAGCGTCGGGACCTACCCCAAAAGCAGCACGGCTGGGCTCAGATACGGCTGGCTTGGGAACGCTCACAGGCTCTGACCTATCGGGTTCTCGGCGAAGTCGGAGTTGACCCAGGACCGGATCAGATCCGAAGGGCATTGGCTGCGACGGTTACGGCCATGGAGACGGCCCCGGATATTGCGGCTATTGCTGTACGGGTTTGCGGTGGTCGATCTTTACTGCGTCCCAGTGCCTTGGAGCGGATGTATCGCGATGCGCGTTGTGGTGCCACCATGCTTCCTTGGAGCGTCGAAGTCGCTATGGACAGGTTGGGTAGAGCTGGATTGTACGACTGACTCTGAGGCAAAAAATACAGTTGACGAGACGACCCAGAATACAAACTGGGCGACAGGGGGAGCCGAAATGAGTATTCCGTGGCATCGGATCGAGACTTTCTCGGATCACTTTGCTCGCTGCGCAGTGACGGCTGACGAGACGGCGGTGGTACTCGCTGAGGATGACAGCCGCTCTGATTTGGTCGACGTGGCGGTGCTAGCCCTGCAGCGCCTTGGGGCAACCGTGTCAACGATGGTTTTACCAACTCCACCTAATCGAGGTCCGGTGCCGGTTCGTTCCACGGGTGCGTCGGTGGCTATTGCCCACAATCCGGTCGTCATAGCGGGTCTGGCCGCTGCCGATTTTATCGTGGATTGCACCGTGGAGGGATTATTGCATGCTGAGGAACGCCCAGCACTGCTCGCTAACGGCGCCCGCGCTCTGATGCTTTCTAACGAGCACCCGGAGGTCTTCGACAGAGTTGGTCACGATGAACAGATGGGTGAGCGGGTGAAGCGAGGTCGACGTCGGCTTGCTACTGCATCGGCTATGCGGGTCACGTCGGGGGCAGGGACTGACCTCAAAGTGGACCTGACGGGTGCCGAGGTGGCTGGGTCAGATGGCACGGTGACCACACCGGGAGAGATTGCTCACTGGCCCGGTGGACTCGTGCTCTGCTTCCCGGCTGTGGGATCGACCTCAGGTGTCGTGGTGATGTCACCCGGTGACGCCAACCTGACCTTCAAAGAGTATTTGCGATCACCGATTACCTGCACGTTGGAGGATGATCACGTGGTGGCTGTAGAGGGAGATGGCCTCGACGCTGAACTGTTTTCTTCTTACCTAGCAGCGTGGAAAGAGCCAGAGGCATACGCGGTAAGCCATCTGGGCTGGGGTATGAATCACGCCTGCCGATGGGACGTCCTTCCCTTGTATGACAAGGCCGACGTGAATGGCACCGAACTCCGGGCCTTTGCCGGGAACTTCATGTGGTCTACGGGCGCTAACGAAGTAGCTGGCCGATTCTGCCGAGGCCACTTTGATATGCCAATGCGCAACTGCACGATCACCTTGGACGATGAGCCTGTGGTCATCGACGGCGTGTTAGTCGATGAATTGGCCTAAGCCAACTCGTGTGAGATGTCGAAGTCCAATAGGGGTCTTCCGTGGAACGGATCAATCCACCCGAACAGTTAAATGCTTGGTTCCGCTGATCAGATTGGAGCGCAGCCGGTCCGAGGCGTGGAGTACCTCGATGTTGTTTGTCCGGGCCAACAACTCTTGCAGGGTGATCCGGATCTCCATGCGGGCCAGCCATGCACCCAGGCAGAGGTGCGGTCCATTACGGCCAAAGGCCACGTGGTCGTTGGGTTCTCGGCGCAGATCGAAACGGTAGGGGTCTTCGAACTTCCTTTTGTCGTAGTTGGCTGATGTCCACCACAACACCACTTTGTCACCCGCGCAGATAGTACGTCCGTGGAGTTTTTGGTCGCTGGTCGCAGTACGACGGAAGTGGGTGGTGACCGTGGTCCAGCGAAGGATCTCCTCTACGGCTGTATTCATAATCGTTGGCTCTTCTCGTAGTGCCTGCATTTGTTCGGGATGGGCAACGAGTGCTCGGAGACCCTCGGTCAGCGAGTAGCGGGTGGTGTCGTTGCCGGCTGCCACCAGCAGTGCGAAGAAATTGTTGAACTGCAGGTCGCTAAGCGGCTCACCGTCACTGGTGGGAGCCAGGAGGCGCGAGATCACGTCGTCACGCGGGCATCCACGGCGTTGGATAGCCGCCTCCTGGGCGTATCGAAAGACCTCCAGGCCAGCCGGGCTGCGGAAAGGGATGAGCCGGAATTCATCGGTATCGACTTGGTCGACAACGTGATCGGTGTACTCGGGGTCAGTATTAGAGAGCAACTGGTCCCCCCAATCCACGAGTTGTTCGGCATGTTCATCAGGCACCCCAAGCAGCCGGCCAAGCATGCGCATTGGTAGTACCTGAGCAATCTCACTCACAAAGTCAAATTCGCCGAGAGCCAATGCTGGGGTGAGTATGTCAGCAGTGAGTTTCCGAATCGGCTCCTCGTAGGACTCGACAGTCTGGCGGGTGAAGCCACGGTTCACTAGTCGCCGGAGACGAGTGTGGTCGGGCGGGTCAAGTTCCATCATTGTCCGTCTAGCTTGGGTCTCCTCGCCATCCATTTCTTCAAGCCGGATCCCCTGATACGAGGTGAAGTCCTCCCACCGACGGTTGAGTTCAACTACATCCGCATAGCGGGTGATGGCCCAAAATCCAGATCCGTCAACCTCGTCGACCCATGCCACTGGGTCTTCATCGCGCATGCGTTGAAGGGTTGCGTAGGGAGTCCCAGTGACCCAAGTGTCGTGCGAGGCCAGATTTGAGTAGCCATCATCAGACTTTGGTACCCAGGGGTGGTGCTCCTTAGGGGTCATAGCGCTGGCTCTCACAGACCAACTTCTGGTTTGAGGTCAGCCAGCGTGGTGCCGCCGTTCCATGACACGCCCACACTGCGCCAGTAGCCAGCAATCATCTCCCTGGGGGCGAGGCGCGTGAGTTCTTCGACTGGTGATTCGAACAACCGCAGGTCAACGGTGCCCGTAAAGGCTGGACCCACCTCTGCGTCATAGCCCTGCATGGTGACCAGTTCGTTTAGTGAGTCGGTGCCGTCAGCCTCGATTGCCGGGAAGAACCGGTGGTGGAGCATCGGTAGGGCGTTAACGAAGCCGGCGTGGTCACTGGAGTCGGTGATTGAGAATTCGGCTTCGATCAGTCGGCGCCCATAGGAAGAACAGGTAGCGCCGAAGCGACCACCCGGCTCGAGTCGCGGGCCAGCCTTGCCGACAGTGACTGGCCGAGTCATCCAGATGTCGCCGAGCTTCTTCGGGTAGCCCTGGATATGTCCCCGGACCATGGCGTAATCCTTGTCAACCCAAATGTAGACACAGCGGCTGAAAGTTTTACCTTGGTAGGAGCAACGGACAACTACGAAGCACTCCTTGTACTGGAGACGACTGGGGTCAACAACTTCGTTGAAGTCGTCGGAGCACGATTGCCAGTCAGCCCACACCACGGCCACGGCTCCAGGGTCTTCGTCGGCTAGTGAGAGTGGTTCAGGGAGGAGTTCAGCCACAGTCGCTGGGTCGGTCCGATATTCAATGGTAAGCATGTCACCCGAGTAGTGCCAGGGGGGCAGAGGGACTAGAGAGGAACTTCCAGTGGCGCTGCGGGGGAAGGAAAATCCTTGAAGCTGAGACATGTTTTTAACCGTATCATTTGGTCCCTAATGATTGCTATGAGATTGATGTAGGCCGCCTGAAATGGGACTCAGGTCTGATTGCCGAGGAGTAGTAGATGGGTTGCAACAAAAGTGGTGTGCGTGAGACGCGCAGGGTTCTCTTGGATGGGGCAGCGGTTCCTGTGCTGGTTGACGGAGGAGAACTGGTCGTGGACGACGGACGTCGCGTGGCAGTCGCTGACGCCGTCCACCTACCTCCCAGTGAGCCATCCAAGATTCTCTGCGTCCACCTCAACCACGTCAGTCGGGTAGAGGAGTTTCAGGTTTCTCTTCCGAAGGCGCCGACCTATTTCCAGAAGCCGACATCATCGCTGAATGGTCACCGGGGCGATGTTGTTCGTCCTGAGGGCTGTCAGTGGTTGAACTACGAGGGTGAGATTGTCATCGTGATTGGACAGCCGTGTCATAACGTGAGTCCGGCTGAGGCAGGTGAGTACATCGCGGGGTACACGATCGGCAATGACTTCGGCTTGCACGACTTCCGAGATACCGACGCGGGGTCAATGCTCCGCGTGAAGGGTTCGGACACTCTGTGTCCGGTAGGACCGGGTCTGGTGGAGGGTTGGGACTTCCATGGCAAGGGCATCAGGACACTTGTCAATGGCCAGGTCGTCCAAGATGGGAACACCGACGAGATGACTTGGGATATGCAATATCTGGTGGCTGATCTGGCCCGTACAATCACCCTTCTTCCAGGTGACATGGTGTTCTCTGGAACGCCAGCCAACTCCCGACCTGTTCAGCCCGGCGATGTGGTGACCGTTGAGGTTGAGGGCCTTGGAGAGTTAACCAATGCCATCGTCGGGGGTTCGACGCCTATTCGTGGCGACTGTGGTGCCCAGCCGACGGAATCTGAGGAGGTTCTCTCGACGGCTCTTGGCGGCGACTGGGAGTTTCGCGGAATTCGCTCTCCACTCCGAAGTTGAGTTCGCCACGGTCTGATTGTTTGCTCCCTAACAAATTAGGGTCTACTTTTGGGCCGTTCGTGTCGATGTTGTTTATTGAGGGAGAAAACTGGTGTTGAAGAAGTTGTCGATAATTAGTGTCCTGCTTGCATTTTCTTTACTTGCTGCGGCTTGTGGAAGTGATGAGGAGTCGGCACCGTCCACGTTGAAAATCGGTTATGCAGCCGACTTTTCTGATCTGGGTGGTTTTGCTGATATGCCGGCGAGTCAGGCCGGAGAGCACTTCGTTGCCTTGGTCAACTGCGCTGGTGGGATCGACCCAGAAGATGGGATCGATATTGATGCCGTGTTGGCGACAGATCTCGGTGACTGCGAGGAGATCTCTGGGACAACTCTCGAGATGACTGTTGAGAACATCGCGGGTGATCCAGAAGTTACCCAGCGCGCCAGCCAGTCTCTTATAGATTCCGGTGTGTCTGCGCTTCTTGGGCCGGCATTCCCGGACTTCGGTGAGCCACTTCTTCAGGTAGCTGCTGGTGAGGTCCCCGTCCTATTCGTTGCCTCTACAGAACCGTTGTTGGCTGATGCATCGATTCTGGCGTATCTAGTTGCTTTCGATGACACGGCGCAGGCTTCGGCAGCTGCGGAGTTTGCACTGGATCAGGGGTGGTCTACTGCGGTTACCTTCTCCGCTCCAGGTCCGTATTTTGGATATAACCCAGAGGTCTTTACTGAGGTCTTCACCGCTGGTGGGGGTTCAGTTGTTGCGGACTACAACTTTGTGCCAATCGAAGACATGGACTTTTCCACGCAGGTGAATGAGATGGCTGCTGGCGGGCAAGCCCCTGACGTGGTGTATTCGGCCATGCTGTCCTTCCAGAGCGCGGTATTGCGGGGCCAGTTAGACAGTGCAGGCGTGGCAACCAACTATCTGGTTACAGATGCCTTCGAGGCCACGGGTGGCTACTTCACCGATGGAGTCGAAGGCTTCTACCACACGACGCATTCGTTCCCATCGGAGGGAAGTCGCATCAAGGCGCTTGCCGATAGTTATGAAGCGACTCACGGTTCGCCTCTTGAGAACTCATCTTTTGGTGGCTTGGCCGTCGATGCCATCGCTGTTGTTATCGATGCCTTTGTGCGCACGAAGTCAACGGATCCAAAGGTTCTAGGAGATGCGATCGGTCAGGCCGACGGCGTTCATGGGGCTACTGGTGATCTGACCTACGTTGGAACCAGCGGCATTCCCGATAAGCCGGTATACGTCCATCAGGTTGTCGGTGGTGCAGCGACCCTTGCTGCCACCATCGACTGAGTGCGTCGGGTAGTCAGTGCTTGAAGTCGAATCGCTTACTACCCGCTATGGAGCGATTGCTGCCATACGAGAAGTTGGCCTAACAGTCCGGGCCGGTGAGGTTGTTTGCCTCATCGGCCCGAACGGCGCTGGTAAGACCACACTTCTCTCCACCATTGCTGGTTTGCTGAAGTCTTCCAGCGGACAAATCTCACTCGGCGGCAACGACATTACGGATTGGGCTCCAGATCGGATTCTCCGTTCTGGTCTGGCGCTGGTGCCAGAACACCGTCGAATCTTTGCGGACCTCACCGTCAATGAGAATCTGATGGTGGGTGGTGTGACCAAAACTTCCAATAAGAGAGCCGAGCTCCTCAATCAGGTTGTTGAACTATTTCCGGTCCTTGGAAGCAAGCTCGGGACTTCAGCGGGGTACCTATCAGGCGGTGAAGCGCAGCAACTGGCGATTGGTCGAGCCATGATGGCCGAGCCCCAACTCCTCCTGCTGGACGAACCGACTCTCGGACTAGCGCCTCTGCTAGCAGATGTAGTTTTCGATCTGATTGGGACGCTTCGAACTGCCGGACTCACTCTCTTGGTCGTCGAGCAGAGTGCCAGACGGATTCTTGAGGTCGCGGATCGTGGATACGTGATGCGTTCTGGAGAGGTTGTAGTTAGTGGTCTCGCTGATGACCTCCTAGCACGCCAAGACCTCTTCGATACCTATCTGGGCCGGAATGACGACTCCGCATGACGGAACTTCTGCAACAGGTTGTCGATGGCCTCGGTCGTGGTGGGATCTACGCGCTGATCGCCTTAGGAATTGCGGTCATATTCGGCGTGATGCATCTAGTGAACTTCGCCCACGGCGAACTCATAACTGTGAGTGCCTACACTGCGTACGCCCTGTTCGTTGCTGGTTGGAACTGGTGGTTGATTGCACCGGCTGTCGTCGTAACTGCTGGCCTGACGTCAGTGGTCATAGAGTTTGTTGCTTTTCGGTGGGTTAGGGGAGCACCAGATTTCACAATGCTGATGACATCGTTTGGGGTCCATTTCCTGGTGCAGGCAGCGTTTGTCATGTATGTTTCCGCAAACTTTCGCCAGTTCCCGAGACCCGGGTGGATCTTTGAGACGTGGAAGGTGGGCGGCGTCAGTCTGGAAGTGTTCGACCTATTGGTAATCCTCTTTACTCTTCTGACGCTGGGGGCCACCTACTGGGTGCTTCATCGCACGATGTTCGGTATGAGTTTGCGAGCAGCTGCCGAAGATTTCGACGCTGCCAGATTGATGGGGATTCGTAGTGATCGGATTATCCGAGGCGCATTCGCACTTTCAGGACTGCTAGCTGGCGTTGCGGCTGTTTTTTGGCTCATGCGTAGTGGCCAGGCGGGGCCAACGGCAGGGCTGAGCCCGATGCTCAAGGGTGTCCTTGCAGCTCTTATTGGTGGGCTCGGAAGCCTCAGCGGGGCGGTCTTAGGCGGCGTTGTCCTCGGTCTTGCGGAGGTATTTTTGATCTCGTATCTCCCTGAGAGTCTTGTGGGCCTTACCGATGGAATCGTTTTTCTATTCATAGCGTTTCTTTTTGTTTTTAGGCCACAGGGTCTCATCACGGTGCGTCGGGCGGAGCGCGTTTAATGCCGAACGTATTAGTTCGCCGTTTGTTACTCCCGCTGGCGGGTTCTCTCGCTACGTACGTGCTTCTCGTCGGTGGTGGAATCATGTACGCCACTATCGGCAACTCCGCAAGCGATGGTCTGGTTACCCAGATGCTTATCAACGCAATTGTCGTCTTGGGAATTCAGATTTATATCGGGAACACAGGAGTGCTCTCATTTGGTCACGTGGCCTTTGGAGCCATCGCAGGATATGCCTTTGCAATTTTTGCGATTTCCCCAGATCGGAAGGCCGCCCAGATCCCGAACGCTCCGTTTGGTCTGACTGAAGTGGACCTCACTCCACTTCAGTCGTCCTTGATCGCAGCTTGCATCGCGGTAGTTGTTGCCTTCGTTATTGGCATGGGGCTTGCTCGATCAGGAGCACGTTCTGGTGCTGTTGCAGCCACAGTCATCACGCTTGCGTTGCTATTCGTAGTTCACGAAGTTGCAAAGAATTGGATTGACTTAACCCGTGGCGGCAAGACAGGGCTCTCCTTCAGCCCGCTTGGAAGGGTGACTCTCCAAGGTCGGGGTTGGGTTTACCTAGCGTTGCTTCTTTCCCTGGTGGCAGCGCGACTCTTTAAGGAAACCAAGTCTGGTCGGCTTGCCCAGGCAGCACGAGAAGATGATCTAGCCGCACGGTCTATGGGCATTCACCCTGCAGTGCAGCAGATGATCGCCCTTCTCCTGTCTGTCTTCGTTGTATCCATCGGTGCGACCCTCCGGGTCTTTGAAATCGGAAGTATCAATCCGCGGCTCTTTTTCTTTAAGTACACCTTGCTGACTTTGACGATGCTCATCGTTGGAGGCCGAAACAGCGTTACGGGTGCACTCGTTGGTGTGGTGGTTATCAGCCTTGGTAGCGAACTCACCCGTTATCTCGCTGGACCATCGGTCGAGCTGCCTCTTCTCAACTGGATTCTTCGAAATGGACTCACAGACGTTTTTCTTGGTGTCTCCATGGTGGGTTTCATGATTTTCAGACCAGACGGGCTTTTAGGCGGTTGGGAGCCCGATCACTTGGTTATAAGGCGTTTAGCGAAGAGACCCACAGGCCATTTGTCAGAAGTACGTCAGATCGAAACGCGCCTCCACCGAGACCATCTACATGCGACTGAGATTGTTGTTGACTTTGGAGGGTTCAGGGCGCTTGACGGCGCAAGCCTGACAGCTTCGACCGAGGAAGTTGTTGGTCTGATTGGTCCGAATGGGGCGGGAAAGACCACGCTGCTTAACGCGATCACTGGGCTAGTTACTCCCAGCGCGGGATCGATTCGATTAGATGAAGAAGTTCTTGATGATCTACCTTCACACCTAATTGCCCAAGCTGGGGTTGTCAGGACCTTCCAGAATCTCAGGCTGTTCCCAGCACTTTCCGTGGAGGAGAACATCGGAGTTGCTCGATTGGCGGTTGCTGGTCACATTGCTGATCGTCCGCAGCCGGAAGTGGAACTGCTCATTCGTGCGAGCGGTTTAACCGAGCTTCGACATCGTCGGGCCGGTGAATTGGACTATGGGAACGCTCGGCGTCTTGAACTCGCTAGAGCGGCAGCGGCCGCTCCCCGTTTTCTCCTGCTCGATGAGCCAACGAGTGGTATGGGTGACCTCGAATCAGAGGAGATGATCCACAGGATTCGAGAAATTGCCAGCCTTGTCCAAGCCGGAGTCGTAGTCGTTGACCATGATTTGAACTTCATCACGGGTATCTGCGACCGTGTCTACGTCCTTGACCAAGGCAAAGTCATCTCGGTGGGAACACCAAATGAGGTGTCGCTAGATCCATTAGTGCAGGTTGCCTATTTAGGTGGACCTATCGGTTCATCCAACTAACTGGTCAGACACGTTCAACGTGTCAGCCAGTCTCCAGCTACTGGCAAGTGCACTCTGGCGATTCAAGATGGCTGGTCGGAACGCAGGAAGGACGCCGCTTGAGCGTCTTTACTGTGCAAGAAAACGTTGAGGTGTTGGCCCTAGTGGCTGCGACTACCTGTCAGCACCGTCAGACTCCAGACGTGGATGGACTCCTGATGGCCTCCGGTTGGTGGAAAGTGCGCGCCCGTTGAGCCAAGGAGTAGGACTGCGGTACATAGCGTCGCCTGGAGTTCGATCGCGCCGTTGCTGTGGCCCCAGTGGTTCTGCTTCTAGTCGAGCCGACGTCGTGGGTGAGTGACGCCGAGTCGCTACCGGTGATCGGCCAGGTTCGGCGGATGACTGGCCTAGTTGGCGCCGGTCTGGTGGTCATCGATCACGACCTGAACTTCATCACCGACATTTGTGACCGCATCATCTGCCTAGATCGCGGCAAACTCATAGCAAGTGGAACACCGACCGAAATTCAGACACATTCTGCGGCACAGGCGTCTTGTCTTGGAACCTCAGCAGTGGACTGAAGTCTCATGCTGGGTGCTGTCTACCAGACCGGATGTGTAAGAGATTATTTTCTATCAGTGCCGGGTGGAGGCTTCAGCGATTAGCCATGCGAAGAGGGGGTCATCGGCTCTGGAGGGGAGCATCTCGGGATGCCATTGAACGGCGATCACAGGAAGTTCGTCATGCTCGAGACCTTCGACTGAGCCGTCATCCGAGCGGGCCGTGACCTGAAGTTTGTCACCCACCTTGTCCACCGTCTGATGATGCAACGAATTGACATAGCGACCCTGACCGTAGATTCCACCCAGAATGGTGCCACTGTCAAAGGCGACCTGATGCCACTCGGTGGTGACTGGTTGATCAAATCCGGCGTGGCTGGGTACATCCTGATAAAGGTTGCCACCGGCGTGAACGTTGACAATCTGGAGACCCCGGCATATACCGGCTACCGGGGTCCCGTTGGCATAGGCGGCGTCTAAGACAGCACATTCGTGTTGGTCGCGTAGAGGCTCGGGTGGAAAGGCGTTGGTCAACGATTCTTGGCCATACCGTCGGGGATCAATGTCGGCTCCACCAGTTAGTACTACGCCGTCCAGACGGGAGACGAGTTCAGCTGGGTCGACATCCAAAGGGATATGGACGGGTAGTCCACCGGCCTCGCGGACCCCCTGCCCGTAGTCGGCGTAGTAGACGTCGACAGGGAAATCGGCCAAAATATTGAGATTCCCGACCAACTGGTCACCGCGCTTGCGTCTTCCAGTGATCCCAATTAGCGGTTTTGGTGTCACAGATAATCCTTTCCACTGTTTATTTTTAAAAAATTGAATAATGTACTCAAAGTACCTAAAACAGCGGTAATCCAGTGTCTCAGATCAATGAGAAGGAGTCCATGGACCGACGAGCTAGCCCCGCCGACATTGCTACCTCGGCCGTGTACCTGGACGGCATACCGCATGAGGGATTCACCGCCATCCGAGAGACTGAGGGACTGGTCTGGCACCCCTACGGTGCCATTGGAGACGAAAATGGTGAGCGGAATGGCTTCTGGGCGGTGACTCGTCACGCCGACGTACGGGAGGTGTCGCGCAACCCGGAGGTATTCTCGTCGGCCGTAGGTCACACCAATCTTTGGGATCTGGAGGCCGACGCTCTCGAGGCCCGTCGGTCGCTAATCGATTCTGACGCCCCTGACCACACGCGGCTCCGACGGGTTGTCTCCCGGGCGTTTACCCCAAGGAATACCCGTAACTGGGAGGGCATGGCTCGGGAGATCGCCGCTGAATTAGTCGATGCGTTTGTCGCAGAAGGTGGAGGCGACTGGGTTGCCCAGGTAGCCGCGCCGCTACCCATTCGTGTGATCTTGGCGATTCTGGGGGTCCCACTCGAAGACGCCGATTACCTAGTCGAGCTAACCAACCATCTAGTGGAGGGCACTGGCGACGTTCCGTCGCTGCCCGACGACGCCTACGGGAATACCACGCCGACTCGACTCCTGCCGTTCAACAGTCCAGCCAGTCATGCGTTGTTCGAATACGCCGAGCAGATGCGACAACTACGCCTTGCTGAACCTGGCGCGGATCTGGTGAGTGGTCTGCTGGAGGCTGAAGTTCACGGAGAGCGGTTGTCGGCGAATGAGTACCGAAACTTTTTCCAGCTGTTGGTGTTCGCTGGCAACGAGACGACGCGCACGGCGATGGTCCATGGGGCGCTGGCCTTCGCTGAGCATCCCGGGCAATGGGCTGAGCTCCGTCACGATCCGTCGCTGTTCACTGGAGCGGTTGATGAGGTAATCCGTTGGGCTACACCGGTGTTGCATATGCGACGCACAGCGTCGTGTGATACAGAGCTGGCCGGAACATCGATCGCTGCAGGCGACAAGGTGGTCATGTGGTACGCAGCGGCTAACCGCGATCCGACAGTCTTCGAGGACCCCTTCCGGTTCGACGTGACCCGAGCCGACAACCCGCACTTCGCTTTTGGCGGGGGTGGGCCACACTTCTGTCTCGGAGCGTTTCTGGCTCGCATGGAGATTCAGGTCCTGCTGGAGGAGATGGCGGCCCGAAACGTTGTGCTGCAGCCCCGGTCGGCGCCGGTGCACCTAGCCTCAAATTTCGTCCATGGCGTTGCCTCATTGGACCTCGGGGTGGTGTCGTGAATAATCTTGTCCAGTTGACTGTCGACGAGGATCGGTGCATTGGTATCGGTCAGTGTGAGCTACTGGAGCCTGAGGTGTTTTGCCTGAGTGACGAGGACACCATCTCCCGAGTAGTTGATGGGGCAGCACTGGACCGGGCCCGGGCACTCGCCGTGGTTGAGGGTTGTCCGAACATGGCCATCTCCGTTAGAGCCTGATCGAATGGTCTGGTGGAGATGTTGTCTCACATCCGCCGGGGCCTGATCTCGGTCTGATACGCCAGATACAGGTAAGGCGGGTAGAAGGCCTTCTCTCGATCTCTGAACTGGCTACCGAACCCCCATCCGAGGGGGGTCGGCCCCGAACTCGTTCGTGCTGGCCGTCCCCAGAGGTTCGCCGGGCTCTGCTTGCGAACAGTCCAACTCTGCTTTGGCACTGAGGCAAGACACAGTCAACGCGCCGACGGGTCGGATGCTAATTGGGCGGGCTGCTTTAGATATTTGGTTCTCGAGCTGGCATGAAACCCCACCACGGTCAGGGAGGGGTTCTGTCCTAATAGCGGTCGTGCGAAGTCGATGGGCGAGTGTCGTCGACTTGGACAAGGTTGACTTTGCTCCGGTATTCATCGATGCGAAAAGTAGTGTGCGGTGCAGTCTTTGGGCCGCGCAAGGTATTCATTTGGACGGAACTGTGCGAATCTGAGTCCCTTCAGAGGTGTGGCTAACGGGTGAGCCATCCTCCGTCTACCGGTAGATGCACTCCGGTAATCCACGACGATTCGTCAGAGAGAAGAAAAGACACCGCTGAGGCGATGTCTTCCGGCTGACCAATTCTGGGTATTAGGAGCCTGTCTTTCAATGCCTCAAGCGTCTCAGGAGATGTAATCCCTTGGAGGGAGACGAAATCAGTGGCGATCGGCCCTGGGGCAACGGCGTTGACTCGTATAGAGGACTTCGCTAGTTCAACAGCAAGGGCCTTGGTGAGCATTTTTACGCCACCCTTAGATGCGTTGTAGTGGACTTGGCAGTAGCCGGCCGATGACACCACAACTTCGGCTTCGATACTTGAGATATTGACGACTGATCCTCCACCTGATTTTTTAATGTCGCGTGCGACCTCTTGCGTAACTAGCCAAGTTCCTTTGAGGTTGACATCAAGAACCAGATCCCATTCGTCTTCCGATAGATCGGCCAGAGAAGTCATAGTTACGAGGCCAGCGCAGTTAACAAGTCCAGTGATTCCACCCAACTTTCCAGTCGCGTAGTCGGCAGCGTCCCTTATGGAACTTCGATCTCGGACGTCTATCTCCTGGAAGATTGATCGCCCTCCTGTTAGAGCGATGGACTCACATGTCTCTTCACCGTTTTTGACGTCCCTGTCGGCCACTACAACAGATGCCCCCTCGCTTGCGAGCCTCTTTGCTACTGCTCGGCCGATCCCAGAAGCTCCGCCAGTTACGAAGACGACATTTGTGCGGCTCATAGTCGGATCCACCCGCACAGGAGTCCGGCGGAACCACGAAACTCGACTCCGTACAGCCTGATGACCTTGTTTAGATGGACCTTCAGGCTCGGTAGATGAGTCCAGATCTGTTTTAAACACACCTTGGTTGTCCAACTACTGAGCCGCTTACCGATGTTCAAGATTGGGTACAACTTCCTTTTTGCTAGAGGTACGGGAGGTAGGTCTGCTCTTCCCATTCCGTGAATCGGCCGATTGTCTCGTTCCAACTTCCGTTTGCAGCGAGGTACTTGGCCCACTCGGCATCTTTGATAGCGAGGTACTGGTCCACCATTTCTGGGCCAATCGCGTCCGTGAACTTCTTGTCGGTTCGGAGAGCTTCGATCGCCGCACCAAGGTGCTCGGGAGTGTGCTCTTCGGTAGAGGCAGTTTCGAGCGCATCTCCAGTTTCAGGATTGGGACACGGGAGGCTGGCCTCTACTCCGAGACGCGATGCTGTGAGCACGGCGGCGATCGCTGAGTAGCTGCTTGCCGCTCCGTCAGGCATTCGATTCTCGAGGCGGGTCGAAGCGTCGCGTTCCGGGTTCACGCGAACTGTGGCACATCTATGGTCATGCCCCCAGTTCTTCCAATAGCCAGAGATTTGACCAGGTAGCAGGCGCTTATAGGAATTGGCCGTAGGTGCGCACAGCACGGCCATGGCGGGCATGTGGTGGAGCTGTCCAGCAATGCAGAACTTAGCCAGTGCCGAAAGTCCGTCGGGAGTCGATAAATCGAGCATGGCGTTGTTGCCGGAGTCGTCCTCCAGACTCAAGTTGACGTGGAGTCCGTTGCCGCCGTAATCCGGGATCGGGCGGGGCAAGAAGGTCAGGAGGTGCCCTTTCTGAGAGGCGAGCTCCATCGCCATCGTCTTGAAGAGGAACACCTCGTCTGCGCATTGCATAGCGTCATCAAACTCGAGGGTCATCTCGAACTGACCCATGTCGAACTCGCCATTGATTGATTCGACCCGGAAGCCAAGTCGGTCAGCGGTTTCATCGATGGCCTGCACGATGCCTTTCGGGTCGGTGCGCACACCTGTGCCGTATACGAATGAGCCGGGCGCGTCGTAGGGGCGCCACCGTCCATTGGCATCAGGTTCCATTAGGTAGGCCTCAAGCTCAATTCCCACCTTCGGTTTGAAACCCATGGATTCCCACGCAGCAACAGCGTTGCGAAGCACTGTTCTTGGAGCCAGAGGCACCGGTTCTCCATTACGCTCCAGATCTCCTATTACGACGCCAACACCGTCCTCCCAACTTGGCCTTATGTCCGACATGTTGAAATGACATTCCATGTCCGGCATTCCCTCGAGGAACCCAGTTCCGGGCACAGGACCCATGTCGCGGTCGTACTCAAGAGAGAAGACGGAAAGGCAATGGCGGGTACC
>CAWVUB010000001.1:0-68130 GCA_963933065.1 uncultured Acidimicrobiaceae bacterium | reverse complement strand
CATAGACCATGGCCGACGAACGAAAAACAAGGTGCCTTACCCCAGAATCAGACGCTGCAGCCAGGAGGCGTTCGACAACAGCTAGGCGATCTCGCCCGACATCGGCCCTGGAATCACCAGCCGTGACCCCGGCGGCCAAGTGCACGACCACGTCGACCCCTTCTAGCTGGGCCCGGAGGTCGGTCACCGCCAGATCCACCGTTCGAAGCTCGATTCCAATAGCCGAAGGAGTGCTTGACCGACGATCTAAGCCAATGACCTCATAACCCGCCCCAGCAAGGCCTACACAGGTTTCTCTGCCGACTGCACCGGTCGATCCGGTAACAACTACTCGGCTCATCGCTTAACCATCACCATGCGCGCTGGTACTGGAGGGAAGTCATGCCCATAGAGTGCCCTCGTGAGCCCGGAAGATCCACCAGAGGACCCGTTCGCCCTATTCCAAAACGCGTTCGGTAACATTTTTCCTGGGAAAGGCCTATCTGGTATCGGCACCCCTGGGGTAAGTCAACCGGGATCTGACCCAGCACGCCAGATCGCCATGGCCATCGCTTCTGAGGGAAGCAGCGAACCCAATGTCGACCCGATAGTTCGCATGGAATACGAATCATTGGTCCGTGTAGCTGAACTTCAAGTAGCTAACCGGACCGGACTGACAGTGGCCCGTTCCGGAACACTCTCAGTCCGACCAGTGAACCGCACCGTCTGGGCGTCATCATCAGTTGATGCCTACCGGCCTTACCTGTCGAAGATGGCTCAACTCCCTAGTGACCTCACCGAGGGTCTTGATCTGGGAATCGACGGACAGCGACTCGACACTGGCGACCCCCATGGAGAACAAACTCTCAACTGGCTGTCGGGGCTGATGTCTGCCATGGCCCCCATGATGGCTGGAATGACCACCGGTACGATGGTCGGCCGTCTAGCCCTCCGTAGCCTTGGAACCTACGACCTGCCCATTCCAAGACCCACTGGTGGACCTGATGCGGACACCCTGCTCATCGTGGCCCCAAACATTGAAGAATTTGGCACCAGCTGGAGCCTTCCACCTGAAGACCTCAGGCTCTGGATCTGCCTTCATGAGGTTGCCCACCACGCGGTGCTCGGTGTACCTCACATCCGTGACACCATCGGCAACCTGCTGGCCCAACACGCCGGGGCGTTCCGCAATGACCCCTCTGAGTTGGGCGGCCGACTTGGGCTGGACTTTGAGGGATTAGACCTTGGGGGAGAGGGTCTAGATTCAATGGCGGGGGCTGATGCTCTGGCTCGTCTTCAAGGTGCGCTAGATCCTGAGGCCGTGTTGGGTGCGGTTCGTTCTTCGGAACAGGAAGAGTTGTTACCCCTCCTTGAGGCATTAGTCGCCGTAGTAGTTGGCGTAGTCGACTACGTGATGGACGTCGTCGGTAACGGACTGATTCGCTCGTACGACCAAGTCACCGAAGCAGTCCGAAGGCGGCGGGTGACCACCACGGATGCGGACCGTTTCGTGGAGCGAATCCTCGGCCTAAATCTGACCCAAGAACAAGTGGATCGGGGTGCGTCGTTTGTGGTCGGTGTCGTGGAACGAGCTGGTGAGGATGGTTTGTCTCTACTGTGGGAGGGGGCGCAAAGTCTGCCTACCCCATCAGAGGTGGATGCCCCCGGCCTGTGGTTAGCCCGCCTTGAGTTCCAGGACCCACTAACTAACTAACGCCACTGGAACTCGGGGCCAAAGAAATGGTTACCAACTGTCAAGGTTGATTTAACGCCCCTCGTCGAGCTCGTCACTACCCCAGAAACCAAACTGGCCATCTGACCGATCCGGTTCGTTGGGGGTCTGGATTCGGGGGATAGGCGGTGTTGCCAAGCCAAACCATGTGAGGGCTGCTGCAAAAAGTGCAGCAATGAATAGATAACCCACCTCAACCGGTAGCGGCAGAAACACCGCAAGAAATGCCCCAATGGCCCATGCCAGTTGAAAACGTCCCTCAAACTTTGCGAACGACCGGCCATGGTTGGCACCCGGAGCGTCGCGTTGGACTAGCGAGTCAAAGGCCAATTTGGCAGTTCCACTACACATGGCCACTGTGCCACCAATCAGTACCGCTCCCCAGAGCTCTCCCACCCATACAGAAAGACCAGCCAACGTCACACCCACAAATAACACCCCGCGGATGATCCGTTCCTCTAGAAGCCGTCGACGCAACATGGGAGCGAACTGGGCAGCTAAGAAAGCCCCTAAGCCCACCGAGCCCAGAACTAGACCAAAATGCCACGCCGGCGCCGGCGCCGCTGCCAGCACCGACTCACCCCGGACTACCCCAGACCCAGCTCCAGCTGCCCTACCAGTCACTTCGATTGATACGCCGTCTCCTCCACCCCGAAACTCAAAGGCGAGCAAAAAGGAGGTGAAACCCACTACAGCCCGAAGCAACCCGATGGCCAGCGATGCGGTGAGAATCCCACGCTGGCGCAGAATCGCTCGCTCATCGGCCGACGTCCGTGTTGAAGCCACCAAGACTTTGGGAACCTGAATAGCCGCCACCAAAGTTAAGCCGTAGCCAAATACTGCGACCACAGCAGGCGAGGACGAGCTAACAAGCAGTGCAACCCCGCCGATACCAGCACCGACCATCGAACATACAGAACTGAGCATGGCCAACTTGGCGTTGGCCTCTACCAGTTGCAGTTGACTACGGACCAATGAAGGGACCACTGCGCTCTTGGCAATCGAGTACGTCTTCTGCATGACCAACAGTCCGAAAGCCAGTGGGAACAGCATCAGCCCATCAATGTGCTCAATCATCTGCCATGCAATTAGTAGCCGGGCCACAATCGTGGTCACGATCATTCCCCGACGCCCACCCCGAACCCGGTCGACCAGTGGGCCAAGGAGCGGGGTGACCACAGCAAACGGGGCGATAGTCAGCAGCAGATACAGCGCGACACGCCAGCGAGCTGCACTGGGGTCAATAGAAAAAAATATTGAACCTGCGAGAGCGACTGCCAACATGGCGTCTGACATAGCCCCTAACCCATGGGTCCGGCCCAACCGAGTGAACGGGCCAACTGGTGGCCTGGGCTGAGATCTGCTGTCACTCATTGGGAAGGCGTCAAACGTTCGGCCTTATAGCCAACCCCTCGAACGGTGACGATCAAGTTTGGGTTTTTGGGATCTTCCTCAACACGCGTTCGAATCCGCTTAACGTGAACATCAAGAGTCTTGGTATCACCTACGTAGTCGTAGCCCCATATCCGGTCGATAAGTACATCCCTAGTAAGTACACGGCCGGCGTTTTCCATGAGAAAGGCCAGTAGTTCAAACTCTCGAAGCGGCATAGGCACTACAGCACCTTCCACGATGACTTCGTGACGATCACGGTCGACGACGACGTCGCCCACCTGCACCCTGCCAGCGTTTGGCACGGCCTCATCTATCCCCGTAGGACTATTAGCACCACGATCAGCCAGGGGCGCTTTCGTATCGACGCGACGTAACACGGCCCGCATCCGTGCCACCAACTCACGTAACCGGTAGGGCTTGGTCACGTAGTCGTCTGCTCCCACCTCCAGACCAACGACCGTGTCTAACTCTTCGCTACGCGCTGTCACCATGATGATCGGCACCGTGGACTTTGTTCGGATCTCCCTACAAACGTCAATGCCCGACAACTTGGGGAGCATCAGATCTAACAAAACCAAGTCAACAGGGCATTGGTCAAAGACCTCAAGCGCTGCAGCTCCGTCGTGCACCACATTGACCTCAAAACCCTCACGGGCCAATCCAACCTGAAGGGCATCAGCAAATGAAGGCTCGTCTTCGACAACGAGGACTCGAACAGCGCTCAATGGTCCGCCTCTGGCGGCACTAGCCCTATTGGCAGACGCACTGTCACCGTCGTCCCCTCACCCTCCTGAGACGTCAGTTCTACGTTGCCCCTGTGCCCTTGCACGACATTGCGAACAATCGACAGGCCCAAACCAGAACCGCCAGTGTCTCGAGTTCGCGCCCGGTCCACCCTGTAAAAGCGCTCGAAGACCCTGTCGTGGTCGCGCTGAGGGATCCCCATTCCTCGGTCGGTTACCCGCACCACTATCTCATTGCCGTTTTTAGCAATATTAAGTTGCACTGAACCGCCGGTATCCGAGTACTTCACGCCGTTTTCTACCAAGTTCCGTAACAGACTCAGTAACTGAGTGTGGATCCCGATGACCTCGGCCGATGCAGGTAGTTCTGCCTTAAGAGAAACGCCTCGCCTTTGGGCCAACGGCTCAACTCGTTCGAGAACTTCGGCAGCGACCTCAACCAAATCCACAGTCGTGGCCCCTCCAACATCACCCTCCTCAATAGACCGCAGATCCAATAGATCCTCTACCAGACCGGAGACACGTCGGGCCTCATTCCCAATACGACCAGTGAGTCGTTCCACCACTTCCGGATCTCGTTCACCCTCCAGCGCCTCTGCTAGAAGGCTGATTGCTCCCACTGGCGTTTTGAGCTCATGGCTTACATTGGCTACAAAGTCTCGCCGGACCGCCTCGACTCGAACCCTCTCCGTAATGTCTTCAAACAGAGCCACTGCCCCATTAGTGATCTGACCAATGGGTGACCCAGTACCTACCGGTCGGACAGTTACCTCGTACACCCGAGGCTGCACCCCAGGGGTACGGACCTGCTCGATGGTTGCGCTGGCACCGGGGCGTACCGCATCACTGAGACGCTCCAGTACTCGTCGGCCCACGACCCCATCGTCCCACGAGTCAACTAGAGCATCAGCAGCTGCGTTTCGGCGGACCATCTGCCCGGTCCTGTCGGCCAGCACGATCCCCGTCGACAACATGTCAAGGGCCTCAGCACTTGTAGGACCCGACGTGGTTACGCCCATTTCAGAAGCCACTCGGCTACCTGGTGGCTGACCAGAAGAAGCAGTGCGATGCCTGAAATGATCCGTACGTCGTCGACGACCGGCGATACCCACGGGGTCAGTCTCCCAGCCCGAGCGCCCGTTCCCACTTGTCGACGGGCAGGGACATCTTGGCTGCGCTGGTGGGCACCAGCGGGGTCACCGTCGTCCAACCAGAGCGCACTAGCGCTGTATCAGAGCTGTCAGGCATGAGCTCATCATTGGTCACTAAGTCGAGGTTTAGACCAGTCGGGTCATTTCCTGTAATGACCGTCCGAACTCCGCCCACTGGGGCTAAGCCAGCCCACCGAATGCCCTGAATCTCAGTCAGGGCTAGGTCAGGGACGTTCAGATTTAGCAACGTGCGGCTCGGGGCGGAGATTAACCACGGTAGGACTGTCTTAGCCACTGCAGCAGCGGTTTCCCAATGGACTGGTCCATCAGCGCCTAGAGCCCCAGTCACCTGAACGTCAGCGCTCACTGCCATACCGGAAAGACCGAATCGCTCACCAGCCAAAATAGCCCCAATCGTTCCTGAAAACAAGGTTGAACGTCCGGTATTCAGGCCTCGGTTGATGCCAGCCACCACTAAATCTGGGGGAGGTCCAAAGCCGCCCAAGTCAGCCAACATGGTGATCAGCGCCGGTGGAGCTCCCACGGCGTAGCCAATAGTCGGCAAACCATCGAGATTCACTCGTTCGACTCGTACGCGGTCAGGATCGTCGAGGGGGCCAAGACAGGCTGATGCCCCACTCCAGTCGCTCGAGGGCGCTGCGATTACCGGTTCGTGACCCTCTTCAGCTACAGCGACAGCAAGCGCGTGTAAACCAGGCGAGGAGATTCCATCATCGTTGGTGACTAAGATCCGCACACTTTGACCCTAGGGGCTGACGCCACCAGTTGGGCCGCTTGGTCACCGCAGTATCAAAAAGGGCTAAACCTCGGTCAGATACGGGTATCGCCATGTTCGTCGAAGTAATCGAGACGGTCAACGGGCATGACTACGGCGGTAACCACGTTCACACTGTGGGCAGTGATCCGCTTTAAGAAGCGGTAGAGCAGGGCGCGGGGTACAGCGTGCAGGCCGGGCTCGGTGGAGTGAACTAGTTCGGCGACTAAGGCGTCGAACTCTTGGCGGAGTTCGTCACCCCGGGCGATATAAGCCCTGGCCCGCTCCTCGTCACGAGCCGTAAGAATCTCGCCCATCAAGGCGATCCGAGATGAGATTTCGTCACGGAAGCCAAGAATTCGTTCGAGGTCGTCGGCTGCAGCGAAGGACACGCTTTCCTCAGCCAAGTCAAAGACGTTCTTGTTGTAGTCGCCGATGCGTTCAAGGTCCTTAACCATGTTCATGAACACAAGCATTTCGGTGGCGTCTCCACCGGCGTGCACTGAAAAATGCACAACAAGCTCTCGCCTAATTTCCATCTCGGTGATGTTGATCTGGCGGTCAGTGCGCCTTACTTCTTCAGCTACCGAAGACACTAAGCCACCGGTAATGGCGTTCATGGCTAAGTCGAAGGTGTGGCGAGCGTCAGTGACCATGCGCTGCACCTGCGCCTCAATGTGATCTATGCCGCTGTCATCCTTGCGGCGAAAAAAACTCATGACCATGGCGTAACTACTCCTAACTTCACCATAGAGACAGTACCGGCAGCAACGAGCGCAGTGGGGGCGGTAAGGCAGCGAGTAATCGTCAACGGCATCATCGGAGAAGCAGCACCCCGACTAGGGGGACCACTACAAACATGCCTATCGCGTAGGCAACTGCAGTAGTGCGCCGTTCCGCTGCCAGGTAAGACAGTCCTGTGGCCAGCCGGACGGGTATACGACGGAGAGCCTTCAAGGGATAGAAAACTAGGATCCCACTTATGTTGAAGAGAGTGTGAACGATGGCCACAGTGACCGCCGCTGGGTTGCCAGTGGCCAAGGACGCCAGCAGCGCAGTGACTGTGGTCCCCACGTTTGCCCCCAAGGTCACCGGATAAATGTTTTCCAACGTCAATACACCAGAAGCAGCTAGAGGAACGAGCACAGAGGTCGTAATCGAAGACGACTGCACCGAGATGGTGATGATGGTTCCCAAAATGATGGCAACAATCCCTGACCCAGCTCCTAGTGCCCGGTTTATTGCAGCCTCAACCCGGTCGGCGACCAAGAGCCGCATGTTTCGGGTGATGAAAGCCAACGCCAGGAAGATAAAAGCAAGGCCAATGGCAATCATCAGCCCGCCCTTCCAGTTGCCGTGGGCACCAACATCCGACAAAAGGTCCTTGACGATGCCAGCCGGTTTCTTTACTGCTGTCTTTAAGGGGCTCTTAAAGGACGCGCCAGAACTCCCCAGCACCTTCCCGGTAATCCAAGTGGCTGTCTTTGATAGGTAACCAGTGGCTAGTTCGATCGGCAGAAATACAGCGACAGCGAGAATGTTGAAGAGGTCGTGGACAGTCGCGGCAGCAAACGCCCGACGAAATTCGTTGTCGCGGCGCATGTGACCAAGCGAAGCGAGTGTGTTGGTGACCGTCGTACCGAGATTGGCGCCCATGACCATCGGTACAGCCTCGCTAGAGCCGACAACCCCCGAGGCAACTAGGCCGACGATCACCGACGTCGACACTGACGACGACTGCACAAGCACCGTAGCCAACAAGCCAACGAACAGGCCAGCCAATGGATTGGAGACTCCTTCGAAAAGGCCGTCGACAAAACCCTTGCCCATTGTCTTGAAGCCACCACTGAGTAACTCGACACCGGTAAGGAACAGATACAGCAGGGCCACAACGAGCGCAGCTCGAGCCAAAGTGGGCATTTCTCTCTGAGAGGAACCAACCCGGTTAAGGGAGGGCAAATCACTCACAGATTCAATCATGTTCAATTACGCCGGCCCATCGCTTTTGCTAAGAAGGCCGGAATCTGAGACATCCGACCACTCGGTCAGTTGTAACTTAGATTTCTTACCTTGCTTCTGCCTGTCCGTTAGGTAAACAAAAGGTAAACGAATCACTTTAAGTGATTCGGACTCACCCACCAGACACTTCAAGCTGGTTGCGGGCAGAAGGTTCCGCTACCTGACTACGACGCCCCAACAGACCTTGTCGAACTTTCTTTAAACCTCTCTTTACGGAGGTTTTAAGTCCAATGTGAGAGAACTGTGTTGTCCGGGGCGATCGTCTGGGCGGAGCGGCCACCGACTCGGGCTGCGAAACGAGTCAAAGGAATGAGAGATAAATCGACATGAACACCCAACTTCTAGAAATTTCACACAATCCGAAAAATTTCCACAAAGCAGAAAACCCCTTTGACTCAGAGGGGTCAGCATCTACATGGATGTCGCTCGGTGCGTGCGCCGGCAGCAACCCCAACGTCTTCTTCCCCCACGACGGTGTCGGAGTTGAACTCGCCAAGAAGATCTGTGCAGATTGCCAAATCACTGAGCCATGCCTGAACTACGCACTAGCCAACCGAATCGAACACGGCGTCTGGGGTGGATGCTCCGAACGCCAGCGGCGAAGAATCTTGCGCTCTCGGCGGGCGGCAGCACGAAACAACGGGTTCATTGCAGTGGCAGCCTAAAAAAGAAAGTCCTGAGGGGTAGTTCCCTCCTCACCCCTCATTGCGGCATCAGCCCCGACGAACCAAGCGTTGGGGCTGATGTCGTTTTCGGCACCTAGTTGCCCCCATGGAGGCATCTAGGGCCGTATCAGGCCGAGTCTTCCTCTTCGTACCCGAGGTCCCAGGAGATAAGCACGTTCTCGCGCTCAGCATCGCGGTTAATTCGCTCCCGGTTACGTCGGAACTGGGGATCGTGAGGCGGCAACAACATAAGTCGAGCCTGCACACGGTCGCGGAAAGACTCGATTAAGCGCGGGTCGCCAAAATTTGACCGGACCTCCCAGTGAGGGGCGGCTGGTCCAAGATAGACGACCTTTAAGTCGCCGACCGGTGGCTGGGGAGGAAGATCGTCGGGGTGACTGCTCATGGTCGGGAAGTGTACCGGTGGCCCTAGGGGCACCGGGTGGCCGACATTAGACCGATCAGAAAGTGCTCGGGCTTAACTGCTGTCCGTATCAGGCTCAGCATCAACTGCCGCTTGGCCCTCAGCCAGCCCCTTCTGGAGTTCTTTTTGGGCCTTACCAAGGTTACGAGCCAACTTTGGAATCTGGTTTCCACCAAACAGAACCAAGGCAATGACCGCAACGATAATCAGTTCCTGGGTTCCCAAGAATGCGAGAGTGCTCATAACAGGACTCTACTCACTGTCCAACCGCTGGGCACAGCACTCGATCCATCAAAGAACTTCTTAGCAAAACAAATCTTTGCTAGGAACGACACTCACACAGCCTCAGCGGTTCGGGCAACAGCCTGACGTTCCAAGGCGCGCTGTCGCCGGATTCGACGACGCTCTCGCTCACTCATTCCACCCCAGATGCCAAACTTCTCGCCGTTCAACAGCGCGTACTCCAGACAGTCCTCTCTCACGATGCATCCCCGACACACTTCTTTAGCCTCTCGAGTGCTGGCCCCGCGCTCAGGAAAAAACAGGTCAGGATCCACGCCAAGACAGTTCGACGAGTCCTTCCATTCCGTGTCTAGATCAGGTTTTGCGATCATTCCCATCGTGCTGTTACGCCTTTCACCGGTTAATCGACCGGTCGATCCGGCCGCTGGAACCGGTTTTGGTTCCCCAGAACCTCCAAAGAAGTTCCTCTATTGGAATTACACCACTGTCATTCCCCTAATTGCAAGAGAAATCATGATTTTATCCCTACAGATAAGCCACCTGTTGAATTCGCACACGATCGCCACGGCGCGAACTCAACCTGATCAACGGCGAGAACGAACCATTCGAGGGTGTTCGACAAAGTCGATTAACACGCAATCGCTAAGTTCTCAATCATCGGTCATACAGGCCTGCCCCCTGTTCAGCAGAATTGTCTACTCAACAAACCGAGTCAGACGGCGCGTGGTGTCCACTGTGGACACATTGATCCGTATGTCCTCACGAGTGCAGCGCTGGGCTACTCGAAGTGTGCGGTCCACCAGAAGTAGATGACGCGACGCGACTCAGGACCTCGTCTCCGTCGTCGACTCCACAACGTTGTCGCTGGACCAAGCCCTAATTCGGATACTCCACAAACTGACCGTAGCGTTGACGTTGAGGTGGGTCAGATAATTGGCCCATCCAACGACCACAGAGTCGACGAAATCACGAGCCCACGGGAGCCACGATGCCAATAAACCCAGATTCCACCGGATCAACCGGCCAGCCCACTGAAATCTCCTGGACCTCTAAGCAGAGTCTGCTGTACGCCCTCGGTATCGGAGCCGGTGTGGCCGACCCCACTGGTTTTGAGTTGGAGTTCACAACCGAGAATTCCAACGGGATTACCCAACGGACCTTCCCCACCCAGGTCGTAGTGATGGGTGGAGGTAGCACCCCAGACTTTGGCAGTTTTAACCCAGTCTTCCTACTCCATGCTGAACAATCCATAACTTGCTATCGAGAGATCCCCGCTGAGGGCACCGGCATGGCCATCGGAAAAGTTGGGCCAATTTGGGACAAGGGTAAAGCGGCTCTCGTGTACCTCGAGACCGAAGTCGCTGACCCTGACGGCAAGCCGTTGTGGTCCACCAGTTCAGGCCTGTTTATCGGCGGTGAAGGCGGTTGGGGCGGCGACCGCGGCCCCGCTACCGACTGGGCGGCACCCAACCGAGATGCTGATCACGTGGTCTCATACGCCACTAGAGCCGATCAAGCCCTAATTTATCGACTCAGTGGCGACAGAAACCCACTACATTCCGATCCGACGTTCGCCTCAGCGGCCGGATTTGACCGACCAATCCTTCACGGCCTTTGCACCTACGGATTCACTGGGCGGGCACTTCTACACGCCGTCTGTGGATCAGATCCGAGCCGCTTCGGCAGCATGAGTGGGCGTTTTAAGTCACCGGTCATGCCCGGTGAGGTCCTTGATGTTCATATCTGGGAGACCGAAGACGCCACCGTGCTGTTCCAGACTCGGGTCAGCGACCGGGTGGTCTTCGACTCCGGTGTAATGACACGACACGGCTGAGATCAGCATGCTCACCCGAGAAACGAGCACACCGTCTGAACTGCATGGGAAGGAATTTCGATGGGGTGTAACCGACTCGTCTCTGTCGGCCGAAGGGGTAGCACCGGCCGCCGATTGGTCACGTTGGGAAGACGATGGTCGGGTTTCAACCTCCGGCGCTGGAGCAGGTTTCGCTAGCGATTATGTCGATGACCTCCGCCTTGCCGCTGCTCTGGGATTCACCGACATACGCATCACCATCGAATGGGCCCGCTTGGAACCTCGACCCGGAGTGCTCGATGGTCGCGCACTTGAACAGGCCCGAAGCATTCTCTCCTCAGCTGTTGATATTGGGATACAACCATGGGTCACACTGGTGAACGGAACGCTCCCGGGTTGGTTCGTCGATGACGAAGGAGGGTTTGCCGAAACATCAAGTCGGAGTAGTTGGTGGGCCCGGCATGTAGACCGCACCGCCGAAGCCTTAGAAGATCTGACAGCCGGATGGGTACCCATCGAGGATCCGATCGGTTCAACGGTCCGTGGCCACCTACTAGGCGTCCGTCCCCCTGGTCGGACTAACCCTGAGAAAGCTCGCGTAGTCCTCGAAGGCGCGCTCGAAGCAAATTTTGACGCCTGCCGACTGCTTCAGAGCGGTAACGCTCCGGTCATGGGCGTTTTCGCTGCCCCATCCATCTTTGCTGCATTACCTGACGATGGTATTGGCCATGACCAATCCAGTTCCAAAAATAACAACCTGGAGCGTGAACAGGCCCTTCACTGGAAACGAGTGCTATGGGATTCGTGGCTTCGGGCACTAGCCGACGGAGAGTTGGCCTGGCCGTGGCGAACCCCAACTGATCGACCTGAGTTGGCTGGCGCCTTTGACCTCATTGGCCTAGTTGGTGACCACCCGGTAAGGGTGGACGCCAGCGGTACCCCCGGCCCATATCCACCCAATGCCCGAGTGGACGCCACGGGTGCCGCTCCACTACCCGAAGAACTAGGAGTAGTCCTCCGGCAGATCCATCACAGACTCAACGGTCGGGACCTAGTAGTGGCTGGCTGGGGAGTATCAACCACCGACGACGAGTGGCGCGAGGAAATGCTCCGAGATGTAATCGCACAAATCGAATCAGCGGTAGAGGATGGAATACCCGTCGTGGGCTTATTCCACGACTCCCTGTTGGACGGCTACGCAACCGCAGGCTGGGGAACGGCGCCGGGTTTTGCTGGGCCCCGTGGGCTAGTCACCCGGGACCGCAGGCTAAAGGACAGCGGGCGATGGTTATCTGAACAAATAACTGGACGTCCCGCCCCCCCATCGTTCTCTTAATGCCCTGCACCTCTAGAGAATTTGATCTTGGAATCTCCGTCTTGGGAGGCTTCACTTCTAGCGAGGTAAAAAGATCCTGAGCCTTAAGGTCTGCTTGTTTGGTCTTTGGGATAAATGCAACCCCTCTAGGACCAGTTCAACAGTACTGACCATCTCAGACGAAGGGTCTTCCGGTCGAGAGAACCTCCAACTTCCAGCAGTAGAATCAAGAGTTGTCTGTCGGAGGCCTAGCGTCAGGTCATGGAACACTCTGAGGCGCTACCTGGTCCGTGGCGGGCCATTGAAGCTGACGAAGTACTCCGGCGCGACTTTCCACTCGAAAGTCTCGATGACAGAAACTGGCTGGAGGTCACTGTCCCTGGCTCTTGGCGAAGCACACAGGCCTTCACAGATTCTGATGGGCCGATGCTGTACCGGACCCAGTTCACCACTACGCCACCGGGAGCCGAACGACGTACATTTTTAGAATTTGCCGGCGTTACGTGCCAGGGAGATGTGTGGCTCGACGGTTCATACCTCGGCCCCACTGAAGGCTCATTCACTCCTCACCTATTGGAAATCACTGCCGCCGCCCGCGCCCGCTCCGACCATCTTCTGGCTGTGGAAGCCACATGCCCACCCATTGGTAAACCGGACGAGAAGCGGACTCTTACCGGGACTACCCAAGGCGGCCGGGGCATCGCCGCATGGAACCCTGGTGGGATCGGACGCCATGTCCAATTGCGTGAGACCGGCCCAGTTCCCCTACTACACATCCGGGTGTTGTGCAGCAGGGCAACAGAATCAGTGGCCACCCTGACCTTTCGGGCAGTAGTTCACGCTGACCGGCCTCGGGAAGCGATCTTCCACACGAAAGTGCTGGGCATCGACCACCGTCATCGACAGCCATTGGCTGGTGGCGAGAATCGGGTCGAATGGTCTATTCGGGTCCCCAGGCCACCACTGTGGTGGCCTGCCGAAATGGGTGAACAGCATCTGCACGATGTGGAATTAATCGTGGCGACCGAAGACGGCCAAGTAAGCGACCGGGCGTTACGTCGCACTGGTTTTCGCTCTGTTCACATGCGCAATCAGATCTGGTCAATAAACGGACAACGACTTTTCCTCCGGGGGGCGATTGTCCCACCACTAGACCGCGACCTATCTCGAGTGACTCTCGAATCAACAACTACCGACTTGACTCTGGCGCGCGATGCCGGTTTGAACTTCCTCAGGATGATCGGACACGTGTCGGCCCCTGAGCTGTACGCCGAAGCCGACCGAACCGGCATGTTGCTGTGGCAGGACCTGCCCCTAACCGGTGGCTACCACAGGGGGATCCGGAACCAAGCGGCCCGACAAGCCCGAGATGTGGTCGACCTTTTGGGGCACCATCCGTCAGTAATAGTTTGGTGCGCTCACGATGTCCCCGATCCTGTAGATCGGACCCGGGCTGTCCCCCGCCAAATAGACCAGCAAATCCCTACGTGGAATCGGACAGTCCTAGACCGTTCTGTGCGCCGCTCTCTCGAGCAAGCCGATCCGTCTCGCCCAGTAATTAGCCACTCTGGCGTGCTGCCCAACCCACCACGAATCGACGATGCGGCCGTCCACCTATGGTTCGGGTGGTACAGCGGACGGCGTGGTGACTTGGCCGAGTACGTGGACCGAGTGGCACGAGCCGGTCGTTTTGTCGCAGCTTTTGGAACGCAGTCAGTTCCCCACGAGTCGCCAGCCTTAACCGATGGGACGCTGGACCCCGCATCGTGGCCCAAAATCGACCTCCAGCGTCTCGCTAAGGACCATGGCGCAGAGGCAGACGTAATCACCCGCCGCTTTCCCCCTGGTGATCACCCAGGTCCCCAAGAGTGGGCGTCCAGCACCCGTGAACACCAGGCCCGTCTGCTACGAATCCAGATTGAGGCTTTGCGCCGACGTAAGTATCGGCCTACCGGGGGGTTTACTCTGGACCGTCTACTCGATGGGGCGGCGGCTATCTCCGGGTCCCTGGTCGACTACCGACGGGTTCCTAAGCCTGCATATGCAACTGTCATGGCAGCGTGCGCTCCAACGATCGTAGTGGCTGACCCACCGCTGGAATCCATCGCCCCCCGCTCAACTCTCCGGACCCAGGTGTTTGTCGTGCACGACGGCCGCGAACCAATTTCCCAATGCAGAGTAGACAGTCGTCTCCTCATCAAAACTAAGGAACTAGTTGTTGAACGATCATGGGGAGGATCTCTCGAGGCCGATTCAGTCACCATGATTGGGACCTTCGAGCTTCCTCTCGGTGATGCAACCGGATCAGTAGTTCTCGAATTAGGGCTGACTATCGACGGGGGCCATACAGTAACCAACCGCTACGAAGGCCGTATCGGTGCTGACTGAACAGCGCCCGCTACCATCCGGGTAGAAGTCGCCCCGCCCGCCGCTCTGGGGTTGACACGCGAGGAGGAGACCATGGCCCAGACCACTGATCAGCGCTACCGCGTGGCGCCGATTCGACCTCAAGGTCGCCAATACCCTTTCCCACTGAACCTGTACCAGAGCGCTGTAGGCCGCAAGTGGGTCATGGCCATCACAGGCATTGGCTTAATCGGCTTCGTGCTGGTCCACATGATTGGCAACCTCCACGTGTACGAAGGCCCAGCCCGGATGCACGAGTACGCCGAGTCGCTTCGCACTCTAGGAAGTGGTCTGATCCCGAAAGGTGCCGTTCTGTGGCTCCTCCGCGTTGGCCTGCTTGGCATGTTTGTTCTGCACTTGCACTCAGCGATCACTCTGAGCCGAATGAGCGGCAACGCCAGCGAAAACGCCAGTCGGATCAGCGGAGTCAAGAAGTACGAAGGTGGCCGCGACCATGTGGCTGCAACGTTTGCCAGTCGCACAATGCGCTGGACTGGGCCCATCATCGCTCTCTTCGTGTTCTACCACCTGGCCGACCTGACCTGGGGGTGGTGGCTGGGTGATGCCTTCGTACCCGGCGACCCATACCACAACGTGTCCACATCACTGGGCAACCTGCCGGTGGCCATTCTCTACGTAGTTGCCAACGTGGCACTGGCATGGCACATCTTCCACGGGGCGTGGTCGATGTTCCAGAGCCTCGGCGTGAACAACCCGCGTTACAACAAACTACGCAGGAGCTTGGCTACCGTTTTGGCTGGCCTTATCTTGGTCGGCAACCTGAGTTTTCCAGTTCTGACTCAGGCTGGACTGATCGATGAGGACGAACGGCACTGCCCGATCGGTGAGATCGAGGGCAACGCGTGCCTTGCCGAACAGGCACTAGATCACTGAGCCGGAGAAACGACCACATGAATGAGATGAACGCTTCGATGCCAGAGACCCCTAGAACAGAAAACCCGACTCTCAATGGACGAGTCCCTCCCGGTGACATTGCCACTAAATGGGAGAACCATAAGTTCTCTATGAAGTTGGTTAACCCCAACAACAAGCGCAAGTTCGAAGTAATCGTGGTTGGCACTGGACTGGCAGGTGCATCGGCGGCAGCCTCCCTTGGTGAACTTGGCTACCGGGTTAAGGCCTTCACCTTTCACGACAGCCCTCGCCGGGCTCACTCCATCGCGGCCCAAGGCGGCATCAATGGGGCTAAGAACTACACGAACGATGGTGACTCAGTGCACCGGCTCTTCTACGACACCGTTAAGGGAGGCGACTACCGATCCCGGGAGGCCAACGTCCATCGCCTAGCCGAGGTGTCAGTCAACATCATCGACCAAGCCACCGCACAGGGTGTGCCATTTGCCCGCGATTACGGGGGGCTTCTGGATAATCGGTCATTTGGTGGAGCCCAGGTCTCACGTACCTTCTACGCCCGAGGCCAAACCGGCCAACAGTTACTGGTGGGTGCCTACTCGGCGCTGATGCGCCAGGTCGGTGCAGGCACCGTGGAGTTACACACCCGCTCAGAGATGCTTAAGGTAGTGGTCAAGGATGGTCGGGCCTGCGGCATCATTGTTCGGGACCTTCTGTCCGGGGAAGTCACCTCACACTCAGCCCACGCTGTAGTTCTTGCAACTGGCGGCTACGGCAACGTCTACTTTCTCTCGACCAACGCCATGATGTGTAATGTCACAGCAGCCTGGCGGGCCCATCGAGAAGGAGCCTTTTTCGCGAATCCCTGCTTCACTCAAATCCACCCGACCTGTATTCCGGTAAGTGACGACTTCCAGTCAAAACTCACCCTCATGTCGGAATCGCTCCGCAATGACGGTCGGATTTGGGTGCCCGAAGGGTTCGACGACAGCCGACCGGCAGCCGACATTCCCGAGGTTGACCGCGACTACTATTTGGAACGCAAATATCCAGCCTTTGGTAACTTGGTGCCCCGGGATGTTGCCTCGCGTAACGCCAAGACGGTTTGCGACGAGAACCGTGGCGTTGGTCCATTGAAAAATGGGGTCTATCTCGACTTCGCAGCGGCCATCGCCCGCGACGGAGCGGAGGCCATCTCAGCCAAGTACGGAAACCTCTTCGACATGTATCAACGCATCACTGGTGAAAACCCGTACGAACAGCCAATGAGGATCTACCCGGCAATCCACTACACGATGGGTGGACTTTGGGTGGACTACAACCTGATGACAACTATCCCCAGCCTGTACGCAATAGGCGAGGCCAACTTTTCTGACCACGGTGCCAATCGGCTTGGGGCCAGTGCCCTCATGCAAGGACTGGCGGATGGCTACTTCGTGTTGCCGTACACGATTGGTGACAACCTTGCCGACATGCTGGGACAGCAGGCTGTGCCCACCGACGATCCAGTGTTCACCAATGCAGTGGCTGAAGTTAAAAATGAACAGCAACGATGGCTGTCAATCAACGGCACCCACTCGGTCGACTATTACCACCGTGAGTTGGGTCGGATCGTTTGGGATTACATCGGGATGGCTCGTAGCAAAGTCGGCTTGGAGAAGGCGCTCAGCGAGATCCCCACCTTGCGCGAGGAGTTCCAAACCAATGTGAGAGTGTTAGGCAGCGCAGAGACACTCAATCAGTCACTGGAAAAAGCTGGCCGGGTGGCCGACTTCTTTGAGTTGGCAGAATTGATGGCTCGAGATGCTCTGGAACGGGAAGAATCGGCAGGGGGCCACTTTCGTGAGGAGCACCAAACAGACGACGGTGAGGCGCAACGAGACGACGAGAACTTTTCACATGTCGCTGCCTGGGAATGGAATGGGGTGGGCACTGCCCAGACCCGCCACCGCGAGGAGTTGTCATTCGAAAACGTGGCGCTATCACAGCGCTCGTACAAGTAAACGCAGGCTAGAAGGAGAGGTTCGACATGAGTTCTGGACATGGCGAGACCATCAACGTAACCCTGAAGGTATGGCGCCAAGACGGCCCAACTGACACTGGGGGGTTCGAAGTCCACCAACAAACCATCAGCACAGACGCCTCATTCCTAGAGATGCTTGATCAGCTCAACGAGCAACTCAACGAGGTTGGCACTGAACCGTTGGCCTTCGAGAGCGACTGCCGAGAGGGTATTTGTGGCACTTGTGGTGTGATGATAAACGGTCGAGCTCACGGGCCACAGAAGGCCACGGCCACATGCCAACTACATATGAGAGAGTTCAATGACGGAGATCAGATTGTCGTTGAGCCGTTCCGAGCCGCCGGCTTCCCGGTAATTCGGGATTTAGCCGTAGACCGCTCGCCGCTGGACCGCATCATCGAATCCGGAGGCTACATCTCGGTCAATACTGGTGCTGCGTCCGAAGCCAATCTCACCCCGGTGCCCAAAGCGGCTGCCGACATGGCGTTCGATGCTGCGGCGTGCATCGGGTGTGGTGCCTGTGTAGCGGCCTGCCCTAACTCCGCTGCCCAATTATTCACATCGGCCAAGATCGGCCACCTTGGACTCCTGCCTCAAGGTCAGGCTGAACGGTGGAGTCGGACCGAAACCATGGTCGAGACCATGGAAGAGTTCTTCGGCTCATGCACCAACCATGGTGAATGCTCTGCGGCGTGCCCAAAGGAGATCTCACTGGATTTCATTGCATTCATGAACCGGGACTATATGAAGGCAAAGATAAAGAATCGAGCGTTAGCCGGACAGCACTAGTCCAGATTTTCGCTGCCTGAATAGTGGTAACTGCAACTAACCCATCGCAAATCGGGACGCCCTGACTCGCTGACACGAGTCTCCTTCAGCACAACCCTTTGACTGGAGTTCGATTATGCGATCACCCCACGTTCAACTAAATCAAACTACGGGTGCTCGTGAGAGCAAGTTATTGAAGCGGCCAACCATAATTAACTTTGGCGGGAAGGAAACTTGCTCGCGTTCCAAAGCAACTGTCTCACCGTTAATCCTGATCAGAGAATTAGGTGATCAGCTTCCGGCTCGGGGCCTGATAGGCAACTCCAAGTCCTAATTAACGAGTTCGCCCAACCGATCTTCCAGAAGTAGAGACATGCCGGCCGGGGGAGAACCCCGATAGGTGGTGGCCCAAAAACAAACCCGCCAACACTGTCGCCCTTGGATGTGAGACACAGTCACTTCCCGGATTCACCGCTAGTTAGGGGGCTGTGAAAAATGTCGGCGCAGTCGCTCAACTAATTCTGGTAGCAGGCTGTCAGGCAGTTCGTGGCCAAGTTCATCAACCAGCCAAAGCTCGGCGCCTGAGATGCCCTCGGCCAGTGCCAGAGCGTGCTCAACACTGAACACCGGATCAACTGTGCCGTGCACAACGAGAGTGGGTGCTGTGATCTCATCTAAACGATCTAGACGCGACGGTGAAGCACCCACCGCCGCTCCGTGACCTGACTCCGGATACCAGGACCGGGCCACTTCGTCTAATGCCTTACGGATCCGCAACTCAGTTCGCTCAACAAAACGGGGCCCTGCGAACCACTCATCTTGTTCCACTATCCAGGCCGCACGGTCAACATCAGACAGTGGCGGCCCGGCAAACAGCCTTTCGGTCATAAGCTCCAAAAGCCAGTCGGCAGCCATCGGGAGGCGCTCATCACCTAATCCAGGAGTTGAGCAAACCAGGGTGAGCGTGGCAACACAGTCAGGGTGGTTAAGGGCTAAAAGTTGGCCAACCATGCCACCCATTGATCGCCCGATGATGTGAGCGCGCTGTATCCCGTAAGTCTTCATCACAGTTAACGCGTCGTCGGCTAGGTCATCTAACGTGTAGAAGACATCGGCTGGCACCTTCGTGGATAGACCGCTATCCCGGTGGTCATAGCGAACCACTTGGTGACCGAGCGCCTGCAGTGGCTCGATAAGTGCCGGCACCCATTGTGTGCATTGGGCGTCGGCCCCTGAAACCAAGAGCACCGGCAGGGAATCAGTGTGAGTCTTATCTGTGGCTGATGCCTCAAAGCACTCTGAGAAAATCTCGACGGTGAAAGGAGTTTGCTTTACCACGGCGCCGAGGGTACCCGTGGCCTTCGGGGGTGGGGCTAGCGTCGACGATGTGCCCCACCTCCATCCCGTCAAAGTCCGTTTCTACGAACTAGATCCTTACGGCCACCTCAACCACAGCGTCTACGTCCAGTTGTTCGAGACCGGACGAATCGAACTACTCGAGGAGGCCGGACTAGGGCTTCATGATCTGGAGAGTGCGGGCTTCCGCTTCGTAGTCAGTCAGATCTCCACAAAATTCTTAGCCTCTGCTGTGGGTGGGGACGCGCTTATCGTAGAGACCGAAGTTCTAGAAATCCGCCGGGCATCGTCGCTATGGGGACAGCGAATTTTACGCCTAGATACCGAGTCTGGAGCCAACCAAGTATTAGCCACCCAAGACGTTGTAGCTGCGGTTACCGGAACTAACGGCCGACCGACCCGATTTCCTGCTTCGATGATTGATCGCCTTAGCCCCTACTTGGCCTCAGACCTGGCCGCGGTGGACCCTAAATGACCTTGAAGGTGACATGGACTGGATAACGAAATGACCAGCCTGCGAAAAACCGTGGGACTAGTTGGTCGGGGTGCAGCTATGGGTGCCGCCGATCTGGTTCCCGGTGTCTCCGGCGGCACAGTTGCCCTACTTACTGGTATCTACAACCGTCTCATCGTCAATATCGACAATGGTGGGAAGGCCATCCGCCGCCTCATCAGAGGCGATCTCCGTGGAGCAGTCCGTCAGTTCACCCGCATCGACTGGGGATTCCTCATCCCACTGCTGATAGGACTCCTTGCCGCCGTAGTGCTGCTCGCCAGTGTGATCGAAAACGCCCTCGTGGAGCATCCTGAACCAATGGCTGGACTCTTCATGGGTTTAGTGGGCGCTTCAGTAATAGTCGTCCAGAAGGACGTAAATTGGACTGCACGTCGTGTCACCATCGCTGGCGCCATCGGCATGGCCCTATTCGTAGCGTTGGGCTGGCAGAGCGCGCCCTTGGATGAGCCATCCGCAGCGGCGCTGTTCGCGTCAGGTGCCATAGCTATTTGCGCAATGGTCCTACCAGGAATCTCCGGCTCGTTTCTTCTACTCATGCTGGGCATGTACACCGCGATGCTCGACATAGTCGATGATCGGATGATAATCGAAGCTGCAATCTTCGGGGGTGGCGCCTTGGTCGGTCTGGTCTGCTTCTCGACACTGCTGGCCCGACTTTTGGCTGATCATCCAGACGAGGTGCTGGCCGCCATGGTGGGACTACTGCTTGGATCGGTACGGGTGTTATGGCCCTGGCCCAACGGTGTTGGAGTCGCCGGCCGCCATGTCGAAGAGTCCATGGAAGGTACTTCCGTCGGCTGGCCCGATGCCGCCAGTGGTCTGGTGGTACCGACCCTGCTAGCTGCCAGCATGGTGGTCGTAGTTCTTAGCGTCGAGCGCCTGGTTCGACAACGTTCTCTAATCAACAGAGACGCCAACTAGGACAAACGCTCCTCAATCCAGCCGAGCCCGCGACGCCCGTCTACATGAACAACAGTGCCGAACCGACGGTCGATCTTCCTCACCACACCTCCTGAACCACTCCTAAGAATCGGGAATCGACCGACCAAGTTGTCGATCTGCCAACTGGTTGGTTCAACATCCGGCGGGTCCCAAGTCCCATCATCGAGGCGCACCAACGCAGTTGCTGCAACCGAATCACACTCTCCTACAAGCCACCAGCCCCAACCATCAAGGTCGACCACCCGGTCAGCAGTCAGCACTTCACCAACGACCCGACAGGGCACACCTACGCCCCATTGGCCCTCAACAGGCGCACCTATCGACTCCCCACCAAGATCTAGGCCCACCGGGGTTCGTACACCACGAAACTGGTGGTCAGGACCACCTCTCCAAGCATCCTCTGGATCGTCGAGAGCCACCCCAAACGCCTCCAGTCCTACTCCCACATGCCCCCGTTCACCACTGGGTGGCTCTTCAACTACCACCTCAGCCCAGAGACCTGATGCTCGAATTTCCAGTCCACCACCACGTGGCGGCAGCACATCATGATCAACAATCAGCACTGACGGCTCTGCCACTTCCACCAACCCGAATTCAAATCGGGCCGGTCGTACATCAACCGAGCCGCTGCGCACCTGGAGATTCAGCAGCCCAGCCATCAGCCCATCTTCTGCCCACCAGGCCAAACAGTGGGAAACCCCATGATCTAACACCGCGCTCAGCTGTAGAGAGCAAAGGGTGCGGCATCGGAATCCTGTTCCGGCGGGTCACCTTCAACCGTGACTAGTTGGTACAACTCGTCTGGAGTGTCACGCGGACACGCCCAGTCAATCTCGTTAGTCACACCAGCCAGTTCGGCAAACGGGCGCAGGAAGGTGAAGTAGACGTAGGCCCCACAGGAAATCCGCTGATCACGGGTCATAGCGACAATATCTCGGTAATGCCGCTTCTGGGCTGCTCGACAGGCCATGGCCACCCGATCCATATCGTCATCATCTAGCAGCCGTGGCGCACCGCCCGGTGCTACACCGTCAGTGCTCCACAGACCGAATCCCACTAGATGCTCGAGGTAGTCCTCCGGGGAAGACACCGTGGTTCCATAGTCAGTAATTGATATCTCGACTCCATCACCCAACACGAAGGCTGCTGTCAGGTTGACGAATGGCACATCGGCTGCCACGTTGGACCAGGCAAAGTCACTTCGACCCAAGCGAAAGTAGTCGCGCACTACCAGAGTGCGACCATCTCCCAACTGGTAAGGACCAGTATCGCCATGGCCCACGCGCGTATCGAAGTAAAGCAGGAAGAGGTGATTGATGATGGTGGCGTTAGCCCGACGGATCCGTTCTTGACGTCGATCATCGACTGGCGTGACACCAGCAACCAGGGTTTCGACCAAATCAGCACCCAGCACGTCATTGCGGTCGCCAACCTCACCCGCGTGGAGATGGCTGCCTCCTCGGTAGGACATCGAGGTCTGAGCCCAGAATTCCAACACGGTCTCGGCCCGGGCCAGACCCACCGCTCCGGCGTCAATCGACGGGTCGACCATATTCATAACGTTTCGACCGATTAAGAAAAAATTGGCCACACCCCACAAGAAAACAGAGTTGGCTTGACAACTTGGCCGACGGGCCATTGCCCCAATATCGGCCGGCGATCGGGCGGCGGTGATGACTTCGATGGCCTCGGGATAGCGCAAGAAAGCCTCAATGCACGATACGGCCACGTACTGACTCACTGGAATGAGTTGGGATTCGTAAGCCGTGCGCTCGTTAACCAGGCGACGAGTGATCGGGTTGATGGCGCCGATCCACCCGTTGACCCGATCGCGAACTAAAGGGTCGGTCTCCGAGGTACTCACGGTGTCAGCAGACGTAACACGCCATCTCCGCCAGAAGCGTCCATCTCTACCAAGGTCCCGTCCGATGGCTCGGAGGCGTCCGGGGCGGTGAACTCCATGGCAATCAACCCAGGGATTCGATACTCCCGGCTAATGATTCCGATATGGCTGCGGATGGTGCCACCCGTGCAAACCACGCCTGCCAAATCGGCAAATATCGGACCTAGAAATGTGGCCCCGGCATCACGGACCACAGCGATAACACCTTGAGCTCCAGCATCTGAACCCTCAGCATCCATAAGGGCCAAAACGTCGTCCGGACCCTCAAGACGAAGCCACCGACCTCGCACAGTTCCGAAGTCGTAGGTCTTCTGTCCGCGTCCCACTTCATCTGTCTCTCTCATTGACACGGGACCGTAGTCGTGATGACACGATAAGACCATGCTCACCCCCCAGGGTCTGCGCTCCACCCTTAGGCTCCCGTAGATGGCCCAACCGCTTACCAAGGAATGGATAGAGGCGCTTGCCGAAGCCGCCCACGGACGCTTTGTGGCTGAGGGAATAGCCCTTGTGCTGGAGTACCAAGTAGTTGACGGCCCAACATGGCATCTAGTGGTAGCAAACGGAACGGTACAGGTCCAATTTGGCCCAGCCCAGACACCCGACGTTTCGTTTCACACCCAAAGATCCACCGCTCTGGCCATGGCGAATGGTTCGTTGGATCCACTGAAGGCGGTTATCGACGGAGATCTAATCCTGCAAGGTGATCCACGCAAGCTTGTCGCAGCGAAAAATCTACTCGAAGACCTTGGCGACCTTCTGGCCTCTGACTAACTCACGGCATCAGCCAAACCGACACAGCCGTTACTTCCTCGAAGCGTTACTTAATAAGGCCGAGGCTCTGGACCATCTCACGCTCAGCATTCAGTTCTGCCACTGAGATATCGATGCGATCTCGAGAAAAATCATCTAGTTCGAGACCCTCCACAACGGACCACCTTCCATCGACACACATGGTGGGGAATCCACATAGAAGCCCCTCGGGCACGCCGTAACTACCGTCAGACGGCACGCCCATGCTCACCCAGTCTCCATCACGGGTTCCCACGACCCAGTCCCGGACATGCTCAATAGCGGCGTTTGCCGCCGAGGCCGCACTCGATGCACCACGCGCTCCAATAATTGCGGCACCACGCTGCTGCACCTTAGGAATGAACTCCCCTTCCAACCATTCTTGATCGTCAATCACAGTCGCCGCAGACTCACCCCGTACTTCGCAGTGGAACAAATCGGGGTACTGGGTAGCCGAGTGGTTTCCCCAAATAGTCATACGAGAGACCTCACTCACCGGGCAACCAACCTTCTGAGCTACCTGAGACATGGCCCGATTGTGATCGAGGCGCATCATTGCGGTGAAGCGGTCAGTTGGGACGTCTGGGGCACTGTTCATGGCAATTAGACAGTTCGTATTAGCCGGGTTTCCAACCACTAGAACCTTCAGATCCTCGGATGCGTGGTCGTTAAGTGACCGCCCCTGCACGGTGAAAATAGCACCGTTGGCTTCAAGTAGATCTTGGCGTTCCATACCCGCCGTGCGTGGGCGAGATCCAACCAATAGTGCAATCTCAGCATCCTTAAACGCTGTGTCTGGATTGTCGCTCAACACCATGTCGGCCAACATTGGAAAGGCGCAGTCATCAAGTTCCATGGCAACACCCTCTAGCGCACCCATAGCCGGAGGGATCTCCAGTAACTGCAGGACAACTGGTTGGTCGGGACCCAAAAGGGCTCCACTGGCTATCCGAAATACAAGGCTGTAGCCGATCTGGCCTGCGGCGCCAGTGACGGCAACTCGAACAGGGGTGGCGCTCACGGTGGGCTCCTGACAACTGGGCTGAATGGTATTCGGAGACTACCGATTGCTTCCCAATTCGGACCCACCCTGCAGAAGTGACACACGGCTCAGGTTACGACGTGTGGAAAATCTTCAAGAGGGACTCAGGAATACCTCCGAGGAACGACTGAAGTGGGCGAGGAACCCGGGCGGCAAGACGGGCCGATTTCCGTCTTCGGGGTTGATCTGGCTTACATAGGCGTCGATACCGTCCAGCTTCCGCTGCAGAATCTCAGCTGGCACCGAGAAACGGCCTGCACGGTCGAACGGGATAACCGGGTCGTCCGGGTCATCCCAGTTCCAAGACCAAATCGGGAAAGAGACCATCGGCACACCAGCCTCTCCGCATACCTCATTAGCAATCCGCCCACACGCGTCGTGATCCGGATGTCCATCCGATGCCCACGGGGCCAGGCAGACGGCAGCATCGGCTACAACTGACCTGAGAGCATCAGCTAACCGGACCTCCCAGTCGGCACCATTGAGACCCGCTGCACCACCATCAGGGAGCGAGAGTCTCAAACGGTCAGCCACAATTCCAACGGCCTTATATGCAGCGATTGTCTCTGCTAGACGTCTCTGGACGAGTCCATGAGGACCAGTGGCAGCAAGGTACGGGTGGGACATCTCTCCGTCAGTGACCGCCAAAATCCGGATCTCTGTGTCAGCGTCAGAAGCCGCAGCCAGCGTGGCTCCGGCAGCTAGCAACTCATCGTCAGGATGGGGGGCCACCACGACAATTGGACCCGAAGGCGGCCAGCCCCCACTCTCCATTAGGTCAGCCACCGGCGGTAGTGCCCCAATTAACGCATCCCACTCAGTCGCCAACCGGCCAGATACCGGATTGATCCGGTCAATCCCGCCTAAGTCGCTCACCGTCAGAACATCTGCCGGGTTCCACCCAGCCATGAGGCGTGCAACCCGGCGTAGATCCCACCTTGGTCCACTAGCTCTGCGTGCGGTCCGGACTCGACGATTCGACCGTTGTCAAACACCAGTACTAGATCCGAACGTTCTGCAGTCGATAATCGATGAGCCACGCTGACCGTGGTCCGTCCCGCAGCCAGACGTTCCATCGCTCGCTCCAGAGTTGTCTCGGTCTCCGGATCTACAGCTGAAGTGGCCTCGTCTAGCACCAGCAGGCCCGGATCGGCCAGATGCGCTCGGGCCAGGGCAACTAACTGCCGCTCTCCAACTGACAGTCCCTCGCCGCGTTCACCCACACGAGTATGGATCCCATCAACTAGACCACCCACCCAGTCCGTCAGCCCCAAAGCTTCGATAGCAGCGACCGCGTTCTCTTCACTGGCACCAGCCCGCCCATACCGGATGTTGTCTATAACCGACGTGTCAAACAGAAAGCCGTCTTGAGGCACCATCCGGATTGACCGGCGCCGACTAGCCGGAGAGACATCCCTGAGATTCACCCCACCCACCAAGACCTGTCCACTTGTGGGATCGGCCAGACGGGTCAGCAGACGGGCAAATGTGGTCTTGCCTGAGCCGGTCTCTCCAACAACGGCTACAGACGCGCCGGCCGATAGGTCTACGTCGATCCCCTGCAGCACTAAACCACCCGTTCGGTATCGGAACTCAACCGTCTCAACCCTCACCCCGAGGGCTCCAGTCGGCAGCGGCACTGGCGTAGACGGATCAACTAGGTCCACCTCAGTGTCGAGCACGTCAAGAATCTTCCACCAGCCAGCCAGCGCGGTTTGAGTTTGGTCGAGCACCTCGCCTAGCGAAGTGATCGGCGTAACCAGAAGGTTGCAAAGAAAGATGAAAGCCACAAGTTGACCCGAACTAACACCCCAGGCCTCACCCCACCAAACACCAGCACCAATAACTGCGGCGATGGCTGTCACTCCGAAAACGTCACTCAACGGCAGGACCAGTGAGAAATACCTAGCAGCAACCATCTGCTGATCGAACTGGGCATCGATTGACTGGTGTACCCGGCGCCGCATGGGTTCCCGGTGGCCATGCACACGAATCACCTCGACCCCGTGGATCGACTCGGACACCACACCCATAGTGTCCGATACCCGGGTTCGGAGCTCCTCGTAAGCCATCAATTGGCGAGCCTGCATCCACCGAAAAATGGGTAGTAACGGTAAGTGGAGTAACAGCACCACCAAGGTGAGCTGCCATGAGTAGACGACCATGATAATTAACACGGTCACTATCTGGACTGAGTCAATGACCCAAGCGACGGCTCCCCACTGCGCGAACTGAGTGAGTGTCTCAACGTCGCTTGTCACTCGGGCAGTGAGTACGCCCTTCCTTGAGGACGAATGCTCGGCCAGACTCAATTTATGTATGTGTTCGAAAGTACGCACCCGCAAGCCGAGTAACACATTTTCAGCGGTCTGAACCAACCGAAAGTAGGTCACCTTCCCAAGGAAGATGCTTCCTACCACCAGAACTACTGCCGCGGAACAAAGGACAGCCGCTCGGCCCAAGCGGATTCCGTCGACGGTGATAGAGAGGTCCATAACCGCTTGGATCAGAAGGGGGACCAGTAACTTTCCTCCGGCAACCGACATGGCCATAAGCACGGTCTGGCCAGCCCCAACCCGCAACTCGGGTGAAGCCGCGAGGCCTCGTCGGAGCACCGACAAAGCACTGACACCATCGATCCGACGAGGATCTCCCCCTATCAATTTCTATCTCCACGTAGCTGGCTTCCAGCCATCTCGTAGGCACGAGCCAAAGTGGCGTAGCCCTCAACGTCGAGGAGTTCCTCGTGGGTTCCAAATGCAGCGATACACCCATCGTCGAGGAACAAGACTCGATCAGCTAGGCGGATAGTAGCTAGACGATGGGCTACTACCAGCAAAGTCATCCGATCCCCGGCAGCGAAGGTAGGGAGGCGCAGGGCAGCCAGGATTCCCTCCTCGATCAGCGGGTCGACAGCCGAAGTCGCGTCGTCGAGCACAAGGACGGCGGGGCAACGCAGCAGAGCGCGGGCGATAGCCAGACGCTGGCGTTGGCCACCCGACAGGGTCACTCCCCGCTCGCCAATCACGGTCTCAAGGCCGTTTTCTAGTCCAGTTACAAAGCCATCCGCCGAAGCTGCTGTAAGTGCCCCAACCAGTTCTTCGTCGCTGACGTCGCGCCCCAGCGTCAGGTTGGCCCGCACCGTGTCGGCGAACAGAAAGGTCTCCTGTAGGACGGTGGCCACCGAGGCGGCTACTCCCCCAGGGCCCAGCACAGTAGTGGGTACCCCACCGATGCGAACCTCACCGACAGTGGGTGGCACGAGACCAGCCAATAAAGCCACTGCTGTACTTTTACCCGATCCAGTTGCACCTACTAAGGCCACCGATTCACCTGGTTCTAGACTTAAGTTAAGTCCGTTAAGAACTGCTAAGCCAGCCGGGTGTGTAAAGCCCACAGCATCAAATTCGACCTCTACCTCGCTAGCTGACCTGGGATTAGAGATCAACGGTGCCACGGGTCGAGGTTCGATCGGTTCGGCCATAACCCCGTTAATACGGTCCATAGCAACCACCGAGCGGGGCATCTCCTGGAACAGGTAGCCGAGAATCTCCATCGGCAGGGTAAGGATGCTGAATAGAGACATAGCCCGGACCACATCACCGATTGACACAGATCCACTATCGACTAGCCAGACTCCCACCATCAGTAGGACAATGATCCCCAGCTGGGGCAGGGCATAGTTCACTGGCCCGTATTTAGCTCTAAGTCGACCCACCGCTAATCGATGTTCTCTAAGGGCACGGGCTGAACTGCTGAATCTTTCTAGTTCAACGCTCTCGTGTCCCAAAGTTTTAACAACCAGCACGCCATCAAAGCTCTCATGGGCAATCCCTGACAACGTACCCACAGCCTCCTGCCCGGCAGCCGCCGGAACCTCCACCTTCCGGGTGAACTGACGATTAAGAAAGGTCAACGTCGGAAACATCACTACGGCAACCAAAGCGAACAACGGATGGACTAACAGCAAGCTGATCAAGGCGGCAAGGGCTAAAACCACCACTGAAAGCGAGAATGCCAGCGGTTTGAGCATTGAGGTGGCGACTTCGACATCTGCGTCAGCATGGGCCAATAGTTGCCCGGCGGGTCGGGACCGGTAGTAGGCCAAAGGAACATCAAGGAACCGATCAGTAACAGCCCAGCGCCAAGTGCGTTGGGTTTTAACGGTTGCCAGCATGTTGAACCAACGCCGGACCATTATCGAGGCCGTCCGCACCACACCAACGAGCACCACCACCAATACTGCGCCACCCACCGAATCTCGGCTTACCCCATCACCGTCTAGACCAGGGATAATCACCTCATCGGTTATCCGCCCGATCACCACTGTGAAACCCACGACAGCTAGAGCGAACACGTTGGCGCCCATAATCGCCGCTGCGTGAGCCCACGGGTGTAGCCGCAAGGACTGCCAAACCAGCCGCACACCGCGGCGCACCACACTTTCGGGCACGGTGTAGCCGGATCCGGTGCTCAGAGCCGGTCGACCACGGCCGAGGCGAACTCCGAGCACTTCACCTCGGTAGCCCCGTCCATCAAACGGGCAAAGTCATAGGTCACGATCTTGTCGGTCACCGCTGACTCCACAGCCTGCACGATGTCATCCGCTGCTTCCTGCCAACCAATGTGCTCGAACATAAGTACACCTGAGAGAAGGACCGACGAAGGGTTGACTTTGTCCTGGCCGGCGTATTTTGGAGCCGTCCCGTGAGTGGCCTCAAAGATTCCGTGTCCCGTGACATAGTTGGCATTACCACCCGGGGCTATGCCAATACCCCCGACCTGGGCAGCCAGTGCATCAGAGAGATAGTCGCCGTTCAAGTTCATCGTGGCGATCACGTCGAACTCGGCTGGACGTGTAAGAACCTGCTGGAGCGCGATGTCGGCGATGGTGTCCTGCACGAGAACCCGATCGCCAGGTTCACCACCGCAGTCATCCCACCCAACTGCCACGTCAGCGAACTCCTCACGGACTAGTTCATAGCCCCACTTTTGAAATGCGCCCTCGGTGAACTTCATTATGTTGCCCTTGTGCACCCAGTGGACTCTGGGGAGCCCACGATCTACGGCGTACTGGAGGGCTGCGCGCTGAAGACGCTGCGATCCCATCTTGGAAATTGGCTTGATACCGATACCAGCGTCTTCACGAATCTTCCACCCGAAAGCATCTTCTAAAAGTTCACGTAACTTGAGGGCATCAGGAGTCATAGCCTCCACCTCGAGGCCAGCGTAAATGTCTTCGGTATTCTCCCTGAAAATAACCATGTCGACCAGTTCGGGGTGCTTAACCGGCGACGGCACGCCCTGGAACCAGCGCACCGGGCGCAGGCAGACATACAGATCAAGGATCTGACGTATCGCCACGTTGAGACTTCGGAACCCACCACCAATGGGGGTGGTGAGCGGACCCTTAATACCAATCAGGTAATCAGTGAAGATCTCGACGGTCTCCTGAGGAAGCCACTCGCCGGTCTCGTTATAGGCCTTCTCGCCAGCCAGAACTTCTCGCCACTCCACGGTATGGCCGTACTTGGCCGCCGCAGCATCCAACACCAGGCGCGCTGCTGGCCAGATGTCTATACCGGTTCCGTCACCTTCAATGAAGGGAATGATGGGGTTGACTGGTACCTGAAGGGCGCCGTCCGCGCCCATGATGATCTTTTCTGCCATGCAACTGACCCTACCGATTTTCGACCTCGGCGAGCTCAGAGAAACCTTTGTCCGAGGAAACGGCCAATTAAGCCAGGTACCAGACCAGCAGACAACTCAGTGAGAAATCAGACGGGAGTCAGACCTCACGCAAACCCAACCTACGTCAAACCTAGAGAACAACTCTCCAACTACCTCAAGAAGCTTCAGCGGCTTCGACGGTGTTACGTAGAAGCATCGCCACTGTCGTCGGACCCACTCCACCCAGGCGGGGAGTAATCCACGAAGCAACCTCACCGACTGACTCGTCTACGTCGGCTAAGAGCCTTTTCCCCTCCCAGGAAATACCACCACTCACTACCACAGCCCCTGGCCTGACCATCTCGGGCTGCACGAACGACGGCACTCCCAAAGCAGCCACAACGATGTCGGCTTCACGGGTTATGTCGGCCAAGTTGGGCACCGCCGAGTGGACAACCGTGACCGCAGCATTGGCACCTAGGGCCTTGGTGGTTAGTAGTAGCGAAAGCGGTCGACCCAAGGTCGGACCCCGTCCAATAACCACCACATGCTTGCCACTGATCTCGATTTCGTAATGGATAAATATGGCTTGGATACCAGCTGGGGTGCACGGCACTGGCCCGTCCTCCTGGAGGACTAGCCGACCAAGGTTGGTCGGATGAAGGCCGTCAGCATCTTTAGCAGGGTCCATAGCCGACAGGGCAGCATTGAAGTCGAAGCCGTCAGCCACCGGGTGCTGGATGATGTAGGCGTGGACCAAGGGGTCTGCGTTGAACCGGGCCACCGCCTCATCTAGTGCATCCGGAGGATCGTCAGCCCCCACTTGGATGTGATGTGATGCCATGCCAACCGATTCGCAAGTCTCGTGCTTCTTCCGGACGTAGCCGGCGCTGGCACCATCGTCGCCAACCAGGATGGTGCCCAGACCTGGTGTTACCCCAGCGGCCTTCAAGACGTCAACCCGGGCACGGACATCATCAAGGACAGCCTCAGCGACTGGTGCCCCTGCAAGAAGTTTTGCGCTCATACGAGGTGACGTTACCTCCCACAAAGCTTCGGGCTAGTAGTAAATGAGGGAACTCTAAGGACCGACGTACTGCAGACAGTTCAATGACGGAAGTGGCGCTCACCGGTAAACACCATGGCCATGTTCTGTTCGTCGGCTGCTGTGATCACCTCGTGGTCCCGCACTGAACCACCTGGCTGGACCACCGCGGTGGCCCCCGCCGCCGCCACAACGTCGAGACCATCACGAAACGGGAAAAAAGCGTCACTGGCACATGCTCCGCCGTTAGCTCGCCCAGCCGCTTTATCTGCAGCAACCTGACCGGCGTCACGACGATTCTGCTGCCCAGCGCCGATACCAACCGCTTGACGATCCTTGGCCAGCACAATGGTGTTGGAACTCACCCGGGCCGCCACCAGCCAAGCAAATATCAGGTCGTTCCACTCCTCAGCCGTGGGCTCCCGCTTAGTAACCACTTCCCACTGTGATGGATCGGCGACAACTCGGTCTGTTGTCTGAACCAGTAGGCCTCCGTCGATGCCACGGAGGTCAAGTTCGGGCCAAGTCGGCGCCTGAGCCTCCAAGATTCGCAAGTTGGCCTTTCCTTGAAGATGAACTAGTGCATCAGGCTCATAGCCCGGGGCCACCACTACCTCGGTGAACACGTCTGCCAACGGTCCAGCCATGGCCATGGTCACCGTTCGGTTTACAGCCACGATGCCCCCAAAAGCTGATACTGGATCGCACTCATGGGCCGCCAACCATGCCTCGGCGACATCGGCGCGAACTGCCACGCCGCAGGGGTTGCCGTGTTTGACGACCACCGCCGTCGGCTCGTCCATTCGCGGACCATTTGAAGCTCCGAGAGCGTGTACAAGCCGCCAAGCCGCCTCGGTGTCGAAGAGGTTTAGATACGACATGGCTTTTCCACCGTGGATCACAGCAGTATCCCAACACCCTGACACCCCCACGGTGCGATAACGAGCTGCTATCTGGTGGGGATTTTCGCCGTACCGGAGGTCCTGAACCCGCTCTAACGTCAAGTGGATCGACGGCTTCAACGGGTCAGCATTCGGATCCGACGATTCATCTCCATCAAACCACTGGACGATGGCGGCCTCATAAGCCGCATTATGAGCAAAGGCTTTCCGAGCGAGACGGCGACGTGTCCTCTCTGACAACAACTCATCAGCCCGTAGCTCAGCCAATATCTCGCTGTAGTCAGCCGGGTCAACAAGCACCCCAACGAACGCATGGTTCTTAGCAGCGGCCCGAACCATGGCCGGCCCACCGATATCAATCGAATCAATCCCGGGATCAGTCGAGAATGGGTAGAAGTTGCTAACGACCAGATCAATAGGTGTGATCTCCCGGTCTAATAAGTCCTTCATCTGGGTTGGGTCAGAACGGTCGGCCAAGATCCCCCCGTGGATCACGGGATGAAGTGTCTTAACGCGCCCGTTTAGCATCTCCGGTGCATGGGTGATCTCGACCACCTCAGTGACTGGAATCCCTTGACCAGAGAGCAGCGTTGTCGTCCCACCACTCGCTACGAGTTCCCAGCCTAATTCCACCAAATCTCGGGCAAGATCGACGATCCCTGCCTTGTCGTAAACCGATATCAACGCTCGGGGCGGCATAGGGGTCGGTGGCGGACTCACGACTTGGCTCCTTCAAACACTGATTCGAGAAGAATTTCGCCAGCGAGGATAGACCGCAGCGTGTCAACATAGAGACGACGCTCGACCACCTTGATACGTTCATGCAGAGAGGCCTCGTCGTCATCAGGCCACACCAGCACCTCCTCTTGGGCCAGAATCGGACCGGCATCGACCTCAAGAGTGGCTAGGTGCACCGTGCAGCCCGTAACGCCGACTCCAGCGGTCAAAGCATCGCGTACAGCGTGCCAGCCTGGAAAAGCAGGCAGCAAGGCCGGATGAGTATTGAGAACCCGACCAGCAAACCGATCATGAAAGGGTTGACCCAGAATGGTGCCAAATCCAGCCATAGCCACCATCGTCACGGCATGCTCCGCAAGCCGGTCAGCCAGCACCGCCGAGTAACCGACCCGGTCGAAGTCAGCACCAAACGACTCACGTTGGACCACCAAAGCCTCCACATCGTGGCCAACGGCGCAACGCACAGCGGGGCACAGACGGTCTGAAACCACAAGGGCGACAGGCAAATCGGCTCTAACCATGGCATCCAAAATTGAGCCGGTTCCCGAGGCCAGTACCGCCAGTGACATGCCGGCGACCGTACCAGTGCCCTCGCAATGCTGTTGCTAGTTCCGTTCAGCAGCCAGTTCAGAAACGATGTCAGCCATGTGTTCGCCAGCCTCGGTGGGGTTAAGTCCCACCCGCACACCAGCGTCACGGAGGGCATCCATCTTGGCTGCTGCGGTACCGCGTCCACCGGACACAATGGCGCCGGCGTGACCCATCTTCTTGCCTGGAGGAGCTGTAACACCGGCTACGTAGGCAGATACCGGCTTAGTCATGTGCTCGGCAATAAATTCAGCAGCTTCCTCTTCTGCTGATCCACCAATCTCGCCAATCATCATTACGGCTTCAGTCTCAGGATCAGCCTCGAAAGCTCGAAGACAATCAATGAAAGACGTTCCAGGCACCGGATCACCACCGATGCCTACACAGGTGGTGCACCCAATGCCTTTCTCCCGAAGTTCGTACAAAGCTTGGTAGGTCAAAGTACCTGAGCGACTAACAATCCCCACCGGTCCGCCAGGCAAGGCGATGTGTCCAGCAGTGATGCCAATATTGGCCTGCCCGGGAGAGATGATTCCTGGACAGTTTGGGCCCAATAGTTGTACCTCAGGATGATCGCGCTTCAGTCGATTGAATAAGTCGGCTTCATCATGGGCTGGTACACCCTCAGTGATAGCGACAATGAACTCCACTCCACCCTCGGCCGCCTCCAGCACTGCGTCGCGTACCCCGGGCGCCGGAATAAAAATGCACGAAGCCGTAGCCCCGGACTCGGCGACAGCCTCGGCTACCGAGGCATAAACCGGAATACCATCGACGTCGGTCCCGGCTTTGCGCGGGTTTGTCCCCGCTACCACCTGTGTGCCGTAGTCACGATTTAGGAGTCCGTAATAGCGGCCTTGACTACCCGTGAGGCCTTGGTAGACAACTTTGGTCTCAGCGTCGATAAAGATACTCATAGGGTCCTCCCCTCAAAAGAGCCAGCCAACTCCACGGAACGTCGGGCCGCCTCCAACATGGTCGGCGCCATCTGCAGACTCTCAGAAAGGTGTGGCTCTAAGATGGCGCGTCCTTCGTCGGCATTAGTGCCATCCAAGCGAATCACGATTGGGGCATCGATATGAACCCGCTCAAGGGCCCCCAGAATGCCGTTGGCTACCTCTTCGCCCCGGGTAATCCCACCAAAGATATTGATGAATATGGACCGCACTGCTGGATCATTATTAATGACCTCCAGCGCTCCAGCCATGACGTCTGCGTTAGCGCCGCCTCCAATGTCCAAGAAGTTGGCCGAACTACCCCCAACCTGACTCACCACGTCAACCGTAGACATAGCCAGGCCGGCACCATTGGCAATCACACCTACTGAGCCTCCTAGACCCACGTACTGCAGACCTCGGGCATGAGCCGCCGTCTCTCGTTCGTCTCGAGTCTGAGTCTCGTCGTAGATCGCGTAGTCCGGGTGGCGAAAAACAGAATTGGCATCCAACGTGACCTTGGCGTCAAGGACATGGACTCGGCCCTCAGAAGTCAGGATCAGTGGATTGATCTCTACCAAGTCGGCGTCACCCTCGACGTATGCCCTGTACAACTGCTGGAGGATGGTCACTGTGTCTTCCACGGCGGCCTCCGGAAGGCCTGCGGCACCTACCCAGCTACGCGTCGTAGCCTCGTTAAGCCCATCAACGGGATCAATCCAGACCTTGGCAATGGCATCGGGGTTGTCAGCGGCCACCGTCTCAATCTCCACGCCACCCTCAACCGACAACATCCCAAGATGCTTTTTAGCTGAACGGTCCAAGGTGAAGGAGGCGTAATACTCCTCAGCGATATCAGATGCCCGTTCGATCCAGACCCGACCCACGAGGTGTCCACTGATGTCTAAACCCAAAATGGATGTGGCGTGGGTGCGCACGTCTTCGACCGTGGCGGCAAACTTGACCCCCCCGGCTTTGCCTCGCCCCCCAGTATGAACTTGGGCTTTAACCATGACCGGGGTTCCAAGGCGTTCAGCTGCCGATACAGCCTCATCCACTGTAAAGGCGATCTCCCCATCAGAAATCGGCATGCCGTAATGGGCAAAGAACTGTTTGCCCTGGTACTCGAACAGATCCACCCGGTCGCCTCCCGACGATTTTTGCCTGCGTGTGTTCGCCGGCGTAGACCGCCTGATCCTAGGCTCAGATTTGTCACACCCTCCCCAACGGGAAGGTGTGACGTCTACCCTCTGTTCCACTCAACCAGACACGCCGAAAAGAGAGTTCCATCCGACCATGACCGTCGCCCGGGGAGTCCGCCTCGACCTGAAGCGGGCAGTTGCAGTAACTGCGGTTGGCCTAGCCGGTGCAGTGGGTGCCCTAGCCTTGGTGCTCCAACTAGCCGGATCATCCGATGCCATCGACGTTCAGTTGGGTGATCCAGACTTCCGCGGCATCCAAGCCGCCAATCTGGCTGTCGAGATCTCTGAACGTGGGCCCGTGCCATTTCCTGACTTGGTAGGCAACGAACTCCCAATCTGGGTATCGCACTTTGGTGCTGATCCGGCCATCGGGTGGGTAGCAGTATCAGCCCGAGTCCCTGGCAGCACCGACTGCCTAGTGCAGTGGGACGACAAAGCAGAAAACTTCATTAACGGCTGCGACCCGACCACAACCTGGCCGGCCGACGGGACCGGATTGATGCACCTCAAGTGGACTGTGGTCACTGGGGAGCTGCGTATCGACGTTGCTAGCTTTGTCGGCGACACATCGACAGGACCATGACTGAACGCCTCTACCTAAAGGATGCTGACCTACGGTCATTCGAGGCTGAGGTAGTGGCTATCGATGGCGACCGAGTCGAACTGGACCGCACAGCCTTCTACGCCACCAGTGGAGGTCAGCCACACGACACCGGCTATCTAGTTTGGGCCAGCGGGGCAGCGACCGTCACCAACGTCCAGACAGTCGAGGGCTGCTTGCTCCATACCCTGGCGGGACCAGTTCCTGAGGTTGGCTCCTTGGTGACCGGCGAGGTCGATGACAATCGACGACGCCAGATGATGAGAACCCACACTGCCATGCACGTGCTGTGTGGAGTCATGTGGAAGCACTGGAAGCGAGTCGTAACTGGCGGGAACATGGAAGCCTTGTCTGGCCGCATGGACTTCGAAGTGGGCCAACTCCCTGATGGTTTTGGCACACACATAGAGGCGCTGTGCAATGACGAAATTACGGCGGACCGCCCCATTGAGGTCTCGTTCATTGACCGGGGAGATGCCGTGCTGGACCGCGAACTCATCCGTACCAAGGTGAGCCTGATACCCGAGTCAATTACCGAGATACGAGTAGTAGACATCGTGGGCCTCGATAGACAGGCTGATGGTGGGACCCATGTTTCGTCTACAGGCCAGGTGGGGCGCCTTGAGGTAACAAAAACTGAGTCCAAGGGCAAGGGTTTTAAACGGATCAGGTTCGTTCTCCACGACGATTAATCAAAATAGATTCAAGCCCGACCGCCAGTCAACGTTCGTCTCAACTCTTGGCGAACGGACCCAATCAGCCCAAGACAACCGACGTCAAATCACGGGCTACCACTACCTCACCCTCATATCCACTGCTCCTCACATCGTCGACGAAGGCAGCCTCGTCTTCGTCACTTCTGGGGGATGGGATCAGGTGGGTCAGCATCAAAGTTGGAACTGCCAGATTGCGAGCTTGGCGACCTATCTCGACGGTGTCGGCATGGTAATCAAGTATGAACTGCAGATGTGCCGGTAGTAGCCGGACCTCAGCGAAACGCATCGCCTCATAGACCAGTACATCAGCGCCGGTCGCTAGTTCTGTCATCTCGTCACACACCACGGTGTCACCCGAAATGACTACTACCCCGTCCGGTGTCTCAACCCTGTAACCCACCGCTGGATGCACGGGTTCGTGGCGAACCTGACCGGCTAGGACCCGGAGGCCATTGCACCGCCAAACCTCTAAAGGGGCAACCGGGTAATCAAAACCTCGAACATCGAACACAGGGCCATGCTCCCGTCCGGCATGAGTCAACCGCACAGCAAGGTCCTCAGACCATCGCTCAGTTAACCCACCAACAAACCGGGTGCAGGGACCAGCCGGAGCAACGACAGGTAGGGGCGGCAACGAGCGTGTGCGGTCCATCACCCAGCGAGTCAGCAATAGGTCATCAAGACCAACTAGGTGGTCCGAGTGATGGTGGGTGAGGAACACGGCGTCTAGGTCACCCGGGCTCGTACCAGCCCCCAAAAGGCGCATTACTGTGCCCCGACCAGCATCGATCTGAATACGGACAGAGTCACCGCCAGGCGGCTCATAGGTGACCAGAACCCCTGGACCGGCTCGGTCTGGAGTTGGGATAGGTGTGCCCGTTCCTGTGATCGTTACTGTCGTAGTCATCTTCTCTCCTCGCCAGTTGCCAAGGCGCTCAACCGGAACCAGGTGTCATGAAATCCAACTGAAAGACCTTTGACGTTGCAGCCAGATCGGTTAAGAGGTCTACTCTGCAAGCACCCTACGCAGGTGTGCGATGCTCAACCCATGAAAACCACCACGGGTCGTCTGGCCGGCAAAGCGGCATTCATCACTGGCGCAGCAGCTGGCATCGGTCGCGAGACTGCCCTGCTGTTTGCAGAACAGGGAGCAGAGGTCGCAGTGGTTGACCGAGATGGGGACGGAGTGACCGACGTAGTTGCAGAAATTACCGCTGCGGGGGGACGCTCTGTGGGACTAACCGCCGACGTGGCTGTCGAAGCTTCAGTGGCCGAAGCCATTGGTGACGCCGAGGAGGCCTTCGGATACCTCAATGTGGTGTTCAACAACGCTGGAATCATGCTGGCCGAAGACGGTGACGCCCAATCGACCGAGGAGGCAGTCTGGGATCTCACTATGGATATCAACCTCAAAGGCGTCTGGTTCGGGTGTCGCCATGGCATCCCAGCACTTCGACGGGCGGGCGGTGGATCAGTTATCAATACCGCCAGTTTCGTAGCCCTCAAAGGATCGGCCACCCCACAACTGGCCTACACAGCCTCTAAAGGTGGGGTACTGGCCATGACTCGCGAACTAGCGGTCCTGCACGCCCGGGAGCACATCCGGATCAACGCCCTGTGTCCCGGACCATTGCGTACCGAACTGCTGATGTCGTATCTGGACACGGAGGCCAAACAGCACCGTCGCCTAGTCCATGTGCCCATGGGTCGTTTCGGCGAGGCAGTCGAAATTGCTTCGGCTGCCCTATTCCTGGCGTCAGACGAGTCGTCGTACGTGACCGGTACCGACTTTGCTGTCGACGGTGGATTAACAGCCGCCTACGTCACCCCTGAATAGGTAACGGCGGTTGAATCTAGGACATTTTAAAAAATGCTGCTTAGGAGGTTCGGCCGTAGAAGGTCCACAAGGCCGACTCTGAAAGCGCCACGCCAGGACGATCGTTGAAGGCGAATGCCGCTAGTAGCCGGGGCACCGAACCCTTTGTGGGGGTAACCCGGTGCATGGCATTACGACCTCGGAACAAAACAAGGTCACCTGGCGAGAAAACCAGTGTCTCAACAGGGTGATCGCCGTCAAGCACTGCTTCAACCATGCCAAATGCCATCTCCCCGGCATCAGCGTTCCGTAGGTTGGCCGCATATTCAAAGACACCACCACCTTCGGGTGTTTGGAGCATCATCGTGACGGCAAACGACGAATTGTCGAAGTGCCATCCCAACTCACGGCCAGTTGATGCGAAGTGGACGTTGATCGACGAAAGATCATCGGCGTAAGAGTAGATACGGTCAATACCGAGCACCGCGCACAGGAAGTCCCGAAAGGACGGATTCTCGTAGACCGTTCGCAGGGGTGAATTAGGCGGAATCTGGTCGTCTGCGATCAAGCCCTTGCTGGAGATGACCTGCCGGTTGAACGGGTGATCAGGAGGTAGGTCTGAATCGGGGGGCGTCAGATACACATTGTGGGATGACATGGCGTAGTAGGCCTCGCCTTCACGCGGCGCCAAGTCACCCACTACCTGAGCGATAGCGTCGACGGTGAGAAAATCTCTTAATACGAGAGTGCCTTTTGCCTCCAGCTCCTCCCGGCACCACCGACGATATTCCAGAGTATTCATCGGATGCCTTAACCCGTCTATTGGCGACGGGTCGAAAGATCCCACGACTAAACCACGCCAACAGACTGCAACGTTGGCAGATCCAGTAGAAGAGCCTGCAGCAGCAGCGTCTCATTGGGGTTACGTAACAGATCCCCACCAGCCGCTGTAATGCGGTCGACGGCCGCCAGTAGCGCCTCGGACGGAGTCGAACTATCCAGAATCGATAACGCTAGATAAGCTCTGCTTAAGGTCGCTAGGCCGAATCGGAGTTCGTCATCTCGGTGTCGTCGGATCTCCCGTTTCTGACGATCGACCATCTCGCGGCGACCCGATCCCCGACTACCGAAGGCTTCCTCACGTTGAGTCAGGGTCTCAAGCTCATCTCGGTGTCGAATAGCCAACGGCGCCTGTGCATTGTCGATCAGGCTCTTCAACTCCTCGACTACAACGGCGACGGCAGCGCCCGATCCATCTAGACGATCTGGCACCGAGTCCCAGGCGTCCCGGCGGCCCAAGAACGCTGGATCAGTGGCCAGTAATCGAGCGCGTGCCACACTGCCCGCCGAAGCCTCACCCAACTCGAGCGCCTTCTCACGGGGGATCCCGTCAGCCACCAGTGCCTCAGCTATCAACGGGGCCGGAACCGGCGGCAGTTCTATCCGCACGCAACGCGAAGCGACAGTGACGTGCTCATCTAGTACTTCCTCAGCAAGGAGAACGAATACCGTAGAGGTTGGTGGCTCCTCGATTGTCTTGAGCAGACTGGCAGCAGCGGACGGCTCAGCGGTATCAAACCGGTCGACCATAATGACCTTGCGATCAGCCTCTATCGGTGATCGCCAACCCTCCACGATGATCCGTTGGGCATCGGCGACCAGCAGGGCCCGTCCCTCTGGCTCCACAAGAATCAGATCAGGATGGCGACCTGCTGCGGCCAAGCCACGGTGCCTATCGCTCAATTCACCAACACTGCCCTCTAACTCAGCAAACAGTGAGCCGGCAAAGGCACGTGCCGCCTCGGTCCGTCCAGCACCTTGGGGTCCGACTAAAAGATACGCGTGGACAGGTTCAAAGGCGGCTCGCCTGAGGAGCGCCACAGCTTCCGCCTGACCGACAACAGTTGCCCACAGAGCTTCGTCGTCCAATGGGATTGCACCATCGAACGCATCAATCGACTTACTCATGTCTCCGACCGAAGGCCTATTCGGATATCCACCGCCTCGGCAACTCGAGCCGCCACCTGGTCGATGGTTCCAGCGCCGTCGACGACCACCCAGCGTTCAGGATCAGAGGCTGCCATTAATTGGTAGGCCTCCACTACCACCAACTGAAGATCATCTCCGGCCCGCTCGATTCGATCTAGGGAACCGGCTAGGTCGTGACCTAGCCGACTCGTGGCCACCGAGGCCTCGATCTCGATGAGGACCACCAGGTCAGGAGTTAACCCTCCGGTGGCAAACTGGTTCACCTCGTAGACCGGCCTATCGCCCAGACCGCGGCCATAGCCCTGATAGGCGATGGACGACGCCACGTAACGATCTGATACCACGTCTCGGCCGGTGGCAAGCGCTGGGGCTATCACTGCGTCGACATGCTGCGCTCGGGCGGCCGCCATGAGTAACGCCTCGGCTCGATCAACTGGGGTGTCGCCTTCCGGGTCCAGTAAAAGATCGCGTATGCGCTCACCTAGCGGTGTCCCCCCAGGCTCTCTGGTAAGCAGCGCACCGATTCGTTCTGCCAGTAGACGAGCCTGAGTACTCTTGCCGGTCCCGTCAGCGCCCTCCACCGCGATAAATCGACCATTCATGAAGATTGCTCCCCGGTGCGGATCCCGGCCTTAAGAGAACGGACAGCAACCGCGCCCGACGCAAGGATTATAAGCGACGCCAACCAGAGCGTCAGGCGAACCCCCGGCACATCGATGCCTACTCCAAACAAATCCAGACGACGATCCCACAGGAGACTGGATAGTCGATCTAATAGGTCTTCCATCAATGGTCCCACCACCAAGGCCAGCAGAACGCAACCCCGGACCAGTAGGTAGAAAGTCGAAAAGACCCGGCCTCGCATCTCATCGTCCACGTTCTCATGCAAGAGGGTGAAGCCGAGAACGTAGACAGCCCCAGCGCAGATCCCAATCCCGAACACCATGGCCGTCGACGCGTGGACTTGGCTAATTGATGCTGCCAGAGCCAGAAACAGACCTGCCCCTACCAGTGCCATGGTGAACGCCCGTGCCTTATCCAGCCGACGCTGCAACAGGGACACGATTCCTACCCCCGCGGCAACTCCTAAGCCCAACGCTGTGATTAACACTCCTAGACCAGATTTCCCAGCTCCTAAAACCTCATCGGCGTAGATGGCCCCCAAGGGCACCAGCATTCCCCCACCCATCAAGCCGGTCGCTAAACCCATGTTCACAGTGCGCACGACCGGGTTCACGAAGGCAAAGCGCCAGCCTTCACGAAACTCGGCAATCGGGTGGGCAAGGCCAGTCCGACTGCCCTTAGTTACCTTCTTGTGGTCCCGTGGACGTTTGGGTAGATCCAGGGTCAAGATCAACCAGCCAGTGACCATGAACGACAGAGCGTTGGCATAAAAGGCCAAACCCATATCGTCTAATCGAACGTTTTCGGCCCATGCAGAGTCAAACAGGGCCGTAGATAGGCGTCCAAAAAGGGCCATGAGCCCAGCCCCGATGGGGAAGGTCCCGTAGGCAGCAACCAGCGACAGAGAGTTGGCGCTCGCTAGTTGATCGGCGGGAACCACGTGGGGGACCGAGGCCTCCTTGGCTGGCCCCCAGAGCATCGTGAAGGCTTCGAGCAGGAGCGACGCTGCGAACAGGCCGATCAACGTGTCTACGAATGGGAGGGCCAACATCACCGCAGCACGACCTACGTCACAGGTGACCATGGTGCGCTTTCGATCCCAACGGTCAACAAGCACACCGGCTATCGGGCCAAAAAAGAAACCTGGCACGATACGAGCCGCCAGCACAAGACTCAGTGCCGCCCCCTCATTGCCCGAACCAACTCTTATGGCCAAGATCGAGATGGCCAGCAGCCCAAGCCAGTCACCTGTAGCAGAAACGACTTGGGCCATCCACAAACGAAAGAAGGCCGGAGTGCCAAATAGGCGGACCCGCAGCGGTGGCCGCCCCTCCAGCGGCAAGAACGGGGTGAATTCATCCCCAGGACGTGGGCCGCCCGGGTCCGGTCCCGTCGCTCCGATCACCCTTTCACTCTACGGGAGAGAAACCAGCAGCTCGGGCGGGGCCGAATATCCTCTCAACGCTTCTTCTTAGCGGGACCCTTCATACGGCGTTCAGCCAAAAGTTCGGCAGCCCGCTCATCGGTAAGTTCCTCGACGGCGTCACCCCGCTTCAACGACGCGTTGTACTCACCGTCGGTTATGTACGGACCCCAGTTTCCGTCCTTAAGTACCATTGTCTTACCGCTCTCCGGATCCACACCAAGTTCACGCAACGGTGGTTTCGGAGCGGTACGACCACGACGCTTAGGTTGGGCCAACAGCGCAAGGCACTCTTCGAGCGTGATAGTGAGCAGCTTCTCTTCAGTTTCGATATTGCGGCTATCAGACTCCTTCTTGAGATACGGACCGTACGGCCCGTTATGCACGGTGACTTCCACCCCGTCGACCGGGTCGGCACCAACAATCCGAGGCAGACTCAATAGTTCGAGAGCCTCCTCAAAAGTGACCCGGTCCACTGTCATCGTCTGGAAGAGGGATGCTGTCTTGGGCCTCGGACGGTCATCGGCTTCGGACTGTCGATCCATCTCGTCGAGCAACGACTCCAAACTCTCAAATCTGCCAGCGGCGTCAGCTAACTTTTCCAGATTCTCTAGTCGGGCGGCACCCCCATCATCGGCGGACCGGATTTCTGCGCCGTAGCCCGAAAGTTCGATTGCTCCTCCGACCATGGCCCGTGGGCCTTCTGAATGCAACACCGCCAACTCCTCACCTAAGGCCAAGAAAGCAGCAATACCAGTACAGGCCTTAGCTGAAATGCCAAGAGACTCCGGGTCGTGCAGGACATCAATTATCGACTGGCCAGCGTCGACTGCCTCAGCCACCTTCTTTATGGCTGCTGAGCTGACACCGCGTTTCGGTACGTTCAACACCTGTCGAGCGACAGACATGTCCAGACGTCCGGCGGCTAGCCGTAGGTAGCCAAGAGCAATACGCAGTTCCTTTTTGTTGCCCGGTAAGGCCATAAGTTGACCTTCTGGTGAAGATGGAGTGGGGCGATCCGGCGGTCGACCGAGCGAAACATAGGCACCAAACCGCCCGGATCGGGCTACCACCACGAGCCCGGTCTCCGGATCGGTGCCGAGTTCACGATCGGCAGGTGCGTTCAAAAACTCGAGTGCGCGAGTCACCGTCAGCTCGTCAGGCGGAACATCATCAGGAATCGAGGCCGTCTCATCATCCACCGCTACATATGGCCCAAACTTGCCGAAGCGAGCTACCACTGGCTCACCGTCCGACGTCACCCCTAGTTCGATTGTGCTGACACCTCGGGGATCGATGTCTCCCAGACGGGTGGTGACCTTTTTATGCAGACCCTCGTCCTTGTCTGATCCGAAATAGAAGGCATTCAGTAAATCGCCGAAATCCAGTTCACCGTTAGCAATAGCGTCAAGTTCGTCTTCTAGGGCTGCCGTGAAATCAAAATCGACCAACCGGGGGAAGTGTCGCTCCAGCAGATTGGTAACGGCGAAGGCACTCAACGTGGGCACCAGCGCCGTGCCCTTCTTGAACACGTAGTTCTTTTGGATGGTCTCCATGATCGAGGCGTAGGTGGAGGGCCGCCCCACACCATGCTGCTCCATACCCTTTACCAAAGATGCCTCGCTGTACCGCGCAGGCGGCGTAGTTTCGTGGCCCTCAGCGGTGGCTGATGTCACGTCTACCGACTCGTCCACTGTGACTGCGGGGAGCGTCAACTCGGCAGCATCATCTTCCTCAGAGTTCTTTGTCTCAGGGCCTCGACGGGGTGGATCTTCTTGGGTCTCTTGGTAGACCCGTCGAAATCCCTCATGGTGGATGACGGTGCCACTGGCTACAAACGTGGCATGAACCGCGACCGCAGATGAGGGCAAGCTGGCTCCCATTCGGAACCGAACCGTCTCACCAACGGCATCGGTCATCTGGGAAGCAACAGTTCGACACCAGACCATCTCGTAGACATCAGCCTCAGATTTCGGGAGTTCGCCTCGCACAGTGTCGGGGTGGCGGAAGCGATCGCCAGCTGGGCGGATGGCCTCATGGGCCTCCTGGGCGTTGCGGACCTTGTTGGTGTAAGCACGTGGGGCGTCAGGAACGTGGTCGCCACCGAAGCGTTCGGTGGCTGCCTGTCGGGCAGCCCGGACAGCGGTGTCTGACAGCGTCGTGCTGTCGGTACGCATGTAGGTGATGTAGCCCTTCTGGTATAGGCCCTGGGCGGCGTGCATGGCCCGTGAGGCTGAGAGCTTTAGGCGGCTGCCTGCTGCCTGCTGAAAGGTCGACGTGGTAAACGGAGCCGGCGGTCGGCGACGAAACGGCTTGGGCTCGACAGACTCCACGATTGCCGGCCGTCCCTTGAGATTGTCTCGGACTGCGCTCGCCGACACCTCGTCCAGCACTAGGACATCGGCCCGTGTTAGCTGTCCGTCATCACCGAAGTCACGCCCCAGTGCCACACGACGACCATCCAACTCCAAAAGTCGAGCCGTGAAGCCAGCTCCTGATCCGGTAACCATCACACACGTCAGATTCCAGTAGTCGGCTGACGTGAAGGCCATTCGCTCACGTTCTCGTTCCACGATCATCCGAGTGGCCACACTCTGGACTCGACCAGCTGAAAGGCCACGGCCTATCATTTTCCAAAGCACGGGCGAGATATCGAAACCGTAAAGCTTGTCGAGTTTTCGGCGAGCCCTCTGAGCCGACACCAAGTCATGGTCTATGTCTCGGGTATTTTCCAACGCCTCGGTTATGGCCCCCTTGGTGATCTCGTGAAATACCATTCGGTGAACTGGGACCTTGGGTTTAAGAACCTCCAGCAGGTGCCATGCAATGGCCTCGCCCTCACGATCCTCATCTGTCGCCAGATAAAGCGCATCGGCGTCTTTCATCAGACGCTTGAGATGTGCCACCTGCTTCTTCTTGTCAGAAGGCACAACGTAGAAACCTTCGAAATTGTCATTGACGTTTACCCCCATGGACGCCCAGGATTCTTTCCTGAATTCCTCAGGCAGTTCAGAGGCTTTAGCCAGATCGCGGATGTGACCGATTGACGACTCCACAACGAAGCCTTCACCTAAGTACCCGGCAATTGTCTTGGCCTTTGCCGGGGACTCAACAATGACCAGTGCGTCACCCATATTGTTCTCCATTGTCAGCTGGGCGGGTCCCTCGCAAGATCAACACACCCAGTAGGGCAGCGGTGATCGAGCCAACGAGGATGCCTACTTTTGCCTCGTCTTGCAGGATGAGGTTGTCGAAAGCCAGCCCGGTCACGAAAAGCGACACGGTGAAACCAATACCAGAAATGGCTGCCACCCCAACGATATGCCGGGCAGTGGCGCCTGACGGAAGTGCTGAAATACCCAGGCGTACCGCCCCAAGACTGAACAGAGTGACTCCCACCACCTTGCCGACCACCAAGCCGAGGGCCACACCGATGGTCACTGGGGAACCCAGCGCATCGCGCAACGAATCTCCACTGAGCGAGATGCCTGCATTGGCTAATGCGAAAACTGGGATAATTACGAACCCAGTAATCGGGTGTAGTTGGTTCTGAAGACGAGCCGCCACCGACACTGACTCGTTCATCCGGAACCTTGCCGACCGAAGGCCGTCCGCATCGAGAGACCTGACGTCAATGGGTGCCACCTCACCGGGTTTTAGGAGGGCACCCGCTGGGGCCAACAAACCCATAATTACTCCAGCGATAGTGGCGTGCACGCCGGAACGGAACATGGCGTACCAGAGAATCGACCCGAGCAGTATGTATAACGGCGTGTACCAGACCTTGAAATGACTTAAAACAACCACAGCGAAGGTGGCAACCCCAGCCAGCACCAGCCACTCACTAGCTAAGTCGTTGGTGTAAAAGACGGCAATCACAACGATTGCGCCGATGTCATCAACGATGGCCAGCGACAGGAGAAAGACCTTGAGAGGCGTCGATATCCGGTCGCCTAGTAAGGACAGGACACCCACGGCGAAAGCAATGTCGGTAGCCATAGGTATACCCCATCCAGCTGATGCATCACCCGCCGGATTGAATGCGAAGAAGACGAGCGCCGGGACAACCATGCCACCGAGTGCAGCGGCGGCTGGGAGGAGGGCGGCTCGCCGATTACGGAGGTGACCATCAACCAGTTCGCGTTTAATTTCTAGGCCCACCACGAAAAAGAAGATCGCCATCAGGGCATCGTTCACCAACTGGACCAATGTCAGCGGATGCCCGTGATGTTCCAGTCGAAACTCACCAACACCCAGATGAAACTCGGTGCGCCAGAGGTCCTCATAACCACCCGCCCAAGGCGAGTTTGCCCAGACGAGAGCTACCACCGTGGCCACCATGAGCAGGATTCCACCAGCTGCTTCGATACCCAGAAACCGCCTGACAGGTCGCCCAATAGTGCGCGCCAGCGGTCTGTCGCTACCTAACCAGGTGCTTTTCGATGCAGGTTCCTGGCCGGCCATCGTCGCTCTCAGTACTCCCTCGGGGTCGTCGTCTACATGGTCATGATGGCCGCTGCCGGATGTTTTGCCGACCGAACGGTAACCGTCGCCTCACGAGATCACTATGGATGGTGAGTAACGACCTTAAGTATCGGGTGTGACGAGAATGGTCAGGAGGGCCGAATCGTCAAGCGGACTGTCGTGCCGCCAGGACCACTCTCCACCACTGCTTCATCGGACAAACGCCGCATTAGCGCAACACCGAGGCCGGACTCATGACACAAGCGCTCTGGTGTCTCCACATCAGGGAGGTCAGGCACAGAATCTGGATCAAACCCTGGGCCATGATCGACTACTTCCACTACAACATGGTCATCCGCAACACGGCAGCAAACGAGGATCCGGTCAGATACACCGATCTCCCCTTGAGCCTCAATGGCATTGGTAACCGCTTCAGATACCACTAGACGGAGATCGGCGATCCGGCCGGGGTCAAGTGACGATGATGCCCCCCCTCCTAACCCAGCAGCAACACCCACTATGGCCCGCGCCAGTTGCAGAAATTCGGGAGTTGGAGGAATGACCAACTCGATGCCCTGTCCAGAAAGCTCAGTCATGCTGCCAGCCGCTTAGATAAGGCAGTTTCCACGTCGATGTGAAGGTCGAATACTCGGTCCAGATCACACGATTCGAAGACACCCCGGATGCGGGGCTCGGCACAAACCACCAACAAATCGCCGCCGTGTGACCTCAGCCTTCGGAGAGCTCCAACCACCACCCCGAGACCAACCGAATCAATGAAGTCAACAGCTGTGAGTTCGAGGACTACCAGTCGAAATCCATTGGCTACCTCAGCCACCACTGCCTGGCGCAGATTGGGAGCACCGGCCATATCCAAGTCACCCAATACGGTCAGGACCACACCGGTTGGATCAACGTCGGAGGTGGTCCAAGACAGGTCACGGCGGTGGACGTGGAACTGCACCTGAGACTCTTTCCTCCGTTCGGTCGACCCGGACCATCCGGCTCCCTACTGACGCTAGACCACCGCTCGACCATCCACTCCTCGATGTTGAGGCCGGCATTATGCAACAGCCATGCCCAATGAGGGTGAAATAAATCTTTTGGATAACAAACGGAACGTCGTGTCGGCTGTGCGCGACATCTTGACAAAGAAGATAGGCGTAAGATTGAGACTGTGGAGGCGGCCTTCTTCGACCTCGATAAGACGGTCATAGCTCGAGCATCGATGGCTGCGTATGGACCAGCGCTCCATCGCGCTGGGTACTTAAGTGCACCGATGGCCTTGCGAGCTGCGTGGGGCCAATTGCTGTTTCGATTTTTTGGTGCAGACGAGGGGAGAATGGCGCGCGCTCGCCAAACCGCCCTACGACTAGCTGCCGGTTGGGAACAAGAGGGGCTCCAACGGTTTGCCCGTGATCACCTCGCCGAGGTGATCGAACCCATTGTCTACGACGAGGCCCTTGACCTATTCGCCCACCACCGTGCCGAAGGTCGCTTACTGATCTTGGTCTCGGCATCGCCGATCGAGATCGTGGCCCCACTTGCGGACTACCTAGGTGTTGACGAATTCATCGCTACCACCCCCGAAATTGATGATGACGGAAAGTACACCGGTGAGGTCGAATTTTACGCCCAAGGTCCCAATAAGGCCTTAGCCATAAATCGACTAGCGAAGAACCTAAGCATCGACCTTGACGGCTCGTGGGCCTACTCCGACTCGGCTACCGACCTACCGATGCTTGAAGCCATCGGCCATCCGGTGGCCGTGAATCCCGACCGGGAACTGCGCCGGATCGCCGAGGTTCGAGGATGGTTAATCCGAGAGTTTGACAATCCAGTTCCGCTCGGTGACCGGGTCCCGATCGATAGAAACTGGATAGCCGCGAGCATGCTGACCGCCCTCCTAGTGGCGGGCACCGTGACCTTGGCACGTCGCCTTGGGCGCCGAAACTCCAACTGAACCTGTCGCTACATACCAGCAGAGAGCCAAGCAAGCGCTCACCCCCTGTTAGTAGATCTTCTAGATCGAACGAACTTTCTTGACCGCTACGGCGACCAGAGTGCCGAGTGCAACCAACATCACGAATTTCTTCATAGTCACCATGTTACGGGAGGACCCGTTCACGTCCACAGGGGTGGCAAGACTCCGCTACAGCCGTACCGTCAGCGGCGGAGGTGTCTGAGTACCTGGTGGGCTCCCCCGCCTTCAAAGCGGGTGGGACGGGCGATCCCCGTCCGGCGGGTTCGATTCCCGTCCACCTCCGCCAACCTCGCCTTCATCCAAATTCCACCTGTGGGGATTTGGTCGGTGGTCAGTATTCGGATGGGCCCCGACAGGAACCTCAGACGGCCAGCAAGTCCCGTGCACCAGTGTCACTGCTTGGGTGGCGCAACTTAGACATAGCCCGAGCTTCTATCTGGCGGATCCGCTCACGAGTCAGGTTGAAGTGCTCCCCAACCTCCTCAAGCGTGCGGGGCTCTCCACGGTCCAGACCAAAGCGCAACTTCAAGATCTCGCGTTCCCGGGTATCCAGAGGGGCTAGCAGGCGGCTGATCTCCTCAGGTAGCAGTGAGGTGGCTGCCACTTCAAACGGTGACTCGGCTGCCCGATCCTCAACCACATCTCCCAGCTCAGCGTCACCGTCCTCGCGGAGTGGTTCACTCAATGAAAGAGGTTCAGCCGCAAACCGCAGGGCTTCAGTGACCTTCTCCTCGGGCATTTCGACCTCAGCAGAGAGCTCCGCAAGTGTTGCCTGCCGACCAAACTTCAACTCGAGGCGAGACCGGGCCTTCTGTAACCGGGCCAGAGTGTCTCCAGCATGCACAGGAAGGCGAATTGTCCGCCCGGTATTAGCAATGCCGCGAGTTATTGCTTGGCGGATCCACCACGTCGCATAGGTAGAAAACTTAAAGCCTTTTCGCCAGTCAAACTTCTCGACGGCGTGCATCAAGCCAAGATTCCCCTCTTGAATAAGGTCAAGTAGCGGCAGCCCTGAAGCTTGGTACTTCTTCGCAATTGAAACAACCAGCCGGAGGTTGGATTGGACGAACGTGCGCTCGGCCTCTTCGCCCCGCTTCAGATTGCGCTTGAGTTCACGCTTACGGGCTGGTGCAAGCCCATCACCCTTATCGGCAAGCTCGACCTTGGCCTCGGTCCCCGCTTCGATCTGCTGGGCGAGTCGGACCTCACCCTCCTTCGTCAGCAGTGGGTACTGACCAATGTCGGTGAGGTATAGCCGGACAAGGTCTTCCTCGTCCCGTTCGACCCGCTCTTTGGCCACCCTCATCTCCTCCAGCCGGGGAAACATCTGGCCCATTTACGAAGCCACTGTTCACCGAATCGTTTATCTGCTACGGCACCTAATCAACCCACCTCGCTGGGTGGCTGTTTGGTTGTGCGGGGAACTCTCCTACAACCTCAATCGATGGTCACCATATCCACGGCCCTCTGAATGACAACAAGAAAAAGTGACCATCGTCACGATGTATGACCACACGGCCAGTTGACGTCTGCGCTGGCCTAACGAAATACAGCCCAGATGACCTGAGGCGATACAGGGCTCAGCCCTGTTGGTCATCCAAATCAGCCAATACCAACTTGATAACTCGCCGGGTCGGCGCATCACAGACCGGGACCAACTGCTCAAACAGACCAACGAGGTGAGAAGCCAGTCCCGCTAGAACTGAAGCGAGTGCAACCTTTCGGTCCGATGGGGTGACATCCAGCATCGATAGCACCGCATCAAGGCGGGCCGGATCCGAAGCTTCATCACGTGCCTGGGTGAGCAGCACCGACTCGGGGATCAGGTTCCGCCACCACCCGGCATGTTCAGTTAACCGTGCAGCCAGAGAGGACATCATTCCAGCCGAGGAGGGATCAGCCCCATCAGTTGACCAGCCACCTAGTCGTCCCGCCAGCCGCTCGCAGAGTTCAGCCAACTGTGTGAACTCGTGTACGCCCCGCTCGGTAGTCAGACGGTCTGAGTTGGGATAACTAGAGTCGGACACGGCGGTCAGCCCTGAAAGTGGTTAACAATCGGCATTCGACGTTCACGACCAAAACCACGAGTAGTGACCTTCGGACCCAGCGGTGTCTGGCGCCGCTTGAACTCAGCGGCGTCCACCAGACGAACCACCTGGTCAACCAGGTCAGAAGTATGGCCGTCAGCCATCAATTCAGCTCGAGTCAGGTTCCCTTCCACGTAAGCCTCAAGTAGCGGGTCAAGCACGTCATAAGGCGGGAGACTCTGATCATCGGTCTGGCCGGGCCGGAGCTCAGCAGACGGTGGCTTGGTGAGGATGTGGCCCGGTATGACCGGTTGGCCGTTAAGCCCAGATGCCTGCATGTTGCGCCACCGACAGAGTTCGTACACCCGAGTCTTGTAGAGGTCTCGGATCACTGCGTAAGCCCCCGCTGTATCTCCGTAAAGCGTCGAGTATCCGACCGCCGATTCGCTCTTGTTGCCGGTAGTCAGCACCATCCAACCGTGGGCATTCGACAAGCCCATCAACAGAACGCCACGGATCCGAGACTGCAGATTCTCATCAACAAGACCAACTGGCCCATCGGTGATGCCCTGGGCCAGTAAGTCCGTTAGAGCTGTGTGAGCCTCCTCAATCGGCAGGATGTGGGTCTCGATTCCCTGGCTGTTTGCTAGTGCCTGAGCGTCCAATAGAGAGTGGTCACTGGAGTACCGCGAGGGCATAAGTACCGCGTGAACACGATCTGAACCCAGCGCGTCGACGGCAATAGTGGCCACCAGCGCCGAGTCAACCCCTCCGGACAGGCCGAGACACACATCGGTGAAACCGCTCTTTGTCACATAGCCACGCGTTGCTGCCACTAAGGCGGCGTACAACTCGGTGGTGTCATCCAATAGATCCACGGGGGGCACTACCAGATAGTCCGTCCGGTCAATTCCCTCAGAAACCTCAATCACCCGAATGGTGTCGTCTCCTACTGGATCATCGTGAACCTCCACATCTACGTCCACTTTCACCACAGCCTCATCAAACCGCGGTGCTCGCGCCACGATGCGACCAGACGAACTAGCCACCATTGATCCCCCGTCAAACACCAACTGGTCCTGACTGCCAACCAAGTTCAGATAGGCCACGGGTCGGCCTGAAGACGCGGCCGTGGCGGCGACCACTGCCTCACGTTCCGCCTGCTTACCTAAGTGGTACGGCGATCCGTTCACTGTGGCAATAAAGTCGGCACCGCCGACCACCATGCGTTCCACTGGGCCACCGGGCACCCACAAGTCCTCGCATATCGCTAGCCCAACTCGGACCCCGCCGATCCGGTAAAGGACAAGTGGGCCAGCACCTGGAGCAAAGTCCCGAGCCTCATCGAAGACGTCATAAGTGGGGAGGCACTCTTTGAAGTACGTGCCGACAATTCGACCGCCGTGGCAGACCGCCACCGCGTTATGAGCCGGCCCGTCGGGCCCGTCGGGCCCGGCGTCAGCAAAACCCACAACAAGAGCGCAGGCACCACTTGCTGCAGCGACTCGCTCTACCGCCGCGCGGCTACGAGCCACAAAGCCAGGCTTGTGGACGAGGTCCTCCAAGGGATACCCAGTGATCGCCATCTCTGGGTAGAGCGCCAGATCGCAGCCCTCTACCTCATCGAGACTGGCTAGTACCCGATCAACGTTGCCGTCTAGGTCGCCGACAACCATGTCAACTTGAACCAGTGCCAGCCGGAGCCTATTCATGTTTTCCAGCGTACCGAGGGGGTTTAGCCGCCCCGATGGTCATGGAGACCCCGTCTCGACAAGCGCTCGGAGGCGGTTCTGGTCAGCAGAGTTCACCAAAAGCCAACTTATGAAAGTCCAGGACCCCAGAGCCGTCAAACAGGTATCTAAACAGTTAACTAGCCAACGCCTCACAACAGGTGTTCGTGATCAGACGGGTAACTACGTAAGGATCCATGTTGGCGTTTGGACGGCGATCCTCGATATAGCCTTTTTGGTCCAGGTGAACCTGCCACGGAATCCGGACTGACGCACCACGATCTGACACGCCATAACTGAACTGATCGTAGCGTTGAGTCTCGTGCGCACCAGTAAGTCGTTCCTCGGAGCCCAAGCCGTAGCCAGCAATGTGCTCAGACGGCTTGCCCTCAGCGCCGAGAGACTCGCACGCCGTGATGATGGCATCATAGTTCTCACGCATCTCGCTAGTTGAGAAGTTCGTGTGCGCTCCAGCGCCGTTCCAGTCACCCTTAATGGGCTTAGCCGCCACCGAGGCATCTACACCGAAGCCCTCTGCAATCCTGTACAGCAGGTAGCGGGCCATCCAGATCTGGTCAGCCACAGCCACCGTGTCAATCGGGCCGATCTGAAACTCCCACTGGCCGAGCATTACCTCAGCATTGGTGCCCGATATGGCTAGCCCCGCATCCATGCAAGCTTTGGTGTGAGCCTCAACGATTTCCCGACCCGCAATCTCAATGGCTCCCACTCCACAGTAATACGGGCCTTGTGGCGCCGGGTAGCCCTCGATCGGCCAGCCCAAAGGGCGCCCGTCCTGAAAAAATGTGTACTCCTGCTCGATCCCGAAAATCGGCTCCTGATCCGCGTACTTCTCTAACGCCTCAACACAAGCGGCCCGCGTATTCGTCGGGTGTGGAGTCATGGTCCCATCAGGTAGGCAAACATCACATAACACCAAGATGTCGTCGTCGCCGCGAATCGGGTCTGGGCAAGAAAACACTGGGCGTAGGACGCAGTCCGAATTGTCTCCTGGTGCCTGGTTTGTGCTCGAACCGTCAAAACCCCAAATTGGGAGATCCTGCGGGTTATCGATGATCTTGGTCTTCGAACGCACGTATGGCAGCGGCTCAGTGCCGTCGATCCAGATGTACTCAGCCCTAATAGCCATGATGGTCTCCCTAATCGGTGGGTCTCAGTAAGGACCCGGCTGGCCGGACGTGTTGCCGGATACAGAAAACCTACGTTGCTGGTGGTCTGATGACTGTTCTCCAACTGTTAACACCATGTGAACGATGCACCTCACCACTGGCGATCGCTCCCCAACTACCTCCATGCTGGTGTCATGGAGACCCAAGACACAGGAGAGGCCGACCGCGGTCCAGGCCACGAACACCGAAGTCGCGACCAACGAGACTACGTGCTGCGCACCGTCGAGGAGCGGGGAGTACGCCTAGTGCGCCTTTGGTTCACCGACGTGCTGGGTCGCCATAAGTCAGTGGCGATCTCACCAGCCGAGTTGGAGACAGTTCTCGATGAGGGGCTGCAGTTCGATGGCTCAGCCATCGATGGGTTCAGCCGCGTGCAGGAAAGCGACGTACTGGCCCGACCCGACCCGTCGACCTTCGAACTCCTCCCGTGGGCTGACCCGGCCGAGCCCTCGGGGACGATCTTTTGCAACATAACCAACCTTGATGGCACCTCATTTGAGGGCGACCCACGTCAGGTGCTACGCCGAAACGTAGACCGGGCCCGCCAGGTCGGCTTTGAAATGTTTTGTGCACCAGAGGTTGAATTTTTCTACTTTGCTGATGCCGGCCCGCAACCGACCCCGTTGGATCGAGCCTCGTACTTCGACCTGACCACTACCGACGTAGCATCAGACCTCCGCAAGCAGACCCTTCACATGCTTGAAGCGCTGTCCATTCCAGTGGAGTACTCATTCCATGAAGACGGCCCCAGCCAGCACGAGATTGATCTGCAGTACACCGACGCTCTAACCATGGCCGACTCCGTGATGACGCTCCGGCTGGCTGTGAAAAAGATCGCTATGGACCGGGGGGTATATGCCACATTCATGCCCAAACCACTAAACGGAGTTCAAGGATCGGGGATGCATACCCACCTATCGCTTTTTCGTGATGGGAAAAATGCCTTCCACGATCCTGACGCAACTGACGGCCTATCCACAACGGCTCGGTCCTTCATCGCTGGGCTACTACGGCACGCCCGCGAGATCACTGCGGTCACTAACCAACTGGTTAACTCTTATAAGCGGATTAACGAAGGCTACGAGGCTCCTCGCTACGTCTCGTGGGCCCGCAACAACCGATCAGCTCTCGTACGGGTACCCATTCCCAAGTTGGGAAAGATCGAATCCACTCGTGTCGAATACCGGGCGCTGGACCCGGCGTGCAACCCCTACTTAGCATTCTCAGTTCTGCTGGCCGCTGGTCTAAGGGGCATCGAGGAGGAGTTAGTGCTACCCGCAGAGGCGGCTGTAAACCTCTACGACCTGAGCCGAGAAGAGCAGCGAGACCTTGGAGTAGCCAACCTGCCGCATAATCTGAATGAAGCGCTGGATGAGATGGAAGCGTCTGAACTGGTGCGCCACGCCCTTGGTGACCACATCTTCGAATGGTTTCTTCGTAATAAGCGGGCTGAGTGGAACGAGTACCAGCGACAGGTCACCACGTTCGAACTTGAGACCTACCTCCCAAACTGGTGACCCAACCGATACCCGGCCATCGAACCCTCACCGAAGTGCTTGACTCTCAAATCCGGCAGACTGCAAGTACTGAATCCAAAGCGTAATCAGCAAAATCACCATGGAACCCCTTCTCGTCTTTCCAAATCCCCCACCGCCAGAACTAGCCCAGTGTTTAGATCTGGATGGCTGGTCGTGGAAGGCCGTCAGCGATGCAGAAGCCGCTATGGCCGAGGAGCCTGACGGAGGCTGGGCGGGAGCTGTCGTGGTGGCCGATACCGATACAGAGGGAGCCTTTGCCCTGTGTCGGCGTCTCAGAAAGGTGGAAGTGCCCTTACAGCCTCTGCTGTTACTGGTAGGCGGTAGCCAACTCGACTCCTTGGATCTTCGGGACGACTTGTTCGACGACTTCTGCCTGAGTCCACTACGGCCGACCGAACTTCAGGCCCGAATCAAGCATTTGTTTTCACGTAGTGGCCGGGAGGTCCGACCCGAACTGGTCGGATACGGACCGCTCGCCCTAAACCTTGAGACCTACCAGGCGGTTATTGACGGCGAACCACTCGACCTCACCTACATGGAGTACGAACTGCTCAAATTCCTAGCCGCCCACCCTGGCAAGGTGTTCACGCGTGAAACCCTCTTAAGCAGAGTGTGGGGCTACGACTACTACGGTGGCGCCCGCACGGTAGATGTACACATTCGACGGCTCCGGGCCAAACTTGGTGAAGAACACGCCAGCCTTATCCACACTGTCCGGTCGGTGGGCTACCGGTTTGGTCAATCCCGGTGGGGCGGTTGAACTAACAACTCGCTATTCAGTCGACTGCCTGCGAGTAGGGGTCAGCTTCGCTCAAATCAAGCAACTCAGACCCGGCGTGTGTGTTGTCAACGTCCTTTTTTAAGAGACCTCCGAGTAAGGCAGCAGCCAGAGCCCCACTCATCAAGATGCCTACAGGCATCACCACCACTAGAAGCAGGATCATCAAAACGGCGCCGAGCATTGGCGCAGTCTGCCACCCTCATGACTCACGACGCACACCGCAACTCAATTCACTTAGAAACGTGCCCAAAAGAGGTCGACACCGCTATCTCAAACTCACAATGGCCTCTACCTCGATAAGGGCGCCAAGCGGTAAAGCAGCTACCGCTACCGCTGAACGGGCTGGGCGGTGATCACCAAACACATCGCAATAACCCTCGTTCATAACCGTGTAGTGATCCATGTCGGTCAAGAACACCGTGGTCTTCACCACCTGATCCAACGTCGCCCCGTTTGCCTCGACTTGAGTCCGTAGATTGGCTAGCGCCTGCGCCAGCTCCGCCCCGACTCCTCCGTCAACAATGGCCCCTTCTGCAATACCGACCTGACCGCTGACGAACAACAAATCACCGGCACGAACGACTGGGGTATAGGGACCGACAGGCTTGGTCATAACTGTGCTCCGTTCCTAGTAGACACGATTTTCATAGATTGAGTCATAACCTTCCACACCCTGATTTAACGGGCTATCCAGTCGGAAGTTCATTAGGACATCCTCGATAACACCAAGTGGCAGCAGCCACTGCGGCAAACACGGCATCTGATCCGTTGACGGGGCTGCCACTGTCGGCGAGCACATCGACGTTTATCAACGGCGTGTCCTTCGCCCGGACAATACCGAAGGACCGCACAGTCAGATCATGGACAACGCCGCTGTTATCGACCGCCAGACCTTCTGAGGTAATCCAACTCCACGCCATATGAGCGGCGCCAATGCAGTAGGACCTCAGAACCACCTCATCAAGTGGTTTGCCGCATCGGACGGTGACCCAAATGCCCTCGTCTTCGACAGTGGCCGTTGCCTCCGCCCCATCGGGGGATCTCACCGGTTGACCAGGCGCCATGGCTCCCGCACCAGTCAACAGCACAATAGCCTCCGCCCAACCAGCAGCGCGAGCCGTGGCCGCTGTAGGTGGGCCATCCACGTCAACCTCTAAAACAGTTAAACCAGGAGCAACCGAAGCCACTGCCTCCACAATCCCTGGGGTTCGGACTACCCGTAGGACTCCGGTTCCGTCAGCCAATGCGCCACCGGCTACCGGGGGTCGCTTGGGACCAAACTGCACAGTTTCCTCACGCGAAGGAGTCACTAGGACCGGCTTGTCATGCATGTCAGCTAAGGCCCGTGCGATACCAGGAAGAGGCGAGTCAACCTTCGCTCCAAAGGCACCGCCGTTGGCCAGCGGTCCAAACGTTTCACCACCAGGAACACACCAAACGGCGTCGGTCTCCAGAGGGGCAGGCTCAACCCACACAGTTCTCAGCACGGCGTCCCACTCAGCAGGGCCAGCCTCACCAGAAACCGCCGCCGGCGCCCGCAGTGGCGGCACCACGTCAGCAGTGGTCCGACGCCCCTGGACTTTTCCAGCAGCCTGTCGAGCAGAAGCCAACGTGTCGGCTACAACCCAGGTGTCTGGATCCTCTATTGACCCGTCACCTGGCACGGCGATTAGGGCACCAACCGGTGCCGTATCAGCAGCGAAACCGCCACGGCCTAGGGCTACCTCGGGCCCAACTATCTGGGGACTACGACCCTCGAGGGACGCACGCTGTTCCGATGCGTTTCGGTCTACCAGCCCAGAGGGAGCTGGCCGGATACCGACGGCTACCTCCCATGCGTCTAAGACGGTTAGCCAACCTGTGCAACGACACAAGTGCGCTTGCAACGCCCGGGCTGCCTGATCACGATCGGGAGTTGTACCAGCGGGCGCCGAAGCCTCTAGTCCAGCGAAACGTAGAACGATGCCGGGTGTGCAGAACCCGCATTGGCTGCCTCCGGTCGCACAGAAGGCCTTGGCCCATCGGTTGGCTTCACCGGCCGGTAGACCGTCCAGGGTAATAACCGACCGTCCAGCCACGCGACGCAGAGGCGTCACACACGACACCCGAGGTTGACCATCAATCAGCACCGTGCAACAACCACACTGGCCCTGAGGACTACAGCCGTCCTTTACCGATAGGCAGCCCAGTGGCCCTCGGAGAGCATCAAGCAAAGTCCCGCTCTCGTCGGCCACCACTACCTTGCGACCATCGACGGTCAGATTTACAGATTTTCCCACCGTCTGGTCATCTAGCGAAAATGCTCCCACCCAAAGAGTGTGCCCGGTCACCGGTATGGTCACCGACCATGCAGCAGATCCAACCGTATATCGGTCGGCGGCATGTACTAGTTGGGTTGGCGGCCGGAGCCTTGGTGGCGGCATGTGGAAGAGGCAGCCAATCAGGTACCGCAACGACCGCAAAGATCAAAGAAACGGACCCAGTTGGATGGCAACTGGGGGCCAGGTTTGCCGACGGCTACACGGCCCCTAGTTCAATAGTTGCCGGTTCACTTCAACGTGCGCCCTACGTGCTCCTTGGCACTGACGGTTTACCCATAGACACTGAGGGTCCTCAACAACTGGACTTCACCATTCGACAAGCCGGCGCTGAGGGCACGGTGGTAGCCACACATACGGTCGAACGACACGGTGGTAAACCTGCCACCCCATACTTCCCCCTCGTTTTTCAAATCAACGATCCCGGTGACTACGTCGTGCACATCGACAATAAGTCTGAGCCTCATAACCTCCGAGTAATTGATGTCGATCAAACCGAACTCCTTCAGATAGGCGACCCGCTCCCAGCAACAGCTACCCCGACAATCGCTGATCCAAAGAACGTCGATCCGATCTGCACGGAGCCCAACGGACCATGTCCGTTCCATGAGTACTCAGTAACAGAAGCACTGGCTCGTCCCGGCCCTGTTGCGCTACTGGTGTCAACACCGCGGTTCTGTCAGTCTGATGTGTGCGGCCCAACTGTTGGCTTACTCCGCTCAGCAATGCGAGTCCGACCTGAACCATGGTCCGTGGTTCACGCCGAGGTCTACCAGAGGCCTGAGGCCGGCAACTTCAACACCACCCCAGTAGTGACAGCGCTCGGTCTGACCTTTGAGCCCAGCCTTATCGTGGCTAACTCCGCAGGCATCATCACCGCAGCGTTGCACTTCACCATGGACAACAGTGAAGTGGTCGCCGCTATAGAAACTGCAGTCTAAAATCAGATGCCTCAGAACCACAGAAGCCGTCGCCATAAGCGCCGGCTAGTGGTTTATCTGAAAGACAGCCAGCGACTCATGAACTACCCATCAATCAACTAAACGACTGCCCACAACCACAAGTTTTCTGAGCATTCGGGTTGTCGATAGAGAACCCCGCTTCGTTTAGGCCATCCTTGTAATCAAGTGTGGCCCCTTCGAGAAGTTGAGCACTTGATGGATCGACTACTACCCGAACGTCTCCGAAGGCTTTTTCTAGGTCGTCTGCAGCACGATCAGAATCAAAGTACATCTCGTAACTAAAGCCGGAACAACCCCCGGGGCGCACAGCCACCCGAAGAGCCAGGCCATCTTCGGATTCGCTATCGATGAGTTGGCCTACCTTGGTAGTGGCCTCATCCGTCAACGTGATCATCGATTCCTCCTGAAACTCGGATTCGGACTATTGCTCTAGTGTAACAACGACCCGCCAAGTCAACCCCATCGAGTTAGGGCCCGTATCATGGACTCATGGACGAGACGCTCCCTACCAGCGCTGGCCCGTCAGAAGAAGACGTACTTGGAGTTCTGAGGGGAGTCATCGACCCGGAGCTGGGTACAGACATCGTCGAGCTTGGTATGGCCCGGGCGGTGAAGATTGATGCAGACGGCCGAGTAGACGTAACTATCGCCTTGACCACCTCTGGCTGCCCGCTCAGAGCTCAGATCCAACGAGATGTGCGAGCGCGGGTCAGCGATCTACCCGGCGTCTCATCGGTCCACCTTTCATGGGATGAACTTTCCGCAGAAGAAAAAGCAACAGCCATGGCTCGGGCTCGGTTCAACGTGAGTCGTAACGCCCCGGATACTGAAATCCCTGCAACAACCAAAGTCCTGATGGTGGCCTCTGGTAAGGGGGGAGTCGGTAAGTCGTCGGTAACTGTCAACCTTGCTGCCGCAATGGCAGCGCGTGGGATGACCATCGGGGTAATGGATGCTGATATCTGGGGCTTCTCGGTGCCACGCATGCTGGGTGTCGAAGGTCGCCTTGGAGGCTCCCCCGAGGTCGGGAAGATTGATCCAATTGAAGTCCCGATTGGTAGCGGCCTAGTGAAGGTCGTCTCGATGGGCTTCCTTGTCGACAGCGAAGAATCTGCCCTCATGTGGCGTGGCTTAATCCTGAACCGGGCTGTCCAACACTTCTGTGAGGACGTGGCTTGGGGTCAAATGGACTATCTACTGATCGATATGCCGCCTGGCACTGGCGACGTGCAGATGGGCCTCGCCAAGATGCTCCCCCAAGCTGAGATGGTGGTGGTGACCACACCAACTCTGGCCGCCCAGAAAGTAGCTGTGCGGGTTGCGAACATGGGGCGGGCTAACTATTTACGCATTGTCGGGGTTGTCGAGAACATGAGTGCCTACGTGGCCCCCGACGGTAGCCGCCATGAGTTATTTGGTACCGGAGGCGGTGATGCGCTGGCTGCACAGGTAGGGGCCCCACTACTAGGAAGCATCCCACTGGATGGGGCCGTGGCCGCAGCCGGTGATGCCGGTCTCCCAGTTGCCCTTGGTGAGGGCCCAGCAGCCGATGCTTACCGAGACATCGTTGAGCGCATTATCACCGAAGCGGCACCACCAGTAGATATGGCGGGTTGCAGTGCCCGGCTCCTCACAGCAGCCGAAAACGCACTAGACGCAGCCGGCGCCTAACTGCTAGGCCCGTCTGGACCTCCCAGACCACCGTCCCAAGAGTCAGTGTCGAGGATCCCTCCTCCATCTGCAATGTCTTGACTGCGCCAACCAAACCTGAAGTTCCCACGACTACTAGTCCTTAAACGGTTGAGCCTGCGGGTAGTTACGGACCGCACAAGTACCCGGGTCGGTGGAAAAAGAAAGAAGAGGCCCACTGCATCAGTCACAAATCCTGGGGTGAGCATGAGTGCTCCAGCCCCCAGAACTAGCAACCCTTCGACAATTTCTCGCTCTGGGATCCGACCCTCGCCTACTTCCCGCTGGACCCGGCGAATAATCCCCAAACCCTCACGACGGACCAGCCAGGCGCCGGCAGCACTGACTAGCACTAACAGCCCGATCGTATTCATCACGCCGGCGGAACCTGCGACCTGAACGATCACGACCAACTCCACGATCGGGGTCACCACAAAAATCAGAAATAGGATCAACAACATTGCCGCATGTTACGACGGGACCCAAAGGTCAACCCTCCGCCTATCATCGCGATTGTATGGAGCAACCCGCTGAAAGTTCCCCAGACCGGCCACCTAGCGTCGATCGACTAGCCCGATCGCTAGTTGATACCGGCTTACCTCATCCTCTCTTGGTGGACGCCGCACGGACTGCGGTGGCTGATGGTCACCCTGATGGTGCAGCTCAGCGAGCCCGTGATTTAGCCGAAACCACGGTCCGAGCCCTTCTTACCGACGTAGTGAATGCCACCGGTGTTCTACTTCATACCAACTTGGGACGCGCACCGTGGAGGCCTCCTTTGGCTGGTGGCCAGCGCTATACCACTCTGGAGTTTGACCTGGCCACCGGCAACCGGGGGTCTCGTCAGGACCGAGCTCCCGCCCTACTGGCTCGCGCATGTGGGGCCGAGGCGGCAATGGTTGTCAACAACTGTGCCTCGGCAGTTCTGCTAGTACTTGCTGCCTTGGCTGCTGGACAGAGCGTGGCCGTATCACGTGGTGAGATGGTTGAGATCGGTGGGGGGTTCCGCATCCCCAATGTGATGAACCAGTCGGGCGCCAAACTGGTGGAGGTTGGGACAACCAACAGAACCCGCCTCGATGACTTTTCGGGGGCCGTTGACTCAAATCCTGAGATGGCTCTAACCCTCTCCGTCCATCAGTCTAATTACCGGATTGAGGGCTTCACCGAATCGGTCTCAGTGGCAGAACTCGCCAGCCTTGACGTACCAGTGGTGGCTGACATCGGATCGGGTCTGCTTGACTCCGCGTGCCCGTGGCTAGACGCTGGACCACCAAAATGGCTATCTGACGAGCCTGCAGCCCGCCAGACCCTCGACGCCGGAGCGGCCCTAGTGACGTTCTCGGGCGACAAGTTGCTGGGAGGACCACAGGCAGGGATTATCGCCGGTCGAGCTGACCTGGTGGCAGCATGTTCGGCCCATCCGCTGGCCCGGGCCCTGCGCCCAGGGAGTCTTGTGCTCCAGTCGCTCCAGGAACTGGCACTGGCCTACTTGGCCCGTGACGGCGACGCGATCCCATTCTGGCGAATGGCCACTATCCCGATTGATGACCTGCGGAAACGAGCGGATCAAATCGCTCCCCATCTCACCGCTGACACCGTGTCCGTCCCCGGTGGAGGGACGCTACCGGGGGTAGAAATTCCATCAGTTGGCCTCATACTGGCCGGTGACCGAGTAGCCGAGTTACGAGCTGGATCACCACCGGTGATTGCCCGGGTAGCAAACAATGCAACGGTCATCGACCTACGAACCGTTCATCCGGATGACGATGTTGTGATCGCCGCGACCATCAGAGGTTTGACGCCCGCCGCGGACCCAGGCTCCAACGGCTGATCCTGTGCATGTCGTTGCCACAGCCGGGCATGTCGACCACGGCAAGTCGACCCTTGTCCGAGCCCTAACCGGAACTGATCCGGACAGATTCGCGGAGGAAAAGGCCCGCGGCTTGACTATCGACCTAGGGTTTGCCGCCACCACCCTGCCATCAGGCGCAACCTTGTCGCTAGTCGACGTTCCGGGCCACGTACGGTTTCTTAAGAACATGCTGGCAGGGGTAGGGGCCGTTGATGCCTGCTTGTTCGTCGTGGCAGCCACCGAGGGATGGAAACCCCAGTCTGAGGAACACCTCCAAATACTTGAATTGCTAGGGATTAGCCATGGGATAATTGCCCTCACCAAAGTTGGTGCAGCCGATGACGACCTAGTCGAACTTGCCCGCTTGGAGATAGCAGAACGGGTTGAGGGTACGTTCCTAGATGGCGCTCCAGTTGTGGCCACTGATGCGCCCACGGGGTTCGGTCTCGAGAACTTGCGGGTCGCACTCGAAGATCTAGTGGCCTCTACGCCTACCGCTATTGATCGCGGGTGGCCACGCCTTTGGGTCGATCGGGCTTTTTCGGCTCGAGGAGCTGGCACGGTGGTAACCGGCACCCTTTCTGGTGGGTCCCTAAGAGTCAATGACGAACTCGCTATCTACCCGATAGGGACTGGAGCCCGGGTTCGATCACTGGAAAACCACAATGCCAGTCATCAGGAACTACCGCCTGGAACTCGATGTGCGGTGAACCTAGTGGGCGTATCCCATGACGAGGTAGAGCGAGGTGACGTGCTCGTGCGACCGAATCAGTGGCACCACACAATGGTGTTCGATGCCTCACTGAAAGTGCTGGACCGCCTGGACCACCCCGTTTCACGTCGCGGGGCCCACGTCGTCTACCTCGGCTCGGGTGAGCATCCGGTACGAATGCGGATTCTCGGACCCGAAGCCCTGGAACCTGGCAGTGAAGGGTCGGTGCGTATCCACCTACCCCGCCCACTACCCCTACTACCTGGAGACCGGTTCGTGCTACGTGAGTCAGGACGATCAGAGACGGTTGGTGGAGGTGAAGTACTAGACGTTGACCCCGTGCAGCGAGCCTCGTTAGCCCAACCAGATCGCTCTGTGGACAGGGTGATCGCCGAACGCGGATGGATCGATGCCAGCGAATTGGAGCGGCTAACTGGCCAATACCGGATTCCTGATGTTGACCAGTGGGTGGTTGATCCAAAGGTTCTCCACGAAACAGTGGAACGACTTCGGACCGCCATGCACGCGGCCGGCCCCATGGGCCTGGAACTCGCTGGACTGGAGCAGTTTGAACGAGCTGTCGCCCACTTGCTCGGCGACGCTGAGATCCAGACAGGTCGGCTGGTGCCGACCGGGGCCATCGATCCGCTCGCCAACCACCCATTCGTGGCCGCCTTAACCGCTTCACCATTTACTCCTCCGCAACCCGATGGTGTCGACCGAGGTGAGCTACGAGAACTAGTTCGGCGAGGCGACGTGGTTGAGGTGGAGGGGATCTTTTATGCAGCCTCTGCAATCACGGCTGCTGGCGAGTTGGCCGCCCAAATACTGGCCAAACAACCTGACGGTTTCACTGTCTCAGCATTTCGGGAGGCAGCCGGCAACACTCGCAAGCACACCATGCCACTACTCGCTCATCTGGACGGAACAGGTGTGACTCGCCGGCGTGCCGATATCCGGATTGCTGGACCGCGTCTTCCACACGTTTGAACTGATCCACGGGATTCTCCACATAGAAAGTGGGAATAGCGCATCAGATGCTTACTCAGGCACACGATTAAACAGCAATCAATGCTTGGCGTTCAAACGCGTTGGTTCCTCCCCAAATCCCCTGAGTTTCGCCGCGATCTACTGCGAACTCAAGGCACCTAGCGACCACTGCACAACCATCACAGATTGATTTGGCTCGCAGCTCGCGGAGCTTACGGTCGCCACGGCTTTCTCCAATGTCCGGTGGATAAAACACGGTGGCCTGAGGTCCCCGGCACGCCGCCCTATCACGCCACTCCTGGAAGTCGCCGTTGCTCGACACTCCACACCCCCTCTATTCCACCAGCCCCTCCATCAGGCTGTCAGGAATGAAACTACGACGCGCGCCTAGATCAAGACAAGAGTGAAACGAAAGAATCAGCGGCGACGATAATCGCGAGCCCCACCCTCGGTCGGCTCAACTTCCAGCCACAGACCGTCTACACCAGTCACACGAATGTCGCCACCGGACTCCACTGGAGTAGCCCGGTTAGTAGTGGCCCTCCATACGGCATCGCGTACACGCACAGTCCCGTTGGGCGAGAGTCTTTCTTCGGCTTTCCCCTCCTCACCAATAATCCATTCCCGGCCGATAGTCGGTGTCGAGAAACGAGTTCGAACCATGGTCGGCATCCCTCCAACCATCCCGGCAACTGTGCCCAAAAGGCCCACGACCAGCGTGATCCATGAAAACGACTGGCCCTCAAACAAGAACACTGAGCCAAAGACCAAAGAGATCGTCCCTATAACCGACCAGAGTCGCGGCACGCCAGCTTGGACGTCAATGGCGAAGCCTAGGAAGGCGAAAACCAATACTCCAACGGCCCAACCCCGGGCCGGAAGCACGCCCAACCCGTAAGTTGATAGGAGAAAGCACCCAGCACCAATGAAACCAGCGATACCCACACCAGCCGTGTACAACTCGAATACAAGCAGCCCCATGCCGATTAGTAAAAGTAGATAGGCCACAGCGGGACTGGCCACCGTGTGGAAGAACTGTGATACCACATCAAGTTTACGAAAGCGGGTCGGAGTCACCGGCTCAATGACTGGGCCATCTTTATCAACTGTCCGGACCCTAAAGCCAGGCACGCCCACCAACTGCTCTAAAAGAACAGGAGCTGAACGGGCTAAACCGCGTTCGATCGCTTCCTCGTATCCCACCGCCCGATTCACAAGGTCGGTGTCGAGGGGTAGGCCGAATGCGGGGCCAAAGCGGCTACCAAGGACAGGATCACCTAGATCACCTAGGTAGGCGCCAGGAGCGATGCCGACGTCGTCACCAAGGGCCACTAGTTGAGCCATTGGACCGGTAGCCCTAGCCCCCGATGGTCCAACCCAGAAAGAGACGGTGACCGGTGCGGCAACGATGAGGTCAGCAAGTCGGACCAGTTCAGCTTCGTCTACTACAGAAGTCGTGCTATCAACCTGAAATATGACGGCGACGGTCTCGGTGGCATCAAGTGACTGGAGTGTGTCGGCGAGCATGTCAACCAGAACCGGATCCAAAAACCCTTGGACCTCAACGACATCAACGACAGCCGGAGGGTGGTCAGCCTCACCTTCATGCTCGGTGTGGGCGACAGCAGCTGATGCACCCAAGCCCAAAAAAACCGCAGCAGTCAGCAAGACAACTACGACACGGCGGGCATAGACAGGGGAAGGAGGGAGGCGTATCACTGGGCGTTAAGAAAGATGGTTGCTAGAACAACAGCGGTCAAACGGGCTGGCAGAAAAACTCGAAAGGCTAAGCCTACGGGTCCAAGCCCGGGTCGAACCCTTTGGGTTTCTCAATCGGCTCAGTTGTCGGGCTGGCTGAGGGCTAAAACCGCCTCTTCGACAGTCTCACGCACTGGCACGATCCGGTCAAAGCCGGTGGTGTGCAGGAGCCGAGTCAGTGCAGGGCGGTTACAGGCCACAGCCACATCACCGTCATTCTCCCGGGCCCGACGGATACCGCCTATAAGTGCACCCAGGCCCGCAGAATCCATGAAAGGCACGTCCGACAGGTCAACCAAGACGAAAGACTCAACCGCGAGTTCGGTTAACGCCTCTCGGAACTGAGCCACGGTGAATGCATCAATTTCGCCGGCGGGCCGGCACAGAACATAACCATCGTGTCGTTCCACTGTGATCTCGAGCATGGGACATCTCCTAACAAATCGAAATCCTTAGTACGCAATGTAGACGCGCTAGGGCGGCAACGGTCGTCGACTCACCTATACGATTAAACAAATGATTGAGTCCCCTCACCCGTCGTCCATTCTGGTGGCCACCGACGCGGACTATGTCTACGACCAAGTTGATGCAGCTCTTAGTGGTGACCACACGGTGATTCGGGTACACGCAGGCGCTGCAGTGCTGGCCGCCGTAACTGATCATGACCCGGTACTGGTGGTACTCGATCTCCAGATCGGAAACATGGGGGGGATGGCTACGTGTATGGACCTACGTCTTGAGGAACGAGCTGAGCGAATCCCAGCACAGTTGATCATGATGTTGTTGGATCGTGACGCTGATGTCTTCTTGGCCCAAAAGGCAGAAGCAAATGCTTGGATGGTCAAGCCGCTTGACGCCCTTTTGCTACGCCGCGCTGCACGCGCAACGCTCGCGGCTTAAGAACAGAGCCCGAGCGGTCCCCAAAGGCCGACGCTAACCTTGCCCGCTGACGCGGGTAGTGGCGCAGCTTGGTAGCGCGCCTCGTTCGGGACGAGGAGGTCGTGGGT